>JBCCSK010000441.1:0-4555 GCA_039200205.1 Planctomycetota bacterium
ATCATCGAGAAGGTGATCAAGGCCGTCGTTCCGGCCGAGCTGCTCGACGGCGACACGATCTACCACGTCAACCCGACGGCCCATGCCGCCGTAGGTGTCGACGATGATCTTCCGGCCCGTCAGGCCGCAGTCGCCGTGGGGTCCACCGATGACGAACTTGCCCGTCGGGTTGACGTGGTAGATCGTGTCGCCGTCGAGCAGCTCGGCCGGAACGACGGCCTTGATCACCTTCTCGATGATCTCGCGGCGGATCTCGTCGAGGACGTCCTTCTCCTCGGACTTGCCGTTGACCTCGGGGTCGTGCTGGGTCGAGATCACGACCGTGTGGACGCGCACGGGCTTGTCGCCGTCGTACTCGACCGTCACCTGGCTCTTCGAGTCGGGGCGGAGCCACGGGAGCGTCCCGTTCTGGCGGAGCTCGGCCAGCTTCTCGACGAGGCGGTGCGAGAGGTGGATCGGGAGCGGCATGAGCTCCTCGGTCTCGTCGCACGCGAACCCGAACATCAGGCCCTGGTCGCCCGCGCCCTGCTCGACGTGGAGGCCCTTGTCGTCGTCGACGCCCTGGGCGATGTCCGGCGACTGCTTGTCGAGCGTCACCATGACGGAGCAGGTGTCGGCGTTGATCCCGAACGCGTCGTTCGTGTAGCCGATCTCGCGGATCGCCTGGCGGGCGACGTCCTGGTAGTTGACCGTCGCGTTGGTGGTGATCTCGCCGGCGACGACGCAGAGGCCCGTCGTCACCATCGTCTCGCAGGCGACGCGGCTCTTCGGGTCCTGCTCGAGGAGGGCATCGAGGATCGCGTCCGAGACCTGGTCGGCCACCTTGTCGGGGTGGCCCATCGAGACGGATTCGGACGTGAAGAGGGAACGGGACATGGGCGTCGTCGGGTCCGTGTGGAAGGGGGGATGGCGCGCTGACGGGCGGCCGAAGGCATGGATTCGCAGTCTTCGCGCAGACAGTCTACCCGTCGCGCCGGCCCGAGAGCACCTCGGAGAGCCGGTCCTAGGACAGGAGGAGGCGTTCGCGCAGGGCGTCGAGGGTGGCCCGGGTCGCCCCCTGCTGCGCCGCGATCGCGTCCCGTCCCGCTGCGGCCATCCGCGCGCGCAGATCGGGATCGTCCCGGAGCTCGGCCAGCGCATCGCCGAGGGCCGCGGCGTCCGGGACCCGCCGGGCCGCCCCCACCCGCTCGAGCATCTCGGTCTCGCGCAGGAAGTTGTCGACGTGGGGCCCGTAGATGACGGGGATCCCCTGGGCGGCGGGCTCCATCATGTTCTGGCCGCCGTGCGGCACGAGGCTACCGCCGACGAACACCGCGTCGCCGAGCCCGTAGAGCCCCTCCAGCTCGCCGATCGTGTCGACCAGCAGCGGGCGCCGCGGGTCCCCCGCCCGCCCCGCCGCGCGGAGCTCGGACAGGCGCTCTGGTCCGCGCTCCGGGGGCAGGACCGAGGCGACGGCCTGGACGACCGACGAGCAGCGCCCGGGGTGGCGCGGGACCACGATGAGACGCGCGTCGGGGATCCGCGCGGCGGCGGTCTCGACGAACTGCACCTCCTCGTCGTCGTGCGTGCTCCCCGCGACGACCGTGAAGGGCGGGTCGGAGGCGTCGAGGCCGGCGCTGCGCCGCAGCTCGATCATCGCCTCGTCGGACGGGTCGACCGCCGGACCGCGCAGTCCGTCGATCTTGACGTTCCCGGTCACGACGATGCGCTCCCACGACCCCGCGAGGTCGGCGAACCGCCCCGCGTAGGCCTCGTCCTGGGCGGCGAAGAGCGAGATGCGACCGAACTCGGGCAGCGAGCCGAAGAGGCGATACCGACGGAACGAGCGCTCTGTGATCCGGCCGCTGACGACCGCGACGGGGGCGCCGCGCCGGTTCGCGATCCGCAGGAAGCACGGCCAGGCCTCGAGCTCCATGAGGAGGACGAAGTCGGGCTGGACCCGGCGCCAGAAGCGCGAGACCAGCGGGCGGAAGTCGAACGGGTAGCGAACGATCGTCGTGTCCGGATAGAGCTGCCGGGCGACCTGGATCCCGGTGTCGCTCAGCGCGCTGACGACGACCTCGTAGCGGTCCTGGAGCGCGGCGACGAGCGACTGCGAGGCCTTGATCTCACCGACCGAGACGCCGTGGACCAGGACGCGCGGGCGCTCGGGATCGGACGGCGGCAGCCGCTCCAGGCCGAACGTCGAGACGCGCAGCGCCTTCCTGGCGTGCTGGCCGCGGAAGAGGCCGGCGACGAGGAAGAGCGGGAGCAGGAAGAGCCACACGCACCCGCTCACCCCGTCGTAGGCGAGGTGGAGCAAACGCTGGCCGAGCCCGACGCGCGGGCTCGAGGTGATCGGCGGGGGGACGGGCTCCGTCCCCTCGCCGCTCACCGGCCGTGGCACTTCTTGTACTTCTTGCCGCTGCCGCACGGGCACGGGTCGTTGCGACCGATGTCCTTCATCCCGACGCCGAGCGCGGCGGGCGCGGACTTGGCGCGGGCCGGTTCGGGCTTCCGCGTCGCCGGGGTGCCGGCCGCTGGCGAGCTGGAGCCGTCGCCCGACGACTTGTCGCCGCCCTCGGAGTCATCGTCCTCCTTGGCGTCGTCGGCCTCGTTCGCCTCGCGCTGCTGCTCCTCGAGCGCCTTGCGCCGCCGCATCACGTCGAAGGCGTTGGACGCGGCCGGACCGCGCTGCATCTGGCGCGCCATCTGCTGCTGCTGCTGGCGGAACCGGATCTCGCGCATCGTCTTCTCTTTGAACTCCGGGTAGCGCTCGCGCAGCTCTTCGTCCAGAGTCTCGAGGATCGCCGCCTCGTTGGGCCCCGCCTGCATGACGGCGACCAGCTTCTGGTCGTCCGGGAGCTGGCCGACGACCTGCAACTGCTGCTCGAGCGAGAGCTCGTCGAACCGCACGCGACGCTCCGGCGCCGCGGGACGCGTCGGCGCGATCCCGCGCGGCGCGAGGCCGTCGCCGCCGCCGCCCTCCTCGTCCGGCTTCGCGACCTCGATCCGCATCACCTTCGAAGCGACGTCGGACTCGATCGCCGGGAGGAGGTTCTGCGCGAACAGCTCGGTCGCCTCCTTCTTGTAGGCGATCTTCGGATCCTGCTGCCCGTACCCGCGCAGACCGATGCCGGCCTTCAGCGCGTCCATCGCGTGGAGGTGGTCCTTCCACTTCTGGTCGATGGCCGTCAGCACGAGGTAGGACTCGATCCGCTGCGTGAGCTCGTCGCCCCACGCCTCACGGCGCTCGCGGTAGCGCTCGTCGATCGCGCCGAGCGTCCGATCGATGTCCGCACCGTCGGCCGAGACCGCGGCCTCGGCGGCGGCGCGCTCGACCTCGACCCCGAACGTGCGCTGCACCCAGTCGACGAACCCGTCGACGTCGTCCTCGTACGCGACCGCCGTGCGATCGACGAGGTTCGTGATCATGATGTCGGCGCGCTCCTTGAGGTCCTCTCCCTCCAGGACGGCCTGGCGCGCCGCGTAGATCTCCGTCCGCTGGTGATCCATCACCTCGTCGTACTCGAGGAGGTTCTTGCGGATCTCGAAGTTGCGGTCCTCGACCTTCTTCTGCGCGCGCGCGATCTGACGCGTGACCATGCCCGATTCGATCGGCTGGCCCTCGCTCATGCCGAGCCGCTCCATCGCGTTGACGACCCAGTCGCGATAGAAGATCCGCATCAGCGGATCCTGCAGCGAGAGGAAGAAGCGGCTCTCCCCCGCGTTGCCCTGGCGCCCGGTCCGTCCGCGGAGCTGGTTGTCGATCCGGCGCGCCTCGTGGCGCTCGGTCCCGAGGACGTAGAGCCCGCCGAGGTCGAGGATCTCCTTCTCGTCGCGCTCGCTCTGCTCCTCGACCGACTTGCGGATCGCGTCGATCTCGTCGAGGTGCTCGAGGTCGCCCGCCTCCAGGCCCTTGTCCTCCAGGGCCTGGGCGAGGCGGTACTCGAAGTTGCCGCCCAGCTTGATGTCCGTTCCGCGGCCGGCCATGTTCGTCGAGACGGTGACGGCGCCCTTGGTGCCGGCCATCGCGACGATGTGGGCCTCGCGCTCGTGGTTCTTCGCGTTCAGGACCTCGTGCGGCAGCTTCCGCTCCTTCAGGAGGCCGGAGAGGTGCTCGGAGTTCTCGACCGACGCCGTTCCGACGAGCACGGGCTGCCCGCGCTCGTGCAGACGCTCGATCTCGTCGCAGATCGCGTCCCACTTCTCGGGGAGCGTCCGGTAGACGGTGTCGATGTGGTCGGCCCGCGCGATCGGCTTGTTCGTCGGTACCGAGACGACGTCGAGCTCGTAGATCTTGTGGAACTCACCCGCTTCGGTGATCGCCGTACCGGTCATCCCGGCCAGCTTGTCGAACATCCGGAAGTAGTTCTGGAACGTGATCGTCGCGAGGGTCTGCGTCTCCTGCTTCGGCTCCAGCCCCTCCTTGACCTCGACCGCCTGGTGCAGGTCAAGGAGGGGCTGGAGCCGAAGCAGGAGACGCAGACCCTCGCGACTATCACGTTCCAGAACTACTTCCGGATGTTCGACAAGCTGGCCGGGATGACCGGTACGGCGATCACCGAGGCCGGGG
>JBCCSK010000442.1:0-4551 GCA_039200205.1 Planctomycetota bacterium
CCTGGCGCCTCCGGCGCCAGGGGCACGCGGACGCTCCAAACCGGGTTTGGGTCGCACGCCGACTTGCCAGACCGGCGGGTTCCGGTCGCACTCGCAGGGCCCCGGCCCTGAGGCCGTACCCTGGCGCTCATCGCCTCCCAGGCCCGGACCACCGATCGAACCCGCGCCGTCCAGCGCGTCCTCGTCGTCGAGGGCGTCGCCAACGTCGTCGCGGTCACGGCGAAGGTCGGGATCGGGCTCGCGACGGGCTCCCTCGCGCTGCTCTCCGACGCGCTCCACTCCGGCGCCGATCTCGCGAACAACGTGCTCGCGTGGATGACGGTGCGGGTCGCCGAGTCACCGCCGGACGAAGAGCACCCGTACGGTCACGCGAAGTTCGAGACGCTCATGGTCTTCGTGCTCGGCACGCTCATGGGCGTCCTCGCGCTGGAGATCCTGCTCGGCGTCGTTCGCAGGCACGGCGAGACCGCGATCACGAGCTCGCCCGCCGCGATCGCCATCCTCGTCGGCACGCTCGTCCTCCAGGCGGGGGTCGCCGTGTGGCAGGCGCGGCGCGCGCTCGCCCTTCGCTCGGAGCTGCTGCGGGCGGACGCCCAGCACACGTTCGTCGACAGCCTCACGACGGTCGTCGCCCTCGCCGGCTGGCAGCTCGGAGCCCGCGGATTGGACTGGCTCGACAGCGTTCTCGCGATCGGGCTCGCGGTCCTCGTGTTCACGCTCGCGTACCAGCTCTTCAAGCGCGCGATCCCGATCCTCGTCGACGGCGCTGCGGTCCATCCCGACGAGCTTCGCGCGGCCGCCGAGGCGGTCTCGGGAGTGCGCGGCGTCGGACGCGCGCGGAGCCGCTGGGACGGTCAGCGCCGCGTCGCGGACGTGGTCGTCCACGTCGATCGAGGGCTCGACACGTCCGCGTCGCACGCGATCGCCGACGCGGTCGAACGGAGGCTCGCCGAGGACCTCGAGATCGCCGACGCGCTCGTCCACGTCGAGCCCGCGGGCGACGGCCTCACCGCTTGAGCCAGCGCTGCCAGGCTTCGAACGTCGAATCGCGCCCGAGGAACGAGCGCACGAGGTCCTTCGCATCCTCGGCGCCACCCGGCGCCAGCACGGCGTCGCGGTAGCGCCGCGCGCGCTCCGTGCTCAGGAGGTCGTCCTCGAACACCCCGAAGAAGTCCTTCGAGATGACGTGGGACCACATGTACGTGTAGTAGCTCGACGAGTAGCTGTGGAGGTGCCCGAAGGCGCACTCCATCGACGTTCCGGGCACCTTCTCGAAGAACGTCAGCTCGCGCTGGAGCCGCTCCAGGACTTCGCCGGGATCGACTCCCTTCGGATCCCGGTCGTAGAGCGTGATCGAGAACAGCGCGTAGAGCATCTGCCCCATCACGTCGAGGCCCTTGCCGTACTCCTCGGCGGCGCGGAGGCGCTCGACGAGCTCGGCGGGGATCGGCTCGCCGGTCTCGTGGTGCGTCGCGAAGCGCTCCAGCACGCGGGCGCTCCAGGCCCACTCTTCGTAGAGCTGCGACGGCACCTCGACGAAGTCCCACTCGCACGCGATCCCGGCGAAGCCGTGGAAGCGCTGGATCGCGAACAGGTGGTGCAGGAGATGCCCGAACTCGTGGAAGAACGTCGTGACCTGGTCGTGCAGCAGCAGCGCGGGGTCGCCGTCCTTCGGCTCGGGGAAGTTGCAGACGAGCGCGGCCTCGGGCACGTCGCCGCCGACGACTCCCCCGCGCATCTGGAACATCGCCGCGTGCTTGAACTTGCCCTCGCGGGGAAACATGTCGAGGTAGAAGCGCGCGACGAGGTCGCCGCCCTCCAGGACCTCGTACGCCTCGACGCTCGGGTGCCAGACCTCGGCGCCGGCGGCTCGACGGATCTCGACGCCGAAGAGCGTCTCGGTCGTCGCGAGGACGCCGTCGCGCACGTGCTCGTACGCGAAGTACGGCCGAACGGACTGCGAGTCGAAGCTGTGCTTGGACCGCTTCACGCGCTCCATGAGGTAGCGCGTCTGCCACGCCCGGACACGCTCCGCGCCCGGGTCGAGCGTCCGGAGCTCCGCGAGCAGCTCCTCGTATTCGACCTCGCCGACGGGACGCGCAAGCGCGGACACCTCTTCGGCGAACTCGCGCGCCGCGGTCGCCGAGCCGACCATCTTGTCCTCGGACACCCAGTGCGCCCAGTGGTCGTAGCCCAGCCGCTGCGCGAGCTCGTGCCGCTTGGCGAGCAAACGCGCGAGGACGTCGACGTTGTCGGGGTAAGCGCGCAGGTTGTACTCGCGGTGGAACGCGCGCCGGACGTCGTCGCGCTCGGCGTAGAGCAGCACCGGCAGGAAGTCCGTCGGGTCCGTCGACAGCGTGACGCTGCCGTCGTCCGCTTCGGGATGCGCCGCGAGGAAGTCGTCCGGCAGACCCGCGAGCGCCGCGTGCCCGTCGTCGAGCTTCAGCGTTCGACCGCCGGACATGATGTTGCGGTCGAACTCCTGCCCGACCTCGATCAGCTCGTGCTGGAGGCGGCGGATCTCCTCGCGCTCCGCCTCGTCGCGGTCGACGCCACTCCGGCGGTAGTCGCGCAGGGTGTGCTCCACGTAGCGCTGCACCTCGGGGTCCGCGTCCGCGAGGCCGTCGAGGTTCGCGAAGCGCTCGTAGACGTCCCGGTTGAGGCCCAGCGCCGTCGCGAACGCCGCGATCCGCCGACTCGTCTCCTCCGCGGCTTCTCGCACATCGGTATCGGGGTGCACCGAGGCGAAGAGTTCGGCGAGGCCGGAGGCGTCCCCGAGACTGCGCCCGATGCCGTCGAAGGACGCGGCCACCGTCGCGGCATCCGCGTCGCCGGGGAGACTCAGGAGAGCGTCGAGCTGGGCCTGGGCCGCGTCGAGGTGACGATCGCCGAGGGCCGAGAACGAAGCGCGGTCGTGCTGTGTCATCGCGGTCGTGCGTGGGACTTGACGTAGCGGTGGAGAGCGTCGACCTGCCTGTGGAAGTCGTGCTCGACGCCGTCGCCCAGCGGCGCCTTGAAGTAGCAGCCGAGGTGCGACAGGACCCCGCCCTCGCCGGAGCGATGCGCGAGATCGGCGAGCCGGGCGAGGTCGATGACCAGCGGCGCTGCGAGGGCGGAGTCGCATCCGGTCCACGTGAACTGGAGCGACATGCGAGCGCCGAGGAAGCCCTCGAAGTGCACGAAGTCCATCGCCGTCTTCCAGTCCCCGAGCGACGGCACGTAGTCGATCCCGACGCGCGTCACGAGGTCGGGCGAACCGCTGCTGAGGATCGACCGCAGAGCGTCGTCCTTCGTGCGCAGCTTCGCCGCCTTGTGGTTCGGGTCCTTGAGGACCTCGCCGTCGCGGTTGCCGAGCATGTTGTAGCCCTGCCACGCGAGGACGTCGAAGGCGCGCGCGCTGAACATCGGTGCGAGCGCGGTCTTGACGAGCGTCTCGCCCGTCTTGCCGTCGTCGCCCGCGACCGGGACTCCCTGGCGCGCGGCGAGTTCGAGGAGCGCCGGAACGCTCGCGCCGAGGCTCGGCGTGAAGTTCACGAACGGGCGGCCGCTCTTCAGCGCCGCGTAGGCGTACACGAGGGACGCGGGCTGCGCCGTCTCGGCGTCGAGTGCCGCTTCGAACGCCTCCAGCGACTCCCAGGCGGGCTGGCGCGCGGCCGTCGCTTCGGTGCTGGCGACGAAGACGACGATCGTGCGCTCGACCCCGTGCTCGCGCTCGAAGGCGTCGAGGTCCCTCTGGAGCGCAGCGACCTGATCGCGCGGCGGCTCGCTCCCGAGGTCGGCGGCGCGCGTGTCGAGGTCCGCGAACCCGGTCTCGGCCGCGTCGAGGATCCCGGGCCGGATCGCGGCCTCGAAGGCCGCGGCGGCGTCGCTGGTCGCGGCGACGACGTCGGCCGGGAGGATGCCCGCGGCAACGAGTTCGCCCGCAGAAGCGGAGAGGTCGCGCGTGCAGACGTCGTGGCCCCCGAGAGCGATGTCGTCGAAGGCGACGAGGTCGAGCGAGTCGAGGGGAGGTGCCTCGGTCGTCAGGCCCACCGGCCGGACGAGCCCGGCGCGGAGTCCGGCGATCCCGTACGCGACGGAGGTTGCGATCGCGCCTCGCGCGCCGACGAGCCAGAGGCCCATCGGCCCCGGGGGCGTCGCCGGGAGGTCTCCCGCGCTGTCGGAGCGGGTCGGCTGGGGAGGCGTCAAGTGAAGATGGGAAGCTTCGGTCGGCGAAACGAGCGGAGGATTGTGGACGATCGCGCGGTCGTCGTCGCCCGCGAGCGCCGGCTATTTGCGCGATCCGTCGCGCGCTGAGGCCGCACGCTCGCGCCAGCGCTTCACGAGTCCAGCGTCCCGCTCGGACCACCAGCGGAGCTCGGCTCCCGTACGACTGGCTCGCGTGCCGCTGGGTTCCACGCGACCCCGCGCCGGGTCCCGATCGGCAGGCACCGAGTCGGCCCCGGCGGCCACCGCGGTCTGTTTGCGACCCGCAAAAAACGCCATCACGCCGCACACCCCCGCCAACGCCAACATCGGCGTCGTGGGCAGCCCGGTGAACGCCATCGCCGC
>JBCCSK010000443.1:0-4522 GCA_039200205.1 Planctomycetota bacterium
GCCGTCGATCCAGCCGAGCCTGCCCACGAGGCCGCGCTGCGCGGCGGCTTTCCGAAGCGCCGCCTCGTGACGCTCGACGCCCTCGACGAGGGCTTCACCGGCGGAGTCGCAGGCCTTCCGGGGGCCGAATCCTGCATCCTTCCCCTCGCCTGGACCGAGCGCCTCGAGCCGCGCGCGCTCGAGCTCCTCGTCGCGCGTCGAGCGCTGGTCGCGGGGCGAGGCATGCGCGCACTCGGCCTCTTCGCGGCGTTCGCGTGGACCGTGTCGACGTTCCTCGTCGCGACGCTGCTGCCCGGAGGCGGTGCCGCGACCGTCGCCGAGTTCGTCACCGCTTCCGCGTGGTTCGGCCTGCTGTCGTTCGTCGGACTGCTCGTGCTGCCGACCCCGAGCCGCGCGGCGGCGCGCGCGGCCGACGCAGCGATCGCCGGGGAGCGGCCCGACGATGCGCCCCGGCTGGAAGGTGTCCTGGCCGCGCTGGACCGCCTCCAGGACGACGAACCCGAGCGCCCCGACGGCGTCGAGCGGATCTTCCACCCGATTCCCTCGCTCGGCTCGCGTCGGCGTGCTCTCTTGCAGCCCCGCACGGGCCCGTCGACCTGGCACCTCGCCCGAACCGCGATCTACCTCTCCATCGCAGGACTGAACCCGCTGCACCGCCTCGTGCACTGCAACGTCGGACGCCCCGAGCTCTGGGTGTTCCTGCCGGCGGACGGCTGATTCGATCCTCCCCTCCCTCCACCACCCCCACCATGCTTCTCGCACGATCGCTCGGCGGTGCCGTCCTTGGAGTCGGCGCTCTGCTGGCATCCCACGCGACGCTCCAGGACGACGAGCCCCTCGCCGTCGGTGATGTCGCCCCCGCCTTCACTCTGAACGACCAGGAGGGAGAGCTCGTCCAGGTCGGTGGCGCCTCCGACGACTGGGTCGTTCTCGCCTTCTATCCGAAGGCGCTCACGGGCGGCTGAAGCGCCGAGTTCAAGTCGCTGCAGGGTGCAGCGGCGGAACTGGAGGAGCTCGGCGTGAAGCTCCACGGCGTGAGCCGCGACTCCGTTTCGGACCAGGCCAAGTTCGCCGAGGAGTGCGAGCTGAAGATGCCGCTCCTCTCCGACCCGGACGGCAGCGTCGTCGACAAGTACGACTGCGGCATGCCCGGGCGCCCGTTCGCGGGTCGCGTGACGTTCGTGATCGACCCCGAGGGGAACGTGATCGTCCGGGACGACAAGGTCAACGTGCGCTCGCACGGCCCCGACATCGTCGAGGTCGTGCGCGAGCTGCAGGGCGACTGAGGCTCGACTTCAGTCGAGCTCGGCGATCGCGAGCGAAGCGACCCAGGCGTGGTAGTCGAACGACTCCGCGTCGGGTCCGATCGCGCCCATCGCCTGCCGCGCCTCGTCGATCGTGCTGCAGTCGAGGATGGCCAGGGTCGACCCCTCGAGCGAGCCGCTCGTGCAGTGGCCGTAGAGGATCACGACCTCGTCCATCTGGTCGAGCGTCGCGGTCATCTCAGGCGCGCTCGGTGCGCTGACGAGCACGTACGGCCGCAGGGCCTGGGCGCCGCGCTCCATCCGCACGGCGCGCTCGAGGCCCGCGAGGTCTTGGAGATCCGCCTGGGTCACGAACGACATCGCCTCGACGCCGAACAGTCCGGCCTCGACGGCGGGGTCGGCGCACAGGCGATCCTCGACGAGGGAGGGATCCTGGGAGTCGACCAGGAAGAGCGAGCGAAGATCCTCTTCCACCCGCGGCGGGACGATGGGGCCGCGCGCGAGGAGATCGCCGTCGGCCCCCATCTCCTGCATGAACGACGCGTGGCCCTTCGACAGGGTCGTGAGCTCCTCGCGCGACGCGACGTGCAGGACGTCGTCGACGCGGAGCAGCGCGAGCGTGTAGCTGTCTCCCTCGGGCCGGTAGGTGGGCGCCTCCGAGATCGGAGCGCTCATCGGGGCGGACTCCATCGGAGCCTGCTCCGGAGCGACGTCTTCGGCGGGCATCGACGCGGTCGTCGACGAGCAGGCGGCGAGAAGTCCGCCGAGAGTGAGCGCGGTGAGGCGCCGGCCGTACGAAGTCATCCGTGTCTGGTTGCGTGGGAAGGCTCGAGCACTGCCCGCGCGAACGCGACGGCGCGGGCGATCGTCGAGTCGTCATCGACCGCTCGCGCGAATGACTTGAGTTCAGGAGTCCGCGCGACGCTGGCGCCAGGCCAGCACGATTCGGGCCGAGAGCCCGAAGTTCCACCAGAAGAAGCCGTTCACCGCGCCCCAGAGCGGCGCGAACCAGCCGCGGACGTCCGTGTCGAGCCGCAGGCGGAGCGTCGAACGCCCCTCCCCCGCCTCCTCGAACCAGAACTGCAGCCGCCGCGGCCGCGCGAGGCGCAGGGAGAGCGCGTACGAGCCGTACCCGTAGCGGAGATCTCGGTACTCGGGCTCGCGGACCTCGCCAATCACGCCGTGGAAGCTCATCAGCGGCCCGTGGTGCGCGTTCGCGCAGCCGGGGACGAAGCCGCCGGGCCGACCGTCGGCGAGCGGCAGGAACTCGACGCGGTACGGGAAGACCTGTCCGCGGGTGAACGTGCGCGTGTCGTTCAGCCAGCCCCAAAGGAGCTCACGTGAAACGCCGAAGGTCCAGGAGCGCTCGAGCGCGTGGGCGCGGAACTTCTTCGGCGTCGGAGGATCGAGCTGCGCAGCGGCGAGCTCGACGTCGGTCGGAGTGGACATGGCGCTTCGCCTCAGAACCAGATCGCGATGGGTCGGCCGGTCTCGTCGAGCTCGGGCTCGTCGGGGACGTGCTCGGCGGCGCCTTCTGCGATGCGCCGCGCCGACCACGCGCAAACGGCGGCGTCGAGAACATCGTCCACGGGGACGTCCCCTGCGACTCCGATGTCGGACGGAACGCAGAGGCCCGCGCGCTCCAGGAGCTCGCGCCGCTCACAGGCGCCGCGCCAGCTGCGCTTCTTCGATTGCAGCACGCGCCCGGCGAGTGCGGCGAACGCGAGCTCGGGGTGGACCTCGTGGATGCGCGCGTCGGACCGGAGCGCGTCCGCGGCAAGGATGTTCGTGCGCAGCGCGTAGCTCTGTCGCGCGATCCCCTTGCCCGTGGAGGCCCGCGCGATGCGCGCCGCCTCGTCGTAGCTGGGCGCCTCGATGACCGCGCGGGTCGGCGTCAGGAAGACCGTCGATCCGCGGCGACCGAGCCGGCGCTTCGCCTCCGCGTCCGCCGCGCGGACGCCCGCGTCGAGCAGGCCGATCGGCACGTCGATCGCGAGACACTCCGCGCCGGAATGAGCGGCGACCATCTCGTCGAGCGAGTCGAAGAGGCCAGCCGACGCGTATTCGCCGCGCGCGTCGATCGCGATCGCGACCCAGCGCCCCTGCGTGCCGTCGACGCCGACGAAGCGTGGCTCGCGATCGATCGCCATGGGCGGGGTTGTAGCAAACGCGCTTCGTCGCGCCGGGCGCAGCGCACGGCCGATACGCTCGCACACGTGAAGCGACACATCGCCCTCCTCGTGGCGTGCGCAGCCGGCTGCGCCGCCCCCGGCGGCGAGCCGGTCGTCGGGCCGATCGACTCCGTCGTCACGGGCTCGGATGCGAGCCTGCGGGGACTCGCCGCCGTCAGCGCCGACGCGTGCTGGGCGACGGGCAGCGATGCGACGGTGCTGCGCACCGCGGACGGCGGCCGAACGTGGACGAACGTCGCGCCCGACTCGATCGCGGGCCTCGACGTCCGCGACGTCGAGGCGACGAGCGTCGACACCGCGTGGATCCTGTGCGCCGGCCCGGGCGACGCGTCGCGCATCCTGATGACGCGCGACGGCGGTACGACGTGGAGCGAGCAGCACCGCGAGGCGGCGGAGGAGGCCTTCCTCGATGGGCTCGCTTTCTGGAGCCCCCAGCGCGGCATGGCGTACGGCGACCCGCTGGGCGACGGGCGCTTCCGCGTGCTCGTCACGGGCGACGGCGGATCGAGCTGGGTCGTTCGTCCGGGCCCGATGGCGCTGGTGGGCGGCGAGGCCGGGTTCGCGGCGAGCGGAACGGGGATCCGGACGCTCGGTTCGGATCGCGCGTGGATCGTCACGGGCGCGAACGACGCGACCGCGCGCGTCTTGGCGACGGAAGACGGCGGCGCGAGCTGGACGGCGCACACGACGCCGCTCGCCGCCGCGAAGCCTGGAGCGGGTGCCTTCAGCGTGGCGATGGCGCCCGACGGGCGAGGCGTGGTCGTGGGCGGCGACTACCTCCAGCGCGAGCTGGGAGGGACGAGCGTCGCAGCGTGGACCGACGACTTCGGCGCGACCTGGAACGCGCCGACGGTCGGACCGCGCGGCCAGCGCGCGGGAAGCGCGTGGCTCGGCGGCGCCGCGTTCGTCGCGACCGGGCAGACGGGAACGGACGTCTCCTACGACGGCGGCCGGACCTGGGAACCGTGGCTCGACGAGGGCTTCCACTGCGTCGACGTGGCCCGCGGGGACGGGACGATCTGGCTCGCCGGCCCGAACGGCCGCATCGCGCGCCGCGTGCAGAGC
>JBCCSK010000444.1:0-4486 GCA_039200205.1 Planctomycetota bacterium
CCCGCGAGCTGCTGCAGGCCTTCTTCCGAAGCAAGCGCTGACGGGATCAAGCGCCGACGGGAAACTGAGCAAGCGCTCATGGGATACTGCGCGCGCTCCGCGGAGTCGTGGCTCCCGTGCCGCTCCGCGTTCGAGCGCTCGTTGGCGCTCCCAATCGCCTTCGCCAACCGGTCCCGCCGGGACTCTATCGATAGAGCACACGGCTTGTCGCGCTTCCTTAGGGACGCGGCTCGCCGTCAGGAGAGGTGGCGGAGTGGCCGAACGCGCTGGTTTCGAAAACCAGTAGGCCTTCACGGGTCTCGTGGGTTCAAATCCCACCCTCTCCGCCACCTCTCCGCGCGAACGCGCCGGCTGCGGGAGCCGAGCGGCTTCCGCGGACACGTTCGTGATCGCGTGTTGGACGAGCGATCAGCGCGCCGCCTCAGCGGCGCGCCGCAATCCGCTTCTCGCGGAAGAACGACTGCAGGAGGTCGCGGGCTTCGTCGGCGTAGACGCCTTCGCAGAGCTCGGCGACGTGGTTGAGTCGCGGGTCCGTGAGGACCTGACCCAGCGATGCGGCGCCCCCGAACTTCGGATCGCGGACCCCCCACACCACGCGGGCGATGCGGGCGTGAGCGATGGCGCCCGCGCACATGAAGCAAGGCTCGACGGTCGAGTAGAGCGTCGCGCCCGGAAGCCGCATGTCGCCGGTCCGTCGGAAGGCGTCGCGCAGCGCGACCATCTCGGCGTGTGCCGTGGCGTCGGCGTCCTCGCGACAGCGGTTCCTTCCCACTCCGAGCAGAGCGCCATCGCGCACGACGACGGCCCCGATCGGAACCTCGTCGGCGGCGCGCGCCTCCTCGGCGAGCGCGAGCGCCAGCGCCATTCCCGCGGCGTCATCGACGGCCGGGGCGGTCGGTGAGGCGTGGGAGTCGGGCGGCCAGGGCGTCGTCTCGTCCATGTCCTGATTGTCGGAGGACCCTCGGGACGGAGCGCGCCCTGGAGCGGCAGTCCCCGTCGATGGTCCTCGAAGAGCGAGCCTCGCCGATGGTCGAAGGGGGCCCAGCCCGGCGGGGGCGGTGGTACACCCGAGAGGATTCGAACCTCTAACCTCCTGATCCGTAGTCAGGTGCTCTATCCAGTTGAGCTACGGGTGCGATTTGAGCGCGGTGTTGTACCGGCGACCCGTACGGTCGTCAAGGAACGGCAGGCGAATCGGGTCCGGCCGCAGTCGGGGCTGAATCGCAGACTGCGCGGACGTACGATCGTGCCGTGGACGGCAATCGAGCGACCGAAGCGCCCGAATCCGGGCAGAGCCTGATCCGGCTGGCAGACCTCCCCGAGAGTCGACTCGAGGACGTGCTGGACCTCGCGCAGCGCTATCGAGCGGGCGCGCAGCGGGCGGAGCTCGCCGGCAAGTCGATCGGGTTCCTGTTCTTCCGGGGCTCGCTGCGCACGAGGACGTCGTTCGAAGTGGCCGTCCACCAGCTTGGCGGACAGGGGCTCCACCTCTCCGCCGGGTCGGACTTCTGGGAGGTCGAGGCGCGCGACGGCGTCGTGATGGACGGCACCGCGCCCGAGCACGTCCGCGACGCCGCCGCCGTGCTCTCGACCTACTGCGATGCGCTCGCGATCCGGCCGCGTCCCTCAGGCCGTTCATGGGAAGTGGACCGCCGGGACGAGGGGATCCGCGCCTGGGCGAGGAGCAGCCGCGTGCCCGTGATCAACATGGAGAGCGCCCTTTGGCATCCGCTGCAGGCGCTCGCCGACCTCCTGACGCTTCGCGAGACGTTCGGCAGGGACCTGTCGAGCCGCAAGCTCGCGATCGTCTGGACCCCCTCCCCCACGCCGGCGGGTCCGGCCGTCGTGCACTCGCTCCTGCTCGCCGCCGTGCGCGCGGGCATCGACGTCTCCCTCGCCCATCCGGGCGGGTACGAGCTGGACGGCGGCGTCCTCGGCGAAGCGCGCGAGGCCGCGCGCGCCAGCGGATCGACCTTCGAGGAGGTCCCGACGGCGAAGGACGCGGTGCGATCGGCGGACGTCGTGTACGCGCGGTCGTGGGCCTCGCTGGAGAGCTACGGCCAGCCCACGCTCTCCGCTCACCGCGTCGCCCAGCAGCGCGACTGGCTCATCGACGAGGGGCTGATGGCGCTCGGTCGCGACGCGCGTCTGATGCACCCGATGCCGGTGCGCCGCAATCTCGAGGTCACGGACGCGGTTCTCGACGGACCGCGTAGTCTCGTGTACGCGCAGGCGGCGAACCGCCTGCCGACGCAGAAGGGGCTCCTGTCCCTCCTGCTCCGAAGCTGAGCCGCGAGTCTTCGCGCGAACGGACTTCCCGCCCGGCCGCACCGGGTCCGAGTCCGCGTCCGCGTCCGCGCATCGCACCGAGGAGGAGCCCATGGCCACGCCCGACTTCGTCCATCTGCACGTCCACTCCGAGTACAGCCTCCTCGACGGCGCGAATCGGATCGGGGACCTCGTCAAGGCCTGCGAGACCGACGGTCAGCGAGCGATCGCACTGACCGACCACGGGAACATGCACGGCGCCGTCGAGCTGTACCAGAAGGCGCACGCTGGCGGGATCAAGCCGCTGCTCGGGTGCGAGGTGTACATCGCCAAGCGGTCGATGCACGAGAAGCACTCGAAGAAGAACGGCAACGGGTACAGCCACCTGACGCTTCTCGCCCGGACGAACGAGGGGTACCAGAACCTCGTCAAGCTGACGAGCGCGGGCTACGTCGACGGCTACCACTTCAAGCCGCGGATCGACATGGATCTGCTGCGGTAGCACGCGGCGGGGATCAGCTGTCTGTCCGGGTGCCTCGCGGGCGAGATCAACCAGCTGACGCGCGCCGGAAAGGAGGGCGAAGCAAACGCTCTCGCGACCGACCTTCGCGACCTCTTCGGCCCGGAGCACTTCTGGCTCGAGCTGCAGCGCAACGGACTGAAGATCCAGAGCGACGCGAACGAGTCGCTGCACCGTATCCACAAGCTCACGGGGATCCCGCTCGTCGCGACGAACGACATCCACTACCTGCGCGCCGAGGACTGCCACGCCCAGGACGTCCTGCTCTGCATCAACACCGGCGCGAAGAAGGACGAGAAGGACCGCTTCCGGTTCGAGACGGACACGCTGTACTTCAAGTCGCGGGAGGAGATGGGACACATGTTCCGCGACCTCCCCGAGTCGGTCACGGCGACGATGGACGTCGCGGAGCAGATCGACGTCGAGCTGCAGTTCGGCAAGTACCACGTTCCCGACTTCGTCAGCGAGACCGGCGAGTCGCCGGACGAGCTGTTCGATCGCCTGCTCGACGAGAGGCTGCGCGAGATCTACGGGGCCGAGAGTGCAAAGGCCGTCGAGCGCCTCGAGCACGAGAAGGGCGTCATCCGCGAGCTCGGCTTCGTGTCGTACTTCCTGATCGTGTGGGACCTGATTCGCTGGGCCCGCGAGAACGGGATCGCGGTCGGCCCTGGCCGCGGTTCGGCGGCCGGCTCGATCGTCGCGTACCTGCTCGACATCACGCGGCTGTGCCCGCTCCAGTACGACCTCCTCTTCGAGCGCTTCCTGAACTCCAGCCGCGTGTCGATGCCCGACATCGACATCGACTTCTGCAAGGAGGGGCGCGAGCGCGTGATCGAGTACACGCGTGAGAAGTACGGCCGCGACTGCGTCACGCAGATCGTGACGTTCGGGACGATGGCTTCCCGGACGGTCGTACGCGACGTCGGCCGCGTGCTCGATCTGCCGCTCGGGGAGATCAACAAGATCTCGAAGAAGATCCCCGCCGGGCCCGGCGCCCCGCCCCTCGCCAAGGCCATCGAGAGCGACCCCGAGCTCCAGGCGTTCCGCGATCAGGGGCCCCGCTGGGAGGAGCTGTTCCGCTACTCGATCCCGCTGGAGGGGATGTCGCGCCACGTCTCGACGCACGCCGCCGGCGTCGTGATCACGCCGGGGCCGACCGTCGACTACGTGCCGCTCGGTCGGAACGGCGATGACATCACGACGCAATTCCCCGCGCCGCAGCTGGAGGAGCTCGGGCTCCTCAAGATGGACTACCTCGGGCTGCGGACGCTGACGATCATCGAGCGCTGCCTCGACAACATCCGCCGGCGCGGCCTCGAGCCTCCCGTCGTGGACGAGCTTCCGCTCGACGACCCGGGAGTCTTCGAACTCCTCATGGCGGGCGACACGCTCGGCGTCTTCCAGCTGGAGTCGGAGGGGATGCGCAAGCTCCTGTCACGACTGAAGCCCGACTGCTTCGACGACGTGATCGCGGTCCTGGCGCTGTACCGACCCGGCCCACTCGAGTCCGGCATGGTCGACATGTTCGTCGACCGCAAGCACGGCCGCGAGGAGATCACCTACCCCCACGAGAGCCTCGTACCGATCCTCGAGAGCACCTACGGCTGCCTCGTCTACCAAGAGCAGGTCATGCTCGCCTCGGTGGATCTGTCGGGGTTCTCGCTGAACGACGCCGACAACCTCCGCAAGGCGATGGGC
>JBCCSK010000445.1:0-4485 GCA_039200205.1 Planctomycetota bacterium
GTTGAGCGCATCCGGGCCGAGGAACTCGACCAGGCGGGGGAGGGTCGGGCGGAGGAACTCGTCGGTGGGGAGGTGGACGAGTGCCTTGCCGCCGTCGAGGAAGACGACCTCGTCGCAGACCGTCCGAATGCACTCGATCCGGTGCTCGACGACGAGCGCGGTCGAGTCGTGGGTGTCGGCGATCTCCCGCATCAGATCGTTGATCGAACGGGAGATCTCGGGGTCGAGCCCGGCGTTCGGCTCGTCGTAGAGGATGATGTCCGGCTCGGTGATGAGCGCGCGCGCGAGGCCGACGCGCTTCTTCATCCCGCCCGAGATCTCGCTCGGCAGCTTCGCGCCGGCCTCGGGGACGTGGACCATCTCCAGCTTCTCCGCGACCTGGTCGGCGATCTCGGCGCGCGACAGGGACGTGTTCTCGGACAGCGGAAGCGCGAGGTTCTCGGCCACCGTGAGCCAGTTGATGAGCGCGGCCTCCTGGAAGACGTAGCCCATGCGCTTGCGCAGCTCACCGAGCTCGCGCGGCTTCAGGTCGGGGACGTTCCGACCCTCGACCTCGACGCGCCCGGAGTCGGGCTGTAGGAGGCCGATGACGTGGCGCAGCGTGACGGACTTGCCCGTTCCGGACCCGCCCATGATCCCGAGCACGCCGCCGCGCGGGACGTCGAAGCTGACGCCGCGCAGGACGTGCTGCTTCCCGAACGACTTGTGGACGTCGACGAAGCGCACGATCACGTCCTCGGACGCGTCGTTCGGCGCGGGGGCCGGGCTCGGAAGGGTCGCCTCGCTCATCGGTACAGGAAGTACGTCAGGAAGTAGTTGGCGACGATCACGGCGATGATCGAGTCCCGCACGGCGCGGCTCGTCGCGCGGCCGACGCCCAGCGCGCCGCCGCGCGCCTCGATGCCCGACGCGCACGAGATGACGGCTATGATCGCGCCGAAGACGATCGACTTGAGCAGGCCCGAGTAGACGTCCATCGGGAGCGGGATGATCGCTCCCTTCGCCTGGAGCGCGTCGATCGCCGAGTCGATGTACTGCGGCCAGCTGACGTCGAGCTGGCTCGATGCGACGAAGCCTCCGCCGAGGACGCCGACCGAGTCGCACAGAACGGTCAGCACGGGGGCGATCGCCATCAGAGCCGCGACGCGCGGAACGACGAGGAACGACGTGCGATCGACCGACATCACCTCGAGCGCCGCGAGCTCGTCGGAGACCGACATCGTTCCGAGCTCCGCTGCGAGCGCGCTGCCCGTCGTTGCGGCCAGGACGATCGCCGTGATGAACGGCCCCATCTCGCGCGTCATGCTCGCGGCCACGATCGCGCCGATCTGGTCCTGCTGGCCGAAGCGCGACAGCTCGATGCCCGTCTGCAGCGAGACGATCATCCCCATGAACAGGCCGACGAGGAGGATGACGTGCAGGTTCTTGACGCCGGCGAGGAAGAGCTGGTCCAGGAACCACCGCATCCGCCGCGGCAGGTGGTGGATGCGGGCCAGCGAGCTGACGCCGAGGTCGATGCAGCGCCCGATCCCGTCGATGGCGCGCCGCACGCCGTCCAGCTGCAGCCCCACGTACAGCACGCCCGCGCCGAACGCGAGCGGCAGGACGTGGGCGAGCCAGCCGAGTGCCTGGGAGGCGGGCTCGGCGGGCGGCGGCATGAGCAGGGGCATCGGAGCAACGATCGGCACGAATCCGGATGGAATCAACGGGGTCGCGACGAATCGCCGAGCGGCGCGTCGAGGGCGTCGACGCGGGGGAGGGGGCGTGACGACCCCTTCACCCCGACCGCGGGCGCCGTCGAGGACGGCGTCCGACGCATCGGCCAACCCGGTCCCGGAAAGGCCGGCCTGAGGAAGGTGAACCCCTCGCCGTCCACGGTGCGGTACCGCAGGAGCCCGAAGAGGAACGATCGCTCGTGCGCCGTTCGGCCCGCGCGGGTGTAGTCGCGCGCGCTCCAGAGGACGCTGAGCGAGCGACGGTCCTCGTCGCCGTCCTTCTCGCGGCGCCAGAGTCCGAGCCAGGAGCGCGAGCGGACCTGCTCACCGCGCGCGTAGCGCGTGTAGAGCTGCCAGGTCCACGCGTAGTGCTCCTGGATGAACTGGAGACGCTGGAACGGGTTCAGGTCGACGACGACGAGGTCGCTCTCGCCGGGGGCCTTTCGGACGCGGCCGAGCGGCCACAGCATCCTGTACTTCTCCTCGCCAACCGGACCGGCGGAGACCGGCGTCGAGAACTTCCGGTCGCGCGTGTAGCTGCGCCAGAAGGGGAGGACCTTGAACGCTTTCTTCGTGCCGTCTTCGTAGATCTCCTCGCGCCTGTTGACGAACGGCCACGCGTACCAGCGCGAGGTGAGGCCATCGCCCTGGTAGTACGAATAGAACGGCCAGGCGCGCTTGCGCACGGCGCGATCGGGATCGCCGCCCTGGTAGAGGACGAGCGGCCAGGGCCCGTCCCAGGCCCAGAAGCCCGACGCATCGTCCTTGGCGTAGCCGAAGAAGGGCCAGAGGAACGTCCAGTTCGTCGTGCCCTCGCGACGAGCGTTCCCGATGAGCGGCCAGATCAGCCAGGACTTCCGCTGCTCGCTCTCCTTGTACTGGAGGTCGTTCCGCTGCCAGTGGAAGAAGGGCCACAGGAAGAACCAGCGGTCGTAGCGGCCGTCCCAGCTGATGTTCCCGATCAGCGGCCAGACCCTCCACGCGGGTCCGCCCGCGCCGCGCGAGTACGTGAAGAACGGCCACAGGACGTGGTCCGTGGTTCGCCCGTAGCGCTCGACCCGCAGCCACAGCGGGAACAGCACGAACGTGCCCCGGTCGAGCGAGAGGAACTTCTCGACGACGCCGCCGAAGGGGAAGAACGCGCGCTGCACGCGTCCGTCCTCGTGCCCGGCCCAGTAGATGCCCGGCAGGACGAGCAGCGACCAGGTCTGGAATCCCGACGGCTCGGTCTGGGTCGAGTAGCGAGCGAGTGGGACGAGCTGCGCGACGCGCTGCTGGCGCGACGCGCTCTCCTGGACGAACCCGAGCGGCGGGAGGAACCACGCGAAGCTGTCGCCGTCCGCGTACTTGCGGTTGGAGACGATCGGTCGCACCGCCCAGTACTTGCGCCCGCCGGTCTCCGGGTGCTTCTGCGTCAGGATCGCGCCGCCCAGCGCCTCGATCTCGGGGACGCCGCCGGCGGCGGAGTGGGACGAGTACAGCGGTGCCAGGTTCCGCTCGGTGTCCGCGGTCGCGCACGCCGACAGAGCTGCCAAGAGAGCGGCGACGACAGCCCGCGCCGCCGACGTTCGCGCGCGGCGAGAGCCCACGGCGCGGAGCATGCGTGCTGGGCGTGTCGAGGACATGGGCCGGGTGCAGCGGCGGATCGTGACGCCGTCGCGGGGGGGATGCAACGCCGGTGCCTGTCGCCTGTGGATCGGACGTCGGCGCGGATTCCTTGACGACTGCGGCTTGACGCCACCCCGGCCGGCCGCATCGTCGTAGCGCCATGACGAGCGCCACGCCCACCTACCTGTCCGGGATCCAGCCGAGCGGCCGGCCCCACCTCGGCAACTACTTCGGGGCGATCCGCCAGCACGTCGCGTCCCTGGACGTGCCCGGCGAGCACTTCTTCTTCATCGCGGATTACCACGCCCTCACGACCATCCACGACGCTCCGACCCTGCGCGACTACGTCCGCGAGCTCGCCGCGACGTACCTGGCGCTCGGGATGGACCCCGAGCGAGCCGTGTTCTTCCGCCAGTCCGAGGTGCCGGAGGTGACCGAGATCACCTGGCTGCTCTCGACGGTCACGGGGATGGGGCTGCTGGAGCGCGCGCACTCGTTCAAGGACAAGAAGCAGCACGGCATCAAGGTCAGCGTCGGGCTCTTCACGTACCCGATCCTGATGGCGGCCGACATCCTCGCCTACGACTCGACGCTCGTCCCGGTCGGCAAGGACCAGGTCCAGCACGTCGAGATGGCCCAGGACATGGCGACGCACTTCAACGCGCTCTACGGCGACGTCTTCGTCCGCCCGGAGCCCCAGCTGCCCGAGCGCGACGACATGGCGAAGGTCCCCGGGCTCGACGGGCAGAAGATGTCGAAGTCCTACGGCAACGACCTGTGGATCTTCGAGGAGGGCAAGAAGCTGAGGAAGGCGATCGGACGGATCCCGACGGACAGCCGCGCGCCCGAGGAGCCGAAGGACCCCGAGGGGATCATGCTCTTCGACTTCCTGTCGCTCTTCCTCGACGAGGCCGAGCTGGGGGAGTGGAAGGAGCGCGTCCGGGCGGGCGGCGCCGACGCTCCCGGCTACGGCCATCTGAAGGTCCGGCTGGGCGAGGCGATCGACGCGCACTTCGAGGCCCCGCGGGCCCGCCGGGCCGAGCTGCTCGCCGATCCGGCCGAGCTGGACGCCGTCCTCGCGCGCGGCGCCGAGCGTGCGCGCGAACGTGCCTCGGCCGTGCGCGACCGGGCCTTCGCCGTCAGCGCAGGCCGCAGGCCGCGA
>JBCCSK010000446.1:0-4434 GCA_039200205.1 Planctomycetota bacterium
CCAAACCGGGTTCAGGTCGCGCACCTCGCTGCCGGACCGCCCAGGCGGGTTGGGGTCGCTCGCCTACACAGGCTCCAGGTCGCGGACCGTCCGGAATTCCAGTCTGGCTCGGGCGCCGCCGCCCGGGGCGGACTCGATCCATGCCCGCCCCCCGTGATCCTCCATCGCGCGGCGGACGAGCGCGAGTCCGAGTCCGTACCGAGCGCGGCCGTTGCTCTCCTGCCCGGCGGCGGATCCGCGACGCATCGGTTCGAAGACGAGCGTTCGCTCCTCTTCGGGAACGCCCGGTCCTTCGTCGTCGACGGTGACGCGGGCCATGCCGTTCGTTTCCTCCACCTCGACCGTCACCCGCTCTCCTGCGCGACTGACGCTCAGAGCATTGGACACGAGGTTCCGGACCGCCAGGACGAGCGACTCGCGTTCAGCCTCGACCAGCAGGGAGTCCGGGCCCGTCAGCGCGAGTTCGACGTTGCTCCGGCGCGCGCGGTCCATGTCCGGATGCAAACGCAGACGCAGCTCCGCCATCAGGTCGAAGGTCTGCGCCGCGCTCGCTGCGCTGCTCTCCGCGCAGAGCGCCACGAGGTTGTCCACCGAACGCGCGAACTCGATGAGCTCGTGCTCCTGTCCCTCCAGCGTCGAGCGGTAGCGCTCGGGTTCGCGGTGCTTGCGCAGGGTGCTTTGCGCCTGACTCAGGAGCGCTTGGATCGGAGACCGAAGAGCGTGCGCCGCGCCGGCGATCAGGAGTCTGGATCGTGACTGGGCGTCCTCGGCGCGCTTGAAGCCATCGTTGATCGCGTCCACGAGCTCCGAGATCTCCTGGGGCGCTCCGCGGGGCGCGGCGGAGCCACTCGAGTCGACGGACTCTGCGACCTCCGCGAGGAGGGCGGACATCCTTCGACCGAACAGCCAGCCGGCGATCGCGGCGATGAACGCGAACAGACCTGCGATGAGCGCCATCGTGGTCGGCAGCTCGTCGAGCTCCTGTACTCGTCCGGCGCCGTCGATCCCGACCAGCAGCGTGCTGCCGTCGTCGATGGGGATCGTGGCATTGCGCCAGTTGCGAGGGTCGACGTCGGCCGGGCGTTCGAGCACGAGCTCGGAGCGGCCCAGGACGACCTCGCCGTCTTCGCGCTGGAGGATGAAGCCCAGCCCGAGGTCGTACCCCTCCCGGACGAGGAGCTCGAGCGCAGCACGCGCCTCGTCGAGGGACGCACCTGACAGCTGGTTCGCCGCCGCACGTCCGAGCTCCTGGACCTCGTCGTCGAGCTGACTCCTCGAGTACGACGAGATCATCAGGTACGAGCAGCCGACGAGCGCGAGGAGGAGGACGAGCAGGAGCCCGCCGAACCACAGGGACGCCCGACGCGCAAGGGACCAGCGCTTCACGAACCGCTCCCCTCCTCGAGGCCGTAGCCCTGGCCTCGCTCGGTGAAGATCCCCGGGCCCCGGCGTGCGCGCAGCTTACGACGCAGGCGCGCGACGAGGACGTCGAGCACGTTCGCGTTGTCGGCGTGCGGGAGGTCCCAGACCTCTCGGAAGAGCTCCTCGCGCGGGACGACCTCGCCCTTTGCGCGCAGGAGGATCGCGAGGAACTCGAACTCCTTCGGCGTCAGATCGAGCAGCGCGTCGCGCAGGAACGCGCGTCGCCGCAGCGGATCCAGGCGCAGATCGAAGCACTCCAGCGGCTCGGACTCCACGGAGCGCTGCAGGACGACCTGAACGCGCGCTTCGAGCTCTCGCAGGTCGAACGGCTTCACGACGTAGTCGGCCGCGCCCAGAGTGAGACCGTGCAGGCGTTCGGCGACCTCGTGCTTGGCCGAGAGGAAGATGACCTTCGTCCCGTCCGCACGGTCGCGCATCTCGCGCAGGAGGTCCCAGCCGTCCCCGTCCGGCAGCATCACGTCGAGCAGAACGAGGTCGTACGTCGTCTCTGCGAGCCGCTCACGCGCCGTTCGAACGTCGGCCGCCTCGTCGCACTGGTGCCCTCCTTCGGCGAAGGCCTCGACGAGGGAAGCACGGATTCGCGGGTCGTCCTCGACCGTTAGCAACCTTGCCATGCTGCAAGGCTAGCGGCCGCCCTCTGCCGATTCCGCTCGCCTTGCACTCATGTCAGGGGAAAGCGTGGGGATTGCTGGCGATAGTCCCCGCGTGATCGCACGGAAGCTGCTTCTGGCCGGGACCGGTCTGCTCGTCGCGCTCGTCGCCCTCCGCGTGGGAAGTGACGAGTCGTCGAAGGTGAGACGTGATCACTGGCGCGTCGAGCGCGTGTCGATCGATGCCGCGACAGCGAATCGGCGCTACGCCGCGGCCGAAGACTCCGCGCGCGTGAGCCGCGCGCGCACGCCCGGCAAGCTGGAGCGGATCGGCGAGGCCCCCGTCGTCGCGGCGCGTGAAGCGGGCGGGCGCGCGCTCGTCGTCGCCGTACGAGACCGGACCGGTCTGCCGATCGAGGGCCTCGAGGTGCAGCTCGAGCGTCTTGGCGGCTCGGGCGTCTGGCTCGCAGGTCCTGCGCTTCGGTCCGACGATGCGGGAAACGCCGCGTTCGTCGGGCTCTCGGAAGACGCGACCTACCGTGCGAGGGCTCGCATACCCACCGCGCCCGAGCCCGTCGAGGTGGGACCCCGGGACGCGGTGCAGCTCGTGCTCGACCGCCCGGCGCCGGCATTCGTCGAGCTCTGGAGCGAGCTCGGTCACCCCCTGACGGGAGCGCGCCGCGTCGAGCTTCGAGCGTCCGGCGACGGATCGCACTGCGCGCTGTCCGCCGGAGATCGACCCGCGCAGTGGACGCTCCTCGTTCCGGGCCGCACTGCGGGAGCAGTGAATGTCACCGACTCGCTGGGACGCGTCTGGAGGGCCGAGGTCGTCCTCTCTCCCGGCGAGACCTCTGTCGTTCGTCCGGGACCGGAGTGGATCACGATCGCCCGAGCCGACTCCCGGGAAGTGCACGCGAACGCTCGCGCGTCCGCGTCTCGGCTCCGCTGGTCCATCGGCTTCAACGGACGTTCCCCGCGACGTGGATCGGCGCCCCTCGCGCCGGACGGCGGCTTCCATGCCGTCGTCGCGGGTCCCGAGTCACGCGCCTCGGGCGGTCGCCTCGAGCTCACCTGGAGTGCGTCGCACGGCGAAGAGCGGGCCGTCTGTGCCTGGCATCCGGACCCGAACCTCCAGCACGTCGCGCTTCACGCTCCGCCGCTGCGCGGAGCGGAACCCTTCCCAACGAGGACCCTTTCGACACCATGACCCGACGAACCGACCGCAGGCGCAACGGCGCACGAATCGGAATCGTCTCGCTGCTCGCGCTCGCATCCTGCGACGACGACGGCGAGCCCATCTTCGCTCTCGACGCTCCCGTACCAGCACCCGCGTCGAATCCGATCACGGAGGAGAAGGCCGCGCTCGGTCGCCTCCTGTTCTTCGACCCGATTCTCTCGGCGACCGGTGACGTGGCGTGCGCGACCTGTCACCTTCCGACCTTCGCGTTCGCGGACGGCATCGATCTCACCATCGGCGTCGGCGGAACCGGCGTCGGCCCGGACCGCGTTCCCGGAACGGAGTTTCCGCACGCGGGGCGCAACTCGCAGTCGCTCCTCAACGTGGCCTTCAACGGCCTACGGAGCAACGATTCCGGCATCGATCCGTCGACAGCGCCGATGTTCTGGGACAACCGGACATTCGGCCTCGAGGCCCAGGTGCTGGAGCCGATCGCGAGCGACGCCGAGATGCGGGGAAGCACTCTGCTGGAGGAGGAGGCCGTGCCGGAGGCCCTCGAGCGACTCCGCGGTATCACCGAGTACGTCGATCTCTTCGAGGACGTTTTTGGCCCTGGCGGCATCGACGATGAGCGGCTGTCGTTCGCGCTCGCGACGTACGTTCGAACCCTCGTCGTGCGGAACTCACCCTTCGACCGCTTCCAGCGCGGGGACGAGAACGCCCTGACCCCGGAGGAGCGTCGCGGAATGAACATCTTCCATGACGCCGAGTGCTCCGAGTGTCACAGCGGGCCGATGCTGAGCGACTACAGCCTGATGACGATCGGAGTCGCGCCCCATCCCGACCGAGCCACCATCGACGGCGGGGGCGGGACCTTCAACTTCCGCACGCCGAGCCTTCGGAACGTGGCGCTGACCGCTCCGTACATGCACAACGGGACGCTGGCGACGCTGGAGGAGGTCGTCGAGTTCTACTCCGACGGCTTCAGCCTCCACCCGAACGTGTCGGGCACCGACATCGAGCCCGCCGACCTCGGCTTCGCGGACCGGCAGGCGCTGGTGGCGTTCATGGAGGCACTCACGGACACCAACTTCGACCACAGCGTGCCCGACAGCGTTCCGAGCGGCCTGCCCGTGCCCGGCGCGGCGCAGAGCCCCTGATCGGGCGAGCGACCCTAACCCGGTTTGGAGCGTACGCGGCTCCTCGGCGGCTTCGCCGCCGAGG
>JBCCSK010000447.1:0-4417 GCA_039200205.1 Planctomycetota bacterium
GCCCGCGCGAGGCGCTTGCGCACGGCCGTCGGTGACACGCCGGTCCGCGCAGCGACCTCGCGCGTCGAGAGGTCGGCGAAGTACGTCAGGTGGACCGCGGTGCGAAGGTCGTCGTCGAGGTCGAGCAGGGCCTCCGCGACGACGCGCTTGACCTCACGTGCGGCAGCGTCCTCGGCGGACGAGGGCGCAGACGACACCGCGCGCTCCCGGCCGACGTCGAGCGCCCGCTCGCGCAGGACACGCTCTCGCCTTACGACACCGGAAGCTCGGTTCCAGAGGACGCCGCGCAGCCATCCCCGGCGCTGCTGCGCCAGGGTGCGCCCCCCCTGGATCTCCGCGAGCCAGGCGTCCTGGACCGCGTCCTCCGCATCGTGTGGGTTGCGAAGGAGGCCCTGCGCGACCCGGCGCATCCAGCGATCGTCGCCGAGGAGGGTCTTCAGGTCGGGGGGAGTCATTGCGCTGGCCCAACGGTGTCCGTGACGCGCTGATCGCGCACCGCGGATCGGAGAATCCAGATCGGCCGCCTGCCCTGCTGGGGCGGCCGCGAGTGACGGCCCTATCGATCTGCTTCGTCTTCCGTCCGTTGCGTGACTTCGTCGAGGTCCCAGCCGTGCACGAAGTGCCATTCCTCGACCGGTTCAGGATGCACCTTCCAGCCGTGATCGAACTCCGATGCCGATGCGCCCAGACGGAACACTTCGTCCCTCAGCCAGTGGTCCCCAGCTACGATCGAGATCCCGAGACACGGAATCACCCGTGGGTTTTGCCAGATCGTGCAGCTGCCTCGCGTGACAGCGTCGACGTCGTCGCAGATGTAGTGAAGGTCGTACTGAAACTGGATGACTCGGGGCCACCTCGTGTTCACGTTCACCGCCACGCATTGCGTCACGAAGAGCTCCGGGTCGCTTCGCTCCTTCTGAGCGAAGTAGACGTTCCAGAGAACCTCGACCCAGTACTGCAGCGGAGCCATGTCCTGTGTCTCACGGGCCTGCTCAGCCGCACGGATGACGTAGTTGAACGCTCCCGAGTCTTCCAGCCGCTCGTTCACCGCCCGAGTCTAGCCCGGAACGCTGATCGCTTCGTCGATGGCTCGATCTCACTCTGTCGTGCTGCCGCGCCGGATCATCACGTCTCTGCTCGGCGCCACCTCGAGGCGATCCACGCGCACTGGAGCCGATCCCTGAACCCACTCGACGCGATACGCACCGGCGGCCAGCCACTCCGTGATCGAGGGTTCGCCGTCGATCGTTTGGCGCGCGACCTCGACGTCGATCGCTCCGTCGGTGCGCACGAAGCGGGCGTCGGTTGGAGGCGCGCCGTTGGCCTCGGCGTGGGTCGGGACGTCGACCTCGTAGAGTCGCGGAAGCGTCACGCTCCCGAGGTCGGTCGTGTCGCCGGGCACAGGCTCGACGCGATCGAGAACGACGCGGGGTGAACGTTCGGACGCGACCTCCAAGCGGAGCGGCCTTGCCGGAACGAGCAGCTCGTAGATCGCGTCGGGCGTCTGCTTGACGTCGACCATGGCGCCGAAGTCCTGACCGGCGCCGAAGACCAGGATCTGTCTCGCCCGCTGGGCGTCCGGAGTCATCTCACGCGGCGCCAGCCGGATGCGGGTCGTCCGAAGCCGCGCGACGTCCAGGTCGAGCGGCGTGTTCACGCCCGAACCGACGCCCTCGAAGGTCGCGATGGGGAGGGGGGCGACGTCGCCGCTCCCGAGAACGTGAACCTCGACGGTGTCCGACGGGCAGCCCGAGATCGCGAGGAAACCGCTCTCGTTCGGGTAACAGCGCGCGACCCAGAGGGCGTCGTCCCATGCAGCGCGAACGAACACCGGGAGCCCTGTCCAGTCGACCTCGCCTTCGCTCTGCAGCTGGAGGAGCAGGTCTCCGCTGCGGTCGACCTCGATCGGCCAGTGCGCGGTTCCGCCGGCCTCGACCTGGAACGTGCGAGAGTCTCCACGCAGCGGGTCTCCGAGCGTCAGGACGCTCTCACCGGAGGGGACGCGGATCTCCGCTCGTCCGCCCGAGTCGAGGCTGTACCCGCGCGTCCGTCGGTTCAGCTCGGAGTCCCACGCGGGGCGATCGACGGTGACCGGGAGTCCGGCCGCCGGCGCTCCGAGCCGATCGGTGGCGATGACGACGATGCTCCCGGCGTTCGGCGCCGCGCTGTCCCGGAACGTCGCCATGTACGCATCGAAGTCCTGCCGCGCAACCTCCTCGTCGGCCGTCGAGTGGGCCTCTTCGGTCTGCGCGCGTCGGCGCGCGCGGACGTCGGCTGCGCTGAAGAAGGAGACGAATCCGAACTCGTCGCGCTCGGCGCGCAGGAAGTAGCGCATCGGAGCACGCCAGCGCGTCTGAAGCGCGGCCGGCGTATCCGGGAGAGCGCCTGAGAGCGCGCGGTCGATGCTCGCCTCGAGCCGCCCGAGCTCAGCGCCGAGGGCGGCGATCGATCGGGTCGGCTTGCCAAGCCGGGCGGTCAGCCGGAACACCCGCCCCGACCGAAGCTGGACGCGCTGGACGCCGCTGGACACCTCGCCGGTTCCCTGGACGATCACGTCGACGGCGACCTTCGGCGTGCTCCCGTTCCACTGGACCTGCAGGTGGCCGTCCGCATCGGTGCGCCCGACGAGGTTCGGCATGCCGTCGGTCGGCGCGATCCACACCTCGGCCCCGACGAGCGGTCCGCCGTGACGATCGGCGGCGTCGACGTTGATGCAAAAGTGCTCTCCGGGGACGACTGGCGCGGGCGGGGCGATCGATGGGGGATCCGCGTCGGGCTCCACCGTCCGGGCGCTCTTCGCACCGGGCGAGGCGAGTGTTGCCTCGGACATCGTGCTCTGCCCCGATCGTGTGACGGCCTGCGGGGCGCCCTGGTGCTCCAGTGTGATTCGGAGCCACAGCCCAAAAGAGATGAGGAGGACGGCGGCACCGACGGCAATGACCTTGAGCTTCATCAATGCGGGGAGGAGAGCACCCTTGGAGACGACGGACGGAGCGCCGCTGTGCGGGCTCCGGAACGGCAGGCTCGAAGCGGGGACGGCGAGCAGCGCTCGCCAGTCCTTCCTCTCGGCCGCGAGTCGACGGCGCAGCTCGGCCATGCCTCGCTTGAGGCGACTCTCCACCGTCGTGGTCGGAAGGCCCAGGCGAACGGCGATCTCGGCGGGACTCAGCTCTTCGAAGTACCGGAGGTAGACGACGTCGCGCTGCGCCGGCGGCAGCGACTTCAGCGCGGCGTGGAGGCGGTCGAACGCGGCGATCCAGGGCTTCGCGGCCTCGCCGTCGACGTGGCTCCCGTCGGGCTGAAGCCTCGCGGCCATCGCCTCGCGATCCCGCCGATGACGTTCGTCGCGCGCACTCCGGAGGACGAGCCGTCGAAGCGTGCCCTTCATCCAGCGACGGGGATCCTCGACGATCCGACGATCGGCCTGGGCCCATGCGGCCCAGACGTCCTGACTCAGATCCTCCGCGCTGCCCGCCAGATCTCGCCCGACGAGCGCGCTCGCGAGCTGGCGGAGGGCGCGCCCGTGCAGCTCGTAGTCGGCGGCGAGCGAATCGCTCAGGTGATCGTCTGCGTGGGTCATCCGATGGACTGGGCCGGCGACGAACGGGTTGCTGTGAAGGCGTCCGGCCGGCCACGAAACCGGACATTTCAATCCGCATCGCGGCTGGGTGTCGAGGCACGTCGTCCCGCACGTCCCGAATCGCGTCCGTTCAACGCAGCCTGATGGCTGTCCAGTAGGCTCGGCAGCAGGCGCGGATCTCCTCGATTCGTTCGCCATCGACATGATCTGCGCGCACGCTCGCTCGATGCTCGCAGCCGCAGCGCTGGCTGCCGCCGCGTGCTCGGAGGATCGAGGTGATCCGGTCGTTTGGAGGCGAGCGGCCTGGCGGAACGCGGCCGCGCCGATCGCCGGGGCAGATGCGACCTACGTCGCTGCGGTCGCCGGGGATCCCGCTGCGCGGAGCTGGACGCTCTCCGTGTACGAGGCCTCGACAGGACGCGCGATCGTCGAGCGCTCGGTCGCTGGCCCTGGTGTCGGGCAATTCGCAGAAGTGCACGCCCTCCGATCGGGCGGCGTCGCCTTCTGGTTCACGGGCGGTCGCTCGGCTCCGACCTACTGGCGCTGGCAGGAGGGGACGCCACCCACCTCGAGAGTGAGATCGAGATCGTCGCACTCGAGTCGCCCGAGCCGAGGCTCGAGGTCTTCGCAGTCGTCGAATACCCCGACATGTTCGTCCCCTCGATCGGCCTCATCCGCCGTGGATCGGACGAAATCCTGTACTGGATCTTCGTCGACGGTCAGCTCACCGCCCGCCAGCGCGACCTCTCCGGGTCTCGACTCCGCTGACTCACAGCCCGGGAAGCAACCTCGGATTCTGCTGCCCAGGCTGTGAGCGGACCTTGCTGGCGCACCCGC
>JBCCSK010000448.1:0-4370 GCA_039200205.1 Planctomycetota bacterium
TACCGCAGGAGCAGCACGGTGCGGTGGGGTTCGTCGAGGGCGAGGACGGCCTCGGCCACGCGCTGCTGGGTCTCCGCGGCTTCGACCACCGCGTGGGGCGTCGGCGGCTCTCCGCCGGTCGGCGTAGCGAGCTCGTGGTCCCGGCGCCGGACCCCCGACCGCACGCGGTCGCGCGCGGCGTTCTGAAGGACCGCTCGCCACCAGCTGCGCGGCGCCGCGATCCGGCCCGCGTCGAGTGCCTTCAGGACGGCCTCCTGGGCGAGGTCGTCCGCCTCGCACTCGTCGCGCACGAGGTGCAGCGCCAGCCGGCGTAGCCAGGCGAGGTCTTCGAGCGAGAGGCCGTCGGGATTCGGTGTCGCGGTCACGGGGAGGACAGACGTCCCGCGAGAGGAATCGGCGAGGAAAACCGCGCGGAAAACCACCTGCGATACGGTGAGCCCACCATGACCGAGGGACCGACGCCATTCCACCCGACGATCGACGCCTGGCTCGCCGAGAGGCTCGGTCCGCCGACGCCCGCCCAGGCCAGCACCTGGCCCGCGATCCGCCGCGGGGAGAACGTCCTGCTGGCCGCGCCGACGGGCTCGGGCAAGACCCTCGCGGCGTTCCTGAGCGAGATCGACGCGCTGGCGGCCGAGGCGCGGGCGACCGGCGGTGCGCTCCCGGACGAGACGCGCGTTCTGTACGTCTCGCCCCTGCGCGCGCTCTCGAACGACGTCCAGAAGAACCTGCTCGGCCCGCTCGCCGAGCTCCGCGAGCGCGACCCGGACTTTCCAGAGATTCGCGTTCTCGTGCGCAGCGGCGACACGCCGCAGAAGGAGCGCGCGCAGATGACGAAGCGCCCGCCGCACGTGCTCGTCACGACGCCTGAGTCGCTCTACATCCTTCTCACGAGCGAGGGCGGCCGCGGCGTCCTGCGGACCGTTCGGACCGTCATCGTCGACGAGATCCACGCGATCATCGGCAGCAAGCGCGGCGCGCACGCGGCCCTCTCGCTGGAGCGACTGGAGCGGCTCGCGAGTCGACCTCTCCAGCGCATCGGCCTGTCCGCGACGCAGAAGCCGCTGAGCGCGGTCGCCGACTTCCTCGTCGGGCCAGAACGCGAGTGCACGCTCGTCGACGAGGGGCACGCGCGGAAGATCGACCTGTCGGTCGCGATCCCCGGTGCACCGCTCGACACCGTGCTGTCGCACGAGACGTGGGGGGAGATCCACGAGGCGATCGCGGACCTCGTCCGCGCGCACCGCAGCACGATCGTCTTCGTGAACACCCGCAAGGTCTGCGAGCGGACCGCGCGCGAGCTCGCGCGGATCCTCGGGCCAGAACGCGTGACCAGCCACCACTCCAGCCTCGCGAAGGATCGACGGCTCGACGCCGAGCAGCGCCTGAAGGACGGCGAGCTCGACGCCCTGGTCGCGACGTCGTCGCTGGAGCTCGGCATCGACGTCGGCGACGTCGACCTCGTGATCCAGGTGGGCGCGACGCGCTCGATCGCGACGCTGCTCCAGCGCGTCGGTCGCTCGGGGCACGGCGTCGGCCGCGTGCCGAAGGGCGTGCTGTTCCCGGCGTCGCCGGACGAGCTGACCGAGGCGGCCGCGCTCCTGCTCGCCGTGCGCCGCTGCGAGCTCGACCGTACGCCGCAGCCGACGGCGCCGCTCGACGTCCTCGCCCAGCAGTGCGTCGCGGCCTGCGTCGCCGAGGACTTCGCGCTCGACGACCTCTTCGCTCTCGCGCGACGCTCTTGGCCGTACCGCGACCTCGACCGCGAGCGCTTCGACGCGGTCCTCGCGCTGCACTCCGGCAAGAGCCACTCGCTCCTCCACGTCGACGAGACGAGCGGCCGCGTTCGCGCGACGCGCCGCGCGCGAATCGTCGCCGTCACGTCGGGCGGCGCGATCCCGGACAAGGCCGACTACAGGGTCGTCGCCGAGCCCGACGGGCTGGTCGTCGGCACCGTGGACGAGGACTTCGCGATCGAGTCGAGCGGCGGCGACGTCTTCCAGCTCGGGAACATGTCGTGGCGGATCCTGCGCGCCGAGAACGGCACGCTGCGCGTGGTCGACGCCGAGGGAGCCCCGCCGACGCTGCCGTTCTGGTTCGGCGAGGCGCCCGCGCGGACGCCCGAGCTCTCCGCGGCTATGGGGGAGGTGCGCGAGCGCGGGACCGACCCGGCCTGGCTCGCGTCCGACTGCGGGCTGGGTGAGCCTGCGGCGACGTTCCTCGCCGAGCGTCTGCGCGAGGCCGAGGCGGCCCTCGGCGCGATGCCGACGTCGAGGCGCATCGTGATCGAGCGGTTCCCGGACGACTCGGGCGGGACGCAGCTCGTCCTCCACTCGCTGTTCGGCGGCCGGATCAACCGCGCGTTCGGGCTCGCGCTTCGCAAGCGCTTCTGCCGCTCGTTCGGGTTCGAGCTACAGGCGGCGGCCAACGAGGAGGCGATCCTGCTGTCCCTCGGCCCGATGCACTCGTTTCCGCTGGACGAGGTCTTCGACTACCTCTCGCCGAAGACGGTGCGCAGCGTGCTGGTGCAAGCGCTCCTCGCCGCACCGGTCTTCAACACGCGCTGGCGCTGGAACGCGAGCCGATCCCTGCTCGCGCCGCGCGCGCCGGGAGGGAAGCGTCTGCCCCCGCCGATCCTCCGCATGCGGGCGGACGACCTTCTCGCCGACGCGTTCCCGGACGCGGTCGCGTGCGGCGAGAACCTGCCGCCGGGTGATCTGACCGTCCCCGAAGGGCATCCGATCCTCGATCAGACGCTGGAGGACTGCCTGACCGAGGCGATGGACGTCGACGGTCTCATCGCGCTCTTGGAGAACCTCGCGGACGGAACGATCGAGCGGCACTCAGTCGAGACGTCCGAGCCTTCGCCGCTCGCGCGCGGTGCGCTCGCGATCGGGCCGTACGGATTCCTCGACGACGCCGGGCTGGAAGAGCGGCGCGCGCGGGCGGCGCGGGCGCCGAGCGCCGACACGAGCGAGATCGGCGTGCTCGACCCCGAGGCGATCGAGGAGGTCCGCCGCCAGGCGTGGCCGGACCCCCGGGACGCGGAGGAGGTCCACGAGGCGCTCGGCTGGATGGGCTACGTGCGCGACGACGAGGCGGGGCCGTGGTCGGTCTGGCTCGACGAACTCCGGGCCGCCGGACGCGTCGAGCGCGACGGCGATCGCTGGCTCGCCGCGGGCGCCTCCCGAGATCCCGTGGTTCTCGAGCGCGGTCGCCTGGAGGTGCTCGGCCCGATCGCCCGGCCGCACGACGACGCCGTGATGCTCGCGCTCGAGGGCGAGGGCGTCGCGGTGCGGCTGGAGCTCGACGGTGCTCCCCACTGGTGCCATCGCCGACTCCTCGCGCGGATCCAGCGGACGACGCGGGAGGGGCGGCGTCGCAGGGTCCGACCCATCTCGACGACGGCGTTCCGCTCGTTCCTCGCGCGCTGGCACGGGGCGGCTCCCGGCCATCGGTTCGAGGGGCCGGCCGGCGTCCTCCACGCGATCGAGCGACTCGCCGGATGGGAAGCCGCCGCGCCGCTGTGGGAGTCGACGCTCCTTCCCGCGCGGGTCGAGGGCTACCGGCCGGAGTGGCTCGACCAGCTCGGTCTCGCGGGTCAGGTGTCGTGGGGGCGGCTCTGGGGGTCGGCGACGCCGGCCGTCCGCGCGACGCCGATCTCGATCGTCCCGCGCGAGGAACTCGGCCTCTGGCAGGCGCTCGCGGGGCCCGCGTCGACGGACGGGCTCGACTGGCGCGGAGAGCGGCTCCTCGACGAGCTCGGCCGCCGCGGCGCGCTCTTCCGCGCGGACCTCGAACGTCTCCCCGGGATGCTCGCGACCGACGCCGAGCGCGGGCTCGACGAGCTGATCGGCCGCGGGCTCGTCACGAGCGATTCGTTCGCCGCGCTGCGCCCGCTGCTCGTCGCGCCGTCGCGGCGACGGCTGCGCCCGCTGTTCCAGACGGGGCGCTGGGAGCGCTTCCGCGTGGCGACCGAGGAGCCCGCTCGCGTCGAGCCGGAGGACGTCGCGCGGCTTCTCCTTCGTCGGTACGGCGTCCTCTTCCGCGCGGTCGTGCAGCGCGAGCGAATCGGCGTTGCGTGGCGCGAGTTGCACCGCGCGCTGCGGCTCATGGAGCTTCGCGGCGAGGTCCATGGCGGGCGCTTCGTCGATGGGTATGCCGGCGAGCAGTTCGCGCTGCCGCAGACGGTGAGCCTCCTGCGGGAGGCCGAGCGGGGCGACCTCATGCCACCGGTCGGCGTCGATCCCGCCGACCCGCTGCACCTGGACGCACAGCTGGTCCCCGGAGCGGCGTAGGGAGCGAGCGACCTGAACCCGCTGGCTTCGACCGTACGGGGCCGGGGGCGAGCGACCTGAACCCGGTTTGGA
>JBCCSK010000449.1:0-4348 GCA_039200205.1 Planctomycetota bacterium
CGGCAGGCCGAACGCGGCGAGAGTGGCGACGGTGCGAGAGCTGCGAGTCGGGAAGAGATGCATGGGGGACCTTCGGGGTCGGGCCGTGGCAGAGCGACCGCCACCGGAATGGCGGGCGCACGGAGCTACGCCTGCGAGGGGCGCGTATTCCCTTTTCTAAGGGAGAACCCCGGATCGGTCGAGCCTGGACCTCGCTCGCTCCGCGCGAAGCCGCTCCTGGCGTTCGAGGCCGGGGGGGCTCGGAGCGCACGCGGCGCCGGTTTTCCGAGCGATCGCTGTCGCGTGCAGACGCCGATCGCGCCACGTCCCTTCGACGGCTCCGCGTCGGAGTCGATCGTCGGCCTTCCCATCCAGAGCCGCTCGGCCCACCTGGGCGGGCGTTCGCTCGCATCACCTCGCTCGCCATGCAGTCACTTCGAAACCAACTCTCCTCCCTCCCCTTGCCCATCGCGCTTGCGATCGTCGCCGCTCCACTCGCGGCAGCCCAGGTCCCCGTGTTCGAGGACGAGGCGCTGAACGCGCCCGATCCACAGCTGAACGCGCGTCTCGGCGATTCGATCGCGATGAACGACGCGTACCTCTGCTCGGGCGTGAGCCGTCAGTCGGGTGCTCTCTCCGCCGAGGGAAGTGTCGTCACCTGGCCGCGCGTCGGCCCGGCGTACGGTCCCGCGCGGAGCCTCATGTCGCCCGCGCCCTCCGTCAGCGGCCAGTTCGGCTACGACATCGCGCTCTCGGGGGCGGAGCTCTTCGTCTCGGAGCTCTCGAGCGTCCTTCAGCCCGGCCTGAGCCGCTCCGCTGTCCACGTCTACGCCGAAGGGACGTCGAACTGGGAGTACCTCGACTCCGTCTTCAACCCGGGCGTCGGATTGACGAACCAGTTCGGCTTCTCGATCGACGCCGACGGCGACCTCCTCGTCGTCGGCGCGCCGAACGAGTTCGTCCAGTTCCGGCGCGTCGGCGCGGCCTACGTCTTCCGGCGCGTCGGCGGGGTGTGGCAGCTCGACGCCCAGCTCACGGCGAGCGACGGCGTCGACTTCGATCGCTTCGGGGATACGGTCGCCGTGTCCGGCGGCCGCGTCCTCGTCGGAGCGCCGACCAAGCAGAGCGGCACGGTGCTCGCCGGCGCTGCCTACGTGTACGAATTCGCAGGCGGGGGATGGGTCGAAACGGCGCGCCTGGCCGTCGACGACGGCAGCGGTGACGACGGGTTCGGCGTGTCCCTCGACCTCGATGGAACCACGGCCGTCGTTGGCGCCGTGCGGAACAACGGGCGAGGAGCGACCTACGTCTTCGATGCAACGGGAGGCTCTTGGACGCGCGAAGCGCGGCTCCAGCCGCATCTTCTGTCGACCGACGCGACCTTCGGCCGAGCCGTCGCCGTGCTCGGAGACCAGCTGGTCGTGGGCGCGTATCAGGACGAAGCTGCTGGCGCGGTGCGGGGCTCGGCGTGGGTCTTCGATCGCGAGCCGAACGCCTGGAGCGCTCGCGTCAGGCTCATTCCCTCCGGGGACTCGCTCGCGTCGTTGCACGGCTTCGCCGTCGCGCTCGACGGGGCGGGGAGCTTCGCGGTCGGTGGCCCGCTCGGCTCCGCACCCGGGGCCCCCGTTTCTAGCGGCGAGATTCGCACGTACCGCCCGCGCCGCTCGATCGGAGTCAGCGAGTGCGACGCGGTCGAGAACTCGACGGGAGAGGCCGGCACGATTGCGGCCCTGGGAAGTCGAAGCGCGGTGGCTGATCGCGTCACGCTCATCGCCTATCAGCTGCCCGTCGATCGGATGGGATACTTCCTCTCGAGCAGGGAGCGAGGGCTCGTGAACCAGCCCGGAGGAAGCCGCGGCGTGCTCTGCCTCGGTGGAGCGATCGGGAGATACGTGGGGCGAGGTGACGTTCAGGACACCTCGACCAGTGGAATGCTCGTCCTCGACCTGGAGCTCGCGCGGACGCCGACGCCGACCGGCTTCGTCTCGATCGCCGCTGGTGAGACCTGGCGCTTCCAGGCGTGGCATCGAGACATGGATCCGGGGCCAACGAGCAACTTCACGGACGCCGTCGCCGTCTCGTTCAGGTGAGACGATCGCACGAGCGGAGCGTCTCGCAAAGCGGCAGGACGAGCGGTCAGGGACCGCTCGCACGCTGCGCGGTGACGTACTCCCGCGCGCGCAGCTCGATGGGGTCGCTTCGCAGGCCCATCTCCTTGGCGAGGGCCACGGCTTCTTCGAGGTCCATGCCCTCGTCGAGGGCGAGGTATGCGATCAGCGCACCGCCGATCCGACTGCCGCCGCCTCAGTGCATCAGCACGCCGCCGTGCCGACACTCTCGCAGCGCCTTCCGAGCCTCCGCCATGAACTCGTCCGTGAGAGACTCGGCTCCGGAGACCGGAAGCGACACGTAGCGCATCCCGAGCTCGCGGACTCTCGCGGCTTCGTCGAGGTCGAGCTCGGACATCTCCTCGGCGGTCCGCATGTTGATGACGCACTGCGTTCCGGACGCCGCGAGCGTCTCCAGGTCCTCGCGGCTCGGCTGCCCGGCGGCGGTCAGCCAGCCGAGAGTCTTCGCATTGCGCGCCGAGAGCGTATCGGCCGCTTCCGTGGGCTCGAACGTCGCGAGCGGCGCAGGGGTTTCAGGCGTCGAGCCGCACGCGGCGAGGGCGAAGACTGCGAGGAGAGGGGGGAGAGATCTCAAGGGTGGCACCGGGGTCGAGGGGCGGCCGGGGCGCATGACCCCGCGCGTCTCGCGGCCCATCTTCGATCACGCCCGCGCTCGGTGGGGGTCGACCTCGCCCTTTTCGTCGCGCTTGACTACCAGCTCATCGCCGCAACCGCGCCCGCGTTGTGGCACTCGAAGCAGCTCTGGGCGCCCACGAACATGTCGGACGGCGCGTTGCACCGCTTCTCGAGAGTCACTTCGATCGGGATGCCGCGATGGGCGCCGAGATCGAACGTGACGCTCTCGTAGAACGGACCGCACGTGACGAGGACCCTGTCCGCCTGGACCGGGACCTGCTCGACCCGGAAGAGACCTTCGGCGATCTGGCGCGCCTTCAGAGGGCGCGTCTCGACCTGCGGCTCGACCGTCCACGCTGCGAACGGGACGTCCTCATCCTCGGTTCTCGGCCAGTCCTGCGGCTCGGGTCGGGGGGGTGCTTGCGAGATGTGCGCCGGGTCGCCGAGCAGGCCCTCGGCCTGTGCCTTGTGGAGGAGTTCGCTGACCTCCACGGATTTCCACACGACGTCGCTCCTGACCGACGAGCTCAGGATGCGCGATGCGGAGATCTGGGCCGTGCGCTCGCGCGCGATGACCTTCGGATCGCGCAGGAAGACGCGGTCCGTTCGCTCCTCGAAGCGCGCCGCTCCGTCCTCGCCGAGGACGAGAGCCATCGAGCTGCGGGCCTCGGTGCTCGCGGTGGCGCAGGCCGAGCCGTCGGCGCCGAAGTAGAACTCGATCGGTCCCTCGAACGTCGTCCCCTCCTCCTCCCAGACGCGCGTGAACGGCTGGCCGGAAGCGTCGGAGATGCGGAAGTCGACGTCGACGAAGTCCATGCGCAGGTCGAGCCGCACGGCCTCGCCCGTTTCGAGCGCGACGTGGAGGTTGAAGAGGATACGGCCCTTCGCGTCGTAGACGAGCGCGGAGTACTGGCCAGCGGCGAGGCCGTCGATCTGGAACAGCTCCATCGCCGCGACCCTGCGCGTCGTGTTCTCTTCCGAGTGACCGCAGTGGATACAGCGGCCGTCCTCGTCGCGCTCGACGCCCGCGCACGGACTGCGCCCGGCGCCGAAGAGGCGGACCTCGAACGGACCGGTGGCTGCCACCCTTGCCGGCACGTCGACCTGGCCCGTGATCGACCCCCAGCCGCGGACGAGCTCGACGATCCCGGCGTCGATCGCGGCGCCCTCTTCCACGACGATCGGATCGAGCGAGACGTACTCGTACGGCGCGCGGCGTGCCGCGAACTCCCAGGTCCCGGGCGTCAGCGTCATCTCGTGTTCGGCGCTGGCCTCGAACGTTACGAAACGGTTCTCGGTCGCGCCGCGCAGCTCGACGCCGTCGACCGGTTCACCCGACTGCGCGTCGACGAAGCGCACCGTGACCGTGCCCGGATCGACGCGCGTCTCCGCGGCATCGTCCGGCTTCGGCGCGGGCTCCGGGGTGACCTCGAACGACCTCTCAGCGGGAGCGTTCCCGACCTTCGCGAGCTGAACCTCGGGAGCGTCTCCCCTGCGGTCGACGCGCACGAGCTCGGGCTCGCTTCGCTCGGTCGTCAGGTCCGCGAGGCGGGTCTCGCGCCGCCCGAGGCCGAGGAGGGTCAGGGCCAGGGCGCAGACGACGGCGGCGACGGCGGGCGGAGCGA
>JBCCSK010000450.1:0-4324 GCA_039200205.1 Planctomycetota bacterium
AGCAGCATGTCGAAGTCGACGCCTAGCCGCAGGTCGATCGGCACGACGTCGTCGATCTCTTCGCGCGCGACCTGGTCGATCAAGAGCGGATGCCGCGCCCCGCGCAGGAGGAGCCCCTCGGACGCTCCGTCGTCGCCCGGCTGCAGCGCGGGGCGGGCGCCGACGCGCCTCCCCCAGCGAGCCGCAGCGAGGGACACCTCGAGTTCACCCACGCGGACCGCCGCACCATCGATCGTCGATCTGTGCTGAAGCAGTTCCCGCGAGAGCTCGACGAGAATCCGCTCGACCTCGCGCCGCTCGTCCGCGCGCGCCTCGGCGAGACGGTTGCCGAGCTCGACGACCTCGTTCGGTTCGACGAAGACCGATTCACCCGACTGCGAGCGGTCGTGGACGAGCCCTCGGACGCGGCCGACCATCTTCGCCTTGACGGCGAGAACCGGCCGGCCCGCGCGACGGTGCACGCCGCCGTCCGAGAGGCTCGCGCGTACCTCCGGGCGAGCCATGATCCCGCGCAGCGCCGACTCGACCCGCGCGGCGGCGCTCGAGATCGTCTCGCGCAGCCGTCCGAGTCGACCCGAGGCCTCGTTCCTGACGCGCCCGCGTCCGTCGACGATCCGTTCGATGCGCTCGACGAGCGGACGCGTGTCGGGGGACGCGGCGAGAAGCGCCGCGCACTCGGGGATCTCCTCGGCGCGCGTCCCCGTCCATTCGCGAAGGCGCACGTTGGCGTCGAGGAAGTCGCGCAGGGCCGCGATGCGATCCTCGTCGAGACGTCCCTCGAAGTGTGCCGGCAGCGGGTCCGACACCCCACCCATCGGCGGCTCCTCGTCGCGGGACAGGAGCTCGAGCATCTCGTCGACGCGCGCGAGTGCACGCCGCGCCTCGTCGTCACCGCGCGGCTCGAGCGAGAGCACCGCCCGTCGGCCGAGGCGACTGGTCGCGTACGCGGCAATGACCTCCAGCACGGCGTCCAGCTCCAGAACGCGCGCCGCAAAGCGCTCCCGCGCGTCGTTCTTCGGTGCAGCGTCCGTCATCGAAGCCGCTCCAGCGTAGGAAGGTCCATGGCGATCAGCGCGGCGACGCCAGCCGGATCGCCCTCGAGAGCGGCGCCTGGTTCGGACGCGCGATCGAGATCGCGCCGAGATCTCGGACCTCGAAGCGGTCGCTCGCGAGGAGTGGCTGGTGCCAGCGCTCGACCACCCAGCGGCGCGCCGCGCGGTCCTTGAGGTCGCCCCCCTCGCACAGGACCGCCGCATCGAAGCCAGCCGCGAACGCGAGGACGTCGTCGGGCCCGTGATCGGACGGCGTCAGCTCCGGGACCGGCGTCAGGTCCATGGGTCGATGCGCGTCGCGCAGGAAGCGCTCGGGGTCGCCTCGGCGCTCGAGCAGGCCGAGGTGGAGGGCGGCGGGCGAGACCTCGGACGACTGACCGATCCAGGCGACGCGCGCGGTCGGACCGACGGCTCCGGCGACGAGATCGAGCAGCGCGTCGTGCTCCTGTCGCTCCAGGCCGTTCGCGGCCGGCGGTGCGAAGACCCCGAGCGCCCGGCTCACGTGCTGCTCCTGGTAGGCGCGGGTCGGCGTCCCCTCTTCCGCCGCGGGCAGACCCGCCCAGGTCACGATGCGGAACGTGTCGAGCGCGAGAGTGGTCAGGGCGACGGCTGATGCGGCGACGAGGAATGCGACCGGCCTTGCGCCGAGCACGCGCGCTGCCCCCACCGCGCCCAGCGTCCAGATGATCGCCGATGCGGGCAGCAGGAAGCGATCGAGGTGGAACGGGTGCAGGACGACGGGGAGGACGAAGACCGCGAGGACGAGGAGCATCGTCGAGGCGGTGCGCGCTCGGAGCGTCGCGAGGGCGAGGAGCCCGAGCCCCGTGAGCGCGGCGAAGAGAACGGGGTGTGGAGCGACTCCGGTGAGCCAGTTGACGCGCCGCAGCCAGCCCGCGGTCGGGCCGAGGGCCGTGTTGCCCGTGACGAAGCCCATGAAAGCCTCGCGGTGCAGCGCCGCGTCCGACGCTCCGCCGGGGAGCGGAAGTACGAACCACCAGAGCGACGCGAGGGCGAGGGGCGCGAAGGTCATGACCGACGACGCGAACTCGGCGCGCCGCTCCTCCGAGCGCGCGATCGAGACGAGTGCGTCGAGGCCGAGCGCTGCGACGAGCATCAGCCCGTAGTTGAACTTCGTGAAGAAGGCGACGGCGATCCAGAGCCCGGCGACGACGTCGGCCCGTCGGCGTGACGCGGCGGTGCGGCGCGCGAGCCAGGCCTCCAGCGCGAAGACGATCCCGACGAGCGCGGGAATCTCGAGGTACAGCGTCGGCGCGTAGCGGCGCGCGAGCGGCGACGCCGCCCCCGCGAGCGCGGCGAAGAGCGCGGCGTCGCGCGAGACCGACCGGAGCGTCGCCGGGGTGTCGGCCTGCTCACGCCCGTCGAGGGCGACGCGCCGCGCGAGGCGCGCGAGGCCGGCGAGGAGGAGGACGCTGAACAGGAACAGCCCGAGGGTGCGCGCCTGGTGCTCGCCGATCCCGAAGAGGCCCTGCCAGCCCGCGAGCGCGAGCGGGTGGACGAACGGGTAGCGATCGCACCCGAGGACGACGTCGAACGCGGCCCCGAGCTCTCCGCGACCGACGTGCAGGAGCATCCGGACCGCCGGCAGCTCGGCGTGCATCGACTCGTCCCAGCCCCAGGCGATCCCGGTCGCGGACCGCGCCATCCAAGTCGTCCGGACGAGCGCGCCGACGAGGAACAGCAGCGCGGCCGTGGACGCGACGAGGACGCTGCGCCGAATCCAATCAGGGCCGTTCGAGGGCAAGGCGGGCAAGATGGTACCACCGGCCCGGACGTCTCCGGACCGGGGGGGGCGCCGCTACACTCGGCTCCGTCCCCGACACCTCCGGCCCACCGCCGCCCGACCCATGGCAGAGTCCCATCGTCTTCCGAAGAACGCCCGCTTCGAGACCCGCGCGATCCACGCGGGTCAGGCCCCGGATCCGAACAACGGCGCGGTGATGACGCCCGTCTACCTGACGAGCACGTTCGCCCAGGACGCGCCGGCGGTGCCCCGCGAGGGCTACGAGTACTCGCGCACGACGAACCCGACGCGCACGGCGCTCGAGGCGAACCTCGCGTCGCTGGAGGGAGCGGCGTGGGGACTGTGCTTCAGCTCCGGCCTCGCCGGGACGAACGCCCTGATGGACCGCATGAATCCCGGCGACCACGTCGTCGCCGGCAACGACCTGTACGGAGGGACGTACCGGATCTTCACGAAGGTCTTCGAGCGCTTCGGCGTCGAATTCTCCTTCGTCGACACGACCGACCCCGCGAACATCCGGGCAGCGATGAAGCCCACGACGCGCTACGTCTACGTCGAGACGCCGTCGAACCCGCTGCTGCGGCTGACCGACATCGCCGCCGCCGCGGAGATCGCGCACGCGGGCGGTGCCCAGCTCGTCGTCGACAACACCTTCGCGACGCCCTACCTCCAGCGCCCGCTGGAGCACGGCGCCGACATCGTCCTGCACTCCCTCTCGAAGTACCTCGGCGGTCACTCCGACCTCATCGGCGGCGCGCTGATCGGCAGCGACGAGACGACGCGCGACGAGCTCGCCTTCTACCAGAACTCGGTCGGCGGCTGCCTCGCCCCGCTCGACGCGTTCCTCGTCCTGCGCGGGACGAAGACGCTGGGCGTCCGGATGGATCGGCACTGCGCGAACGCGAAGGCGATCGCCGAGCGGCTCGCGGAGCACGAGATGATCGACCGCGTGATCTACCCCGGCCTTCCGGGCCACCCGCAGCTGACGATCGCGCAGAAGCAGATGGCGAAGCCGGGCGGGATGCTGTCGTTCGAGCTGAAGGGCGGCGTCGAAGCCGCGAACGCGTTCGCATCGTCGACCCAGGTCTTCACGCTCGCCGAGTCACTGGGGGGCGTCGAGTCCCTGGTCGAGGTGCCGCCGAGCATGACCCACGCGTCGATCCCGGCCGAGGTGCGGCGTGCCGCCGGTCTGGCCGACGGTCTCGTGCGACTGTCCGTCGGCATCGAGCACGTCGACGACCTCCTGAATGACGTCGAGCAGGCGATCGAGGTCGCCGCGAAGACCGTCGACGTGACCGTCTAGGCCGACTCGTCTACAGGCTAGAACGGCGAGCCCGGGCGCGCCGGCGGCGGCGAGGGCGGCTGCGGGCGCGTGGGCGCGGCGTCGTTCGCTGCGCCGTCGTCGTGCGTTCCGTTGCCGTTCGCGCTCGGCGTCGAGGGATCGACCTCGTCGCACACGCGCTCGCGCATCACGCGTCCGACCTTGAACTTCACGACGCGCTTCGCGGGC
>JBCCSK010000451.1:0-4304 GCA_039200205.1 Planctomycetota bacterium
AGGTCGACGGCGCGCGGAAGTTCGGCGCGCTCCTCCGGGAGTGCGAGCCGGGCGACGTCGTCAAGGTCGGCCTCGAGCGAGACGACAAGACCGTCGAGCTGAGCGTCACCCTCGCCGCGCGCGGCACCGGCGGACAGGACTGACCAGAGCTCGGCTTCGTTCGAGCCGCGCCAGTGGCTAGTCTGCGGAGATGCAATCCGACGCCGAGCGCGGCCGCAGCGGAGGACGTCCCTGGATCGCAGGGATCGTCGCCGCCAGCGCAGTCGGATTCGTCGCCCTCGGTGCGCGAGACCAGCGCTCCGCCGAGGGCGCCGAGGTCGCGGTTCCCGCCCGCGCGGTGCCGCGCCCTGACGTGATCGTGGTCGCCGTCGACGGGCTCGGACCGCGCGACCTCGGCGTCTTCGGCGGTGATCTCGCGGCGACGCCCGTCATGGATGAGCTCGTCCGGGCGAGCGTCGTCTACTCCGACGCCTACGCCCCGTCTCCGTGGGCCTCGGAGGCGCTGCGCCAGACGCTGACCGGCCGGTACCGTGACTCGGACGACGCGCCGCCCACGCTCGTCGACGAGCTCGGCTACCTCGCCTACAGGAGCGCGTTCGTTCCGGCCCACGAGCGGCATCTGGCCGCCGTCGACGGCGGCGAGAACGCGATCGAGTTCGACGCCCGCCCTGAGCCGCTCGGGCTCGACGACCCGGCCGGCGCGCTGGCGGACGCCGTCGCGGGCGCGGCCGTCGCCTGGCTCGGTGTGGGGGAGCAGCCGTCCCTCTTGGTCGTCACGTTCGCCGACCCGCGGCCGCCGCATCACCGCTACCCGGGCCTCGTGGCCGAGGCGGATCGACCCTACGGCGGGCCGGCGCGCGCCGGACTGGAGCACGACGACCTCCTCCGCACGGCGCCGACCTTCGAACCCGACGACCGGGATCGACTCGCGGCGCTCCACGCGTCCGAGGTCGCGGCGGTCGACGTTGCGCTCGGGAAGATCCTGCGCGCGGCCGAGGAGCGCCGCGCGACTCCGCCGCACGTCGTTCTGCTGGGACTCCGCGCTCCTGCGCTCGGGCGGGAGGGCCGCTATGGACTCGTCCCTTCGCTCGCGCCGGAGGACCTGCGGGTTCCGCTCGCGATCCGCTTCTCGCCGCCGCTCACGGGGAGCGGCGCGGCTCCGCTGACGGGCGTTCTCGACCTGCCGGTGTCTCTCGTCGACGTCGGCCCCACGCTCGTGGACGCGCTCGGTCGCGACGCTCGGCTCGACCTCGACGGGCGCTCGATCTTCCCCGGAGCGCGGCTCCCCGACCGCAGCCTGCACGCCGTGACGACGCGCGGCGTCCGCGCCGCCGTTGCACTCTTCGGGCTGCGCGCGATCGAGCTCGCCTGCGATCCGCCGCGCGCCGCGGTTCACGCCCGTCGCCCCAGCGACGAGCCCGTGCCCGCCCTCTCGTGGACGGCCGTCAGTGCGCCGGGTCTCCGTGACGAAGAGCTCCGCTCGGCGCTCAGCTCCTGGATGGCCGAAGCCGGCATCGCGTCGATCGACGAGACGAGTGAACTCCGGGCGGCACCGCTGGACCCGATCGAGTCCGACCGATGAGTCCCTTCGGCAAACGGCGCCTCGCGAAGTCGATCGCCGGAGCGCTGCTCGTCGCGAGCGGCCTCGGGCTCGCGCTGCGCGAGCCCGATCGCAGCGGCTCGGCGATCGAGCTGCGCCGCGCCTTCGAGCGTGGACGCTCGGTCCGGATCGACGGGTTGGAGGCGCCGGCGCGCGACTGGCTCTCGCTCGCCTGGCGAGAGATGGGAGTCGTCCCCGCGGACGAATCCGCCTCCACGCGGATCGCACTCGTCTCCTCCGACCTGGCGCCGGTTCCCGTCGCGAGCGGCGTCGCGCTGCATACGACCGAAGACCCGGAGGCGCCCGGACGCGCCGTGACGTTCATCGTCACGGCCCCCGACGCGACCCCGGCTCAGCGCGATCAGGTGCTCTTCGAGCTGGCGGCCGGACCGCCGCCAACCCGACCCGGGACGGTCGCCCTGGCGGACCCGCAGCCCCTGCCCGCCGCGGACGCCGACGGCCGGGGGGCGGCGCTCCTGACTGCGGCGGGCGAGCTCGCGCTCCTCCTCGGCGTCGACGAGCCTCCGACCGTGGCCCGAACCCTCGCGCCGGCCGCGACCTCGGCGATGGGGTCGACCGGTCGCTACGCTCCGTCCGAGCGCGCGCTCGAGGTGGTCCGCTTCAACGAAGACGCGGAGCTCGACGCGCTCCGCGCCTACGCCCGGTGGGTCCTGGTCGAACGACTCGGGCCTCCGGCCGATCTGTGGTACGTCGACGGCGTCGTCGAGGACCTGGTGGGTTCGATCGAAGATCGGACGGACGCCGCTGCCGAGCGCGCGGCCCTCGACGTGACGTTCGAAGAGGCGATCGGGCTCCAGCCTCGCACGCTCTCCGCTCGGCGCGCCGCCGTGCGCCGCCTCGCGCAGATCGCCTCGCCGACGGCGGCGGAGCGGGAGGACGTCTGGCGAGGCGGGCTCGACGTGGCGGAGCGACGACGCCTTCGCGAAGAGTGGGATCGGGCGCGCGCGCTCGACGCCGCGACGCCTCGGGATCGAAGCACCTTCGATCGCCGCGACCTCACGGCCGGCGTCGCGCTCCGCATCACGCCGGGCGGTGCGCGCGGGGGCTACGCGAGCGAGTCCGCGTTCGAGCTCTTCGAGCGCGCCGCGGCGCTGGGCTTCGGCACGATCGTCCTGTCCTTCGACGTTCCGATCGCGCCGTCGCTCGCGGACGTGACGACCGAGGGCGAGTCCGAAGCGGCCGGGTGGGGGCGTTCCGTCACTCCCGAAGGCGACGGCGCCATCCTCGCAGCCGCCTGGCGCGCGGCCGACCTGGGCCTGGCCGTGATTCTCGAGCCGCGCTTCGTCACCTCGCCGGACGGCCCTCTCATCACGCAGCTCGACCACCCGAGCCCCGCGAGGATCGAGTCGATCGGCCGGCGCATCGCGCTCGCCGTGGAGGGTGTCGCGCACCTGGCGGAGAGTGCCCGCGCAGAGGGGCTGGTGCTCTTCGAGCCGACGATGCTCGCAAGTCACTCCGGCGCGATACGGCCGGTCGCGGCGGCCTGGGCGACGCTTCGACGTCAGGCGCTGGCCTTCGCCCGCCCGTTCGGCGGCACGCCGATCGGCCTCGCCGGTACGCCCGGTCAGCTCGCGGCGGCCGTCGAGCTGCGCGAGCTCGGCGGTGACTTCGCGTTCGGAGTTCGCTTGGGGGAGCCGCAGAGCGACACCGTCCAGGGCGCCGCCTACTACGCCTCCCGGCTTCAGGTGGTCCGCGAGGTCGCCGGGGATCGCCTCGTCCTCGTCCAGCTCGGCTTCGACGCGCCCGGTTCGATGCGCTCCGACGAGAGCGCGGCGGCTGCCGCTGACGCGCTCGCGGCCGAGTGGGCGGAGGGGCTCGGCGCGGACGTGGTCGGGCTCTCGTACTGGTCGCTCGACGCTGCATTGCGTGGGCCGGCGCGCACGGACGCCTCGAAGTTCGAGCACGAGCTGCTGCGCGCGCTGGTCAACGCGCGAAAGTGATCACGTCGACGCCGTAGCCGAAGTCGACGAAGTCGATCGGCGCACCCATCGCCTCGCGCAGCGCGCGCATCAGGAACAGCTCGTCGGGCACGGAGCGCCGAACCAGCACGACGCGATCGGCGGCGAGCAGCGACTCCGGGTCGGCGACGCTGAACTCTCTTTCGAGCATTGGCTCGCGGGCGGGCGGCGTCGCGCTGAGGCGCGGGGCGTAGTAGTCCCACGGCTGTCCCTGCGGAAACAGCGCGGGCTGGTACTCGACCGAGACGACGCGGACGTCCTCGTCCGGATCGGCCCCCTCGACCGCCCGCAGCGCGTACGCGACGGCGCCGCGAAAGTCCTCCGTCGCGGGCCGGACGAGGTGGAGCGCACCGAGCGTCGCGGTGAGGAGCAGCGCGACCGTCGCAACGATGCTGGCGGCTCGACCGCGAGCTCCGATTCCCGCGAGGGCCGCGGCCGCTGCCGCCGACGGCAGGACGTAGTGCCACGTGAAGCCTGCGCGCGGGAGGACCTGGGCGAGGCCCCACGCGAACGCCGGCACCGCGAACGCCGCAGCGCCGAGCAGCACGCCGGCGGTTCGGGACGCCGGAGCGCCGAGCGCGAGGAGCGCGCCCCGCGCCGCGATCAGCAGGAGAGCCGCGGCCGCGCCGGCGAAGAACCAGCGGCCTGTGGGCCCGCCGAAGCTCAGGTTGTGCGCGAAGAGGTGGACGTACGACTCGAGCAGCGCGACGACGCCGAGGTCGTCG
>JBCCSK010000452.1:0-4295 GCA_039200205.1 Planctomycetota bacterium
CCCTCGGGCCGCCGTCAGCGGCCCGGCGCCCTTGACGAGCTTGAGGAGTTTTCCGCCCCCCTTCTTGGTCTCGCTGCGGGCCTTGAGCGCGCGGCGTAGCCCCGAGCGCGCCTCGCCGACGTCGGCGTCGATCTCGAGGATCTGCTGGTAGAGCTGAACGGCGAAGTCGTAGTTCCGCCGCCGCGCTGCCTCCTCGGCCTTTTGGATGTGCTTCGTGTAGTCCACGGATCGAATGCGAAAGGCGGGCAGGGCCCGCGGGTGCGGCCTATCTTAGGCCCGTCTAGCTCCGCGGGAGACCGCGGCAACCGTCCCGCGCGCGCCATGTCCGATCCCAAGACCTTCGACGTCGTCCTGTTTCCCGATCCGGTCCTCCGCAAGGAGGCCGCGGACGTCGAGGCCTTCGACGACGACCTCCGGTCCACGGTGACGGGGATGTTCGAGCGCATGTTCGAGAGCCAGGGCGTCGGCCTCGCGGCGCCGCAGGTCGGCCTCTCGCAGCGCATCTTCGTCCTGAACGACGAGGGCGACCGCGAGAAGCCGGACCGGAACCTCGCGCTGATCAACCCGACGATCAAGTCGCTGGAGGGCCCGAAGGTGCGCTTCGAAGAGGGCTGCCTGTCGCTCCCCGGCGTCCACTGCGACGTCACGCGCCCCGAGCGCTGCGTCGTCCACGCGTTCGACGTGGAAGGAAACGCCTTCGAAAAGGAGTACGAGGGCTTCGTCGCGCGGATCATCCAGCACGAGTACGACCACCTGCAGGGCGTCCTCCTCGTCGACCGCATGACCCCGAGCGACAAGATGCGCAACCGGGCGGCGGTCGAGGAGCTCCGCGAGCGCTACCGCGCCGCGCGCACCTGATCGTTGCCCCATCGGCTCAAAGTCACGCGGAGCGCGGCGGACCTCGCGCCTTGCTCGACGGGCGATCTCGAAGGAGCGGTGACGAGCGTCGGGGTCTTCGACGGCGTCCACCTGGGCCATCAGTCGATCCTGCGCGCGAACGTCGTCCGCGCGCGTGAGCTCGGCGCGGAACCGACCGTCGTCACCTTCGCCGAGCACCCTAAGGCCGTGCTGCTCGGTCGCGCCCCCCGCACTCTGACGACGATCGAGCACCGCCTCGCCCTCTTCTGGCGAGCCGGGATCCGACACGCGGTCGTGCTGACCTTCGACGCGTCGCTGCGCGATACGTCGGCCGACGCGTTCAGCGAGGTCGTGCTGGAGCGAGGGCTCGGGTCCCGCGCGTTCGTTCTCGGCTTCGACAGCAAGTTCGGCAAGGGCCGCGCGGGGGGACCGGAGTCGCTCCGAACACGCGGACACGAGGTCGAGATCGCGCCGGTCGTCGTCATCGGCCAGCGCGCCGTCTCCAGCACCGTGATTCGTGAGTCGGTCGAGCTCGGCGATCTGGCCGGTGCGAGCGAGATGCTCGGCCGCCCTGTAACGATCTACGGCGAGGTCGTCCACGGCGAGGCCCTTGGCCGACGCCTCGGGTTCCCGACGGCGAACCTGGACCTCCACCACGAGCTGCGCCCCCCCGACGGCGTCTACGCGTGCCGCGCGCACGTGGTCCCGCCGCCTTCGGCGACCGGCGCCCCCGACCCCCGCGAACGGACCGGCAGCTACGACGCCGTCGCGAACATCGGCAGGCGCCCGACCGTGGCTCACGAGGCGGCGGAGTCACTCGTCGAGGTGCACCTGCTCGACTTCGAGGGCGACCTCTACGGCCAGCGGATGGAACTCGAGTTCGTCGAGCGCCTCCGGGACGAGCAGCGCTTCGCGAGCCTCGATGCGCTCCAGGAGGCGATCGCGCGCGACGTCCAGCGTGCGCGGGACATCCACGAGACGCATCGGAAGGCGTCCAGCGCCCCAGAATAAAGGGCGCGGCGCGTTGACGGCGGCGCCGGTGCGCCGGAGAATCCTCGCGCTCGGGTCAGCCCGAGAGCGGGGCGCGGTAGCTCAGTTGGTAGAGCACTTGATTGAAAATCAAGGGGTCACCAGTTCAAGTCTGGTCCGCGCCACCAGCCCCGCAACCATGAGGGTGTCGGAACGATGAGTGGCGGTCCTCCTCGACGCATCGGGCGCCGCGATCCGTCCAAGCTCGTGTTCCACTGGGCGGACGGAACGACGACGGAAGCGTCCGCTGCGACGCTGCGGCGTGGGTGCCCCTGCGCAATGTGCGTGGACGAGCACACGGGGCAGCCCATCCTCGACCCGACGACCGTGCCGGACGATCTGACCCACGCGCACGTCGAGCTCGTCGGGAACTACGCGCTCTCGATCGCGTTCTCCGACGGTCATCGCACCGGGATCTACACCTGGCGCGCGCTCCGAGAGCTGTCGGCGACGCCGGTCTGATCGGTCCGTGGATCCGCTCACGGTCGACGATCGCGTCACGATCCCCGCCGACGAGCTCGACGTGCGGACGAGCCGCTCGGGTGGCCCGGGTGGGCAGCACGTGAACAAGGTCGAGTCGGCGGTGGAGCTCCGCTTCGACGTGCTCGCCTCGACGGTCCTCGACGACCAGGCGCGGCAGCGGATCGTCGAGAAGCTCGGAGCACGGCTCGTGGGCGGCAAGCGGCTCCTCGTGGTGCGCGCTTCGACGCACCGCTCCCAGCGCAGGAACCTGGACGAAGCGCGCGAACGCATGGCCGAGCTCTTGCGCGACGCCCTCGTGAGGCGGAAGAACCGCCGCGCGACGAAGCCGACGCGTGGGTCGCAGCGGCGAAGACTCGACAAAAAACGCGCGAGAGGTGATCTGAAACGGGGACGCCGTTCGGATCACCGTGAAGACTGAACGAGGTGCGACACATGAAGGTCGCTTCATGAAGACGCCCTGAGAAAGCCCAGGAGGCGCTGGAAACGGCCCCTCGCACGCGAGAGGATCCGACCGTCGTCCCGGAAATAGGACGATTTCGGTACGCAACTCCCTAGGGGGCTCCGAAGGCCACCGTGCTCACCGGCAGCAATTTCATGCGTGCCCGGTGTCCCTCCACCTCATCTGGCGGCACCATCTTCCGCCCGAAATCCCATCCTTGGCTCTCCCCCTGTGAGCCCCCTGAGCCACCTCCAAGGTGGAACCCACATGAAGAAGCTCGTCTTCAGCGCCTGCGCGCTGACCCTGACCAGCGCCTCGGCGATCGCCAACGACGGCGACTGGGCGCAGCTTGACGAAGACGTCCAGGCGCTCTCCGCGAGCCTCCAGGACCTCGAAGAGGCATCGATCAACTTCGGCGGCCGTATTCGTGCGATGTACGAGTACTCCAGCGACATCCAGCCGAACGACGGTTCGGCCAACTTCGCTGACGCCGACCTCGGCGGATTCGCGGTCTACAACGCGCGTCTGTACGCCCACGGCACGACGTTCTCGAACATCGGCTACCGGCTCGAATACGACTTCGCGGAGAACGCCGCGGGCGTCGGCGGCACGCCAGGCGTCTTCCAGAACGGCCTGCTCGACGCGTACATCGACATTCCGATCGGGGCCAATATCACGATCCGCGCCGGTCGCTTCCGCGCCTTCGTGCTGAACGAGTCGCGCATCGACTCCGGCAACCTCTTCTTCGTCGACCGCGCGGTGACGGCGATCCTCTTCGCCGGCCGTGAGAACGGAATCGCGGTCGCCGGCGACTTCGACGCGTTCGAATGGGCGGTCACGGTCCAGAACGGCGAGGACAACCTCGGTGACGACCTGTTCTACGCCGTGCGCGGCGGCATCGACTTCCTCGGTGAGGGCACGAAGCTGATGGAAGGTGCCTACGGCGCCGGCGAAGACCTCGAGGCGTCCGCGGGCGTCGCGTACTTCAACAACGATGCGCTGGACGACGGCGACGGGTTCGCGGTCGAAGCGAGCCTCGCCGGTGAGCTGTTCAGCGTGAACGCGAGCCTCGTGAGCCTCGGCGACGAGGTCGGCCTCGCGAACATCGATCTCCAGGAGCGCATCCCCGGTCTCTCGGTCGGGGACGTGCGGGGCGAAGCGGACGCGACGCCGTTCTCGGTCTCCGGTACGTTCATGCTCGTGCGCCCCGATGCCAACCGCGGCGGCTGGGAGCTCGGCGCTCGCTACCAGAACCTCGACGACGACGAAGACACGTTCCTGATCGACCTCGGCGTCAACTACTACGTCGACGGGCACAACATGAAGTACATCTTCAACTACACGAAGCTCGACAGCGACGACAGCGACTTCGAAGCGGACGTCTTCCGCATCGGCGTCAACACGCGCTTCTGATCGCGCTGCCGGGGCCGCCCCGGCCTCGCCCTTAACGAGACGAGCCCCGCGCAGCGTGCGCGGGGCTCGTCTC
>JBCCSK010000453.1:0-4291 GCA_039200205.1 Planctomycetota bacterium
GCGCGGCGCATCGACGTCGCGCGTCGAGCCCATCCAGAACGTGCCGCTCGGGATCAGCACGAGCACGATGCCCGAGGCCGCCGTGGGTTCGAGCGCGCCGCTCTCGTTCCGTCGCGGCTCGTCACCGGTGGCCACGTGCCAGAACTCCCACAGCCCCGACGCCGGATCGCGGCCGATCGGAACGAGACCCGGCTGGGCCGCGAGCTCGAGTCCGCCGTACGTCGGATCGGCGGCGATCGACGCGATCGCCTCGCTCCAGCGGTCACTGAACGACGCGCCGCGAGCGAGCCCGTCGCGGATCGAGGTCGCGAACGCGAGGCGGCGCGGCACGCTCCAGCCGTGCTCGATCGAAACCGCGGACGGGGACGAGGAGAGCAGCCCGGTCGTCTCGTCCGTCAGCGACTCGAGCGAAGCGATCAGCTTGTCGAGGTTGGCGGACCACCAGCGCGCGTCGCCGCCCGCCGGCGTCTGCGGGAACGCGCCGCCCGCGCCTGCGATCCGACCGAGCTCTTCGCGCTTCGCGCGGTGCACGGGCAGCTCGGCGACGAGGCGCGCGGCCTCGTCGATCCACGTCTCGTACGCGTCGACGTTCGCGGGATGCGGCGGCCACAGCGTGTCGGCGAGCGCGACGAGGTCGTCGTAGTCCTGAAGCGCGGAGAGGCGCTTGACCGACTCGACCTCGCTGGCGAGGTCGCGGCGCGCGCGCACGTTCTCGGCGAGCAGCAGCGAGATCGCGATGAACGCGGCGGCCGCGATGGCGCCGGCGAGACTCTTCGCGGGGTTGCGCCGCGCCCACAGCTCCAGCTTGCGGATCCGGCCGGGCGGCCGCGCGACGATCGGCTCCTGGCCGAGGTGGCGGCGCAGGTCGGCGGCGACGTCCGACATCGTCGTGTACCGGCGCTCGCGGTCCTTCTCCAGGCACTTGCCCGCGATGACGGCGAGATCCCGCGGGCACTGCGAGCGCACCTTCGTCGCGTCCACCGGGTCGTACGCGACGATCCTCTCCGCGATCTGGTGCGTCGTGTCCCCCTCGAACGGCCGCCGCAGTGTCAGCAGCTCGTACAGCACGACGCCCAGCGAGAAGATGTCCGTGCGATGGTCGAGCCCGATGCGCTTCGCCTTGACCTGCTCGGGGCTCATGTACGCCCATGTCCCAGCGATCTCGCCCGTCAGGGACAGGAACGAGTCGTCGACGACCCGCGCGAGTCCGAAGTCGACGACCTTCGGACGACCGTCGGGCGTCATCAGCACGTTGGACGGCTTGACGTCGCGGTGGACCACGCCGACGTCGTGCGCGGCCTGCAGCGCGCTCGCGATCTCGGCGACGATCTCGGCGACGCGACGGTAGTGGTCGCGCGGCACGATCTCCTCGGACCGCAGCTCGTCGATGACGCCCTTGAGCGTCGACGAGCCCGGCACGAGCTCCTGGGCGATCCACGACAGCTCGTCCCCGCGCCCGTACGCGAGCGTCGTCACGATCCCGGGGTGCTGGACGCGACTGCCGGCCTTCGCCTCGCGGGCGAACATGTCGAGCGCCCGCGCGTCGATCCGCTCGGGAAGGACGAGCTTCAGCGCCACCCGCCGCCCGAGCTCGACCTCCTCGGCCTCCCACACCTCGCCCATCCCGCCGCGCGCGATGAAGCGCTTCAGCACGTACGGCCCGATCGACGCTCCGCGCGAAGCGGCGCGAACCTTCGGCTCGTTCCCGAATTCGCGGGCGCCGCTCGCCGAGCGCGTCCGGACCGAGTCGAGCCCGCCGAGGGCGTCGAGCTCTGCGCACATCTCGACGATCGCCGCGGCGCGCTCGACTTCTTCGTCGCTCAGATCGAACTCGGGCTGCTCCTGGAGCCAACGCTCGAAGGCGTCGCCCGCGAGCTCGCCGCCCGCGTCGAGGTAGCGAGCGATCGCGGGCTCCCAGGGCACGGCGTCGTCGGTGGGGGACATGGGGGCGCGTCAGCCGGCGTCGATTCGCGCCGGTTCACCCATCGTCACGCGGACCGAGGCGGTAGTGCACGCCGTAGGTCGCCCGGTGGTCGGAGCGAAAGTAGAGGTCATCCACCGGGCGGCCCTCGATCGACAGATCAACTTCGTCGTACAGAAGCGTCCACGGCTGGTCCGCGTTGCGCGACGGGACGACTTCGTCCGGATAGCCGAAGCGGTCGATGATCCCCTCGATTCCCGTCATCGCAAGGTCGATCGGAAGCGGGTCGCTGTCGTTCGGGTATGCGGCTACAAGTTCCTCGAGCGCGTGCATGTCGATCGGTCGACTCTCGCTGCGGAGCAGGCGGCGGCCCCCGCTCGGCGGCGACCCACCCCGTCCGCCACCGCCCACGCTCAGGCGAGAGTTCAGGTCCGCGAGCAGGTCTCGCATCTCCAGCAGAACCTCGAGCTGCTCCGGATCACCGGACGGCCGAACGGCGGGCTGCCGAGCCGCGCCAGCGCTCACCGGAGCCAGTGCCGCGGAGCGTGCGACATCCTCCATGCGCTCGCCGAGCACGTCGATCGCACCCGCCAACCTGGCGACCTCGGCCCGAAGCTCATCGATCGACTCGTTCGCTGCTGGGCCGGGCGAAGGCGGCGGGGCGCCACTGCTCCCCGCGCGCAGTCCGGCAAAAGCGAGCGCCGCGATGGCGGCGGCGGCGATGAGCGCGAGGGCTGTCTGGCGGCGCATGGTCACTCGTGGGATGGAGGCGTCGGGCTCCCGCTCACGACTCTCGCAGGGTCCGTCGAAGTCAGCACGCGGCGGCTGCGATCCTCGATCCGGCAGTATGTCGCGTTCTGAGACACTCGTTGACGAATCGAGCCAGCGAGCGGGCCCTGCGTTGACGAACGCGGCCTCACGCAGCGGATCGACACATCGACGACCTGCTCGACGAGCAGGGGAGCTTCGCGGTGCGAGAGCTGGCGGAGCGGACCGGGTTCAGCCGGCAGGCGCTTCGTCGGCACCTGGACCGCTGGCTGGAGGCCGGCCGTCTGCAGGTGCGAGGAGGCGGACGCTCGACGCGCTACCTGCGCGCCGTCGCGGCGATCGAGCTCGTTCGTCCGACCGAGGGGCTGCACGAGGACGAGGTCTGGCGCGACCTCCAGGGTCGACTCCACGCCGACGGTGCGACGTGGAACGACCGCGCGGACACGATCCGCTCCTACGCGGTCACGGAGATCGTGAACAACGCGATCGATCACTCGCAGGCCAGCGAGGTGACCGTGCGTGCCACTGCGCAGGCGGAGCGGATCGACGTGCAGGTCGTCGATCGAGGCATCGGAGCGCTCGAATCGGTGCGCGCGCGATTCGGGCTCGGGAGCGCGCTCCACGCGCTCCAGGAATTGACGAAGGGGAAGGTGACGACGCAGCCGGAGCACCACAGCGGTGAAGGCCTCTTCTTCACCTCGAAGGCCGTCGATCGCTTCGAGCTGCACGCGAACGGTCTCGTGTGGATCGTCGACAGCCGACGAGGGGACCAGACCGTCGTCGAGGACACCGGGACGGCCGTCCGGATGGCGCTCGATCCCATGACGGATCGACGGCTGGAGCATGTCTTCGCGTCTTACACGACCGACCTCGCGTTCGATCGCACGCGAACGATCGTCCGACTCTTCGAGTACGGCGTGCAGTTCGTGTCGCGCTCCGAGGCGAAGCGCCTGAGCAGCGGGCTCGAGCGGTTCCGCGAGGTCGTCGTCGATTTCGAAGGCGTCACGTCCGTGGGGCAAGGGTTCGTGGACGAGCTCTTCCGCGTCTGGGCCGCGGCGAACGCCGGGACGCGGCTCGTTCCCGTGAACATGGCGCCCGCGGTCGAGTTCATGGTCCGGCGGGGACTTCCGGGCGGGCCTTCGGGTTGAGAGGAGGCGGTTGGAACAGCGGAGCCGCTCGGGCTCACGGGAGCGGCACCACTTTCCAAGCGCTTGTGGAATTCAACCCTGTCCCGCCCGGTCCCGTAGGGTCGCGGTAGAGCGCCTGGACGGCCCAGGTCGATCCCGGCGTCCATGCTCCTGCACCCGCGGTCGCGTGCGGTCCACCCGTCCAGTCGATCGAGATCGTCGCCTCGCCCGCTGCGTCGAGCGACAACGGAGCCGTCAGGCGGTACGAGGGCCGCGCGATGCATAGCGTCCCGTCCCAGGTCAGCACGGGCGGGGACGGCGCGCCGTAGAACACGAGCGCCATCTGATCCGGCGGACCGTTCTCGATCGAGAGCGACATGCGCTCGTCCCCGACGCGCGTCGGCCCGTTCCACAGCAGCCTTGCGGGCACGCCGGTCGAGTTCGGCGCGCCGACGCAGATCTCCTCGGCGTCGCC
>JBCCSK010000454.1:0-4285 GCA_039200205.1 Planctomycetota bacterium
CGTCGGCCGGGCCCGCGACGTCGACCTGGCAGACGAAGTGGAGGTCACGGCCGCGTCCGCGCGCGTCGAGCGAGCGGCGCGCGAAGCGGGCGGAGCGACACGCGGCCAGCTCGAGCCCGATCGCCCGCGCGGCGCGCTCGAACACGCGCTCGTCGGGCTCGTCGATCTCCTGGCGGAGGCCGCTCACGCGCCACGCGGCGGGCGCGGTCCCTCCCTTGCTCATCGTCGGTGCCACGGGGCGGAGAGTGTAGGCGCAAGCCGCGCTCCTCCCCCGGCCCCGCTTCGTCCCGGATAGCGGTCCGGAGCGGCGGGAGCCCGGCCGATGACCCCCTCACCATGCGCCTCTCACGCCTCCTCGTCGCGTCCGGGATCGCCGCGTCCGCGTCGCTCCTCGCCGCCTGCACCTCGGTCTCCTCGTCCGTGATGGTCCCCGCGAACCTCGAGGTCGAGGAGAGCGTCGGCGGTTCGGTCGCGATCGAGACGATGGGCACCGAGCGCCAGGCGTGGGTCGGCAAGCGACTGATCGACCCGATCGAGATGCAGTCCGCGCTCCGCGAGGCCGTCCTGCGCTCCAAGGTGTTCGACGAGGTCGTCGAGGCCGGCGGCGGCGACCAGCAGCTCGTCGTGTCCGTCGAGCGCTTCGAGGAGCCCGAGGTGGGCCTCGACTCGCACTGCACGCTCGCGATGCGCTGGCGCCTGCTCTCCGGCGACGGATCGCGGACGGTCTGGGAGGAGGTCGTGTCGACCTCGGAGACCGTCAACACCTACGAGGGCATCTCCTCGGAGGACCGCGGCGAGGCCGTGATCGCCAAGGCGATTCGCTCGAACATCCGCGAGGGGATCGAGCGTCTCTCGATCGCCCGCACCGAAGGAGAATGACCGATCCCTCGCCGCCCGGCGGGCCGGAGCCGGACGGGGAGCCGACGTTCGAGGAGCTCGACCCCGACGGTCAGCTCGCTTCGCTCCTCGACGCGCCGGACCGCGACCGCTGCCCTGGCGCGCGGCCCGTCGTCTCCGTCGACGAGGACGACGACCCGGCGTACGTCGCCGAGATCAACGCGCGCTGCGTGGCCGCCCCCAGGCTCGTGCGGCGCGGCGTCTTCCACGGCAACTGGGCCGAGCTGCACGACGCGTTCGCGTTCGTGCCGCGCGACCCGCTCGCCGTTCTTCGGGATCGCTTCGACGCGGCGCAGCCGATCGTCCTGCACGACGCGCTCGCCGACGAGGTCTTCGACGTGCTCGTCACGGACCGCGAGCTCGAGCGCCTCGCGCGCGCGGGCGGCCTGCGCGAGCTGCTCACCGACCGCCGCCATCAGCTCGCGCCGGCGTTTCAGGTGCTGGACGAGGAGCTGCCCGGAGTCGACGAGCGCGACATCGAGCGCATCGCCGTCGAGTGGAGCGGGGCCGGCGGCGCGACCGTCTCCGACCTCTGGCTCAAGTCCCAGCGGCTCTCCGCGAGCGACGACGACGCGTCGCTCCGGCTGCGCGTGTCGTTCGGCCGCGAGATCGAGGACGACGCGAGCCGCGACGAACACCGGCACCGACTCGTCGCCGAGCTCTCCGAGCGCGTGCTGCCCGAGGTCGGCGCGCTCGTCCGCGACGGCGAGCTGCGGGGCCTCATCGGCGAGTGGATCCGCGGTCGCCCTCTGTTCACACAGTCGATCGGCTACTGGAACGCGCCGAACGGCGGCGCGCTCTTCCACCACGACGCGTTCGACGAGCCCGCGCGCGGCCGTCAGCGCGGCGTCCTCTTCGCCCAGCTCACGGGCTCGACCGGCTGGCTGGCGCTCTCGATCGGCGACCTCGCGACCCGCGTCCTGGAGTTCGCCGAGCTGCTGGCCGAGGGAGACCTGCCGTGGGTGCGCGAGGCCCTCGCGGACGAGGAGGGCTCGTTCGACGCGCTCCTGACGCTGGCGCGCGACCGCGACGCGTGCATCCGCGAACTGGGTCAGCCGGGCTGCGGCGCCCTCGGCCGGCTCGTCAACTTCGGCCCCGAGTTCACGTCCCTGCTCGCCGACGCGGGGCACGGCTTCGTCCTGTCCCCCGGCGACGTGGCGGTGCTGCCCAACCACGGACTCGCGAAGACCTGCATGCACTCGGTTTTTTGCACCGGAGAGGAGACGGGCTTCGGAGTCTCCCTCGCGATTCGCGAGGTCGCCCGCGCTCGACCCGCGTCGTCTCGCCGCGGGTCGTCACGACGACGCGCGCGCGGTCGGCGTCCCGGATCGAGCCGGCGACGACGCTCCTGAGCGGCTCGCGCGGTCCGTCCTGCCATGCAGCCCTCGCAGCGAGCCAACTCGCCGATCAACGACTTCCTGTCGGGGTACAGTTCGGCCCCAAAGATGGTCGTTTCCGCCCCGACTCCTGCCCCGGGTCGTCCCCGTCGCGGTCCTCACTCGCCAAGAGGACCGATGCCTTCGCCGGACGAGCTCCGCGACGCGTTCGCCCACTTCCAGGTCGATCCCGCTTCCGTGCGAGAGCTCGGCAGCGGCGGCCCCATGTCCGCGCGCTGCGACTGCGCGGGAGGCGAGGAGTTCCTCGTCGGCCGGCGCTTCGAAGCGCTCGACCGCGAGCTCGGGGAGAGCGACCCGTTCTTCCTCTTCGTGGAAGGGACGCCGGACGACCGGCGCCTCGCGATGTGGCGCAACTCGCTCTGGCCGCTCGTCCACGTCGGCGCCGTCCTCCGCATCGTCGACGGGAAGGCGGAGCAGATCACGCTCCACGGCCGCGAGGCCGTCGAGGGCACGTTCGACTTCGACGGCGCGATCCTGTTCGGACGCCGCCGCACGCACGTCATGTCGCCCGACGCGACGGTCGAGAAGTTCGACCGCAACGCAGCGGGCTGGGACGGCGTCCCGGGCGGCGCGGGCTACCCGCACTTCCGCTGGATGCGGCGGCACGTCGGGCTGTTCGCCAAGAAGGCGGCCCGCAGCGATCGTCGCCTGCGCGTGCTGGACTTCGGCTGCGGCGCCGGCTGGGTCGGCATCGAGGCGGCGCGCGCGCTCGGCGACGTCGAGCTCGCGGCCTTCGACCCGAGCCTGAACATGGTCGAGATCGCCGCCGCGAACGCGAAGAAGGAGGGCATCGCCTCCTTCGACGGACGCGTCGGCTTCGGCGAGGACCCGCCGTTCGTCGGAGACGAGCCCTTCGACGTCGTGCTGAGCTCCGGGGTCGTGAGCTTCTCGCCCGACGTCGAGAGCTGGCTCGACGGACTCACGGAGATGATCGCGCCGGGCGGCCACCTCGTCGTCGGCGACATCCACCCCCACTCGCGCGGGTTCCTCTCGCGCAGGCGACGCAAGCCCCTGCTCCCCGTGCGCGAGATGAACGCTCGCACGCGCGAGGAGATCCGCGCCGGGCTCGAACGCCGCGGCTTCGAGCACGTGCGGAGCGGCGCGTACCAGCTCTCGCGTCCGATCCCAGAGCTGATGCACGTCAACGAGACCAAGCTCTTCGGAACGCTGACCTACCCGCTCCTGTGGGCGAACCGCCTCGCGACGAAGCTCGACGAGTCCTTCGGGTCACCGATGCAGGACAACTTCGACTCGTGGGTCATGCACCTGCGAGCACCGGATCCGGAGACCGAGCAGTAGGGCGGTCGACTCGAGCGAGACCTCGGCCGGCTCGTCGTCGTCGGGCGCCGTCTCCGCGGGCTCCGGCTCCGGCTCCGGCCAGCTGCTCGTGCCGTAGTCGATCAGCATCGCGAGCGTTCTGCGCATCTCGTCGCGGCTGACGATCGAGTCGACCTGGCCCTTCTCCAGCAGGAACTCGGCGCGCTGGAAGCCCTCGGGGAGCTCCTGTTTGATCGTGCTCGCGATGACGCGCGGACCGGCGAAGCCGATCAGCGCGCCGGGCTCGGCCAGCGTGATGTCGCAGACCATCGCGAAGGACGCCGTGACGCCCCCCGTGGTCGGATGCGTCAGGACGCAGACGGAGAAGCCGCCCTCCTCGTTCAGCCGCGACAGCGCCGAGCACGTCTTGGCCATCTGCATCAGCGAGAGCATGCCCTCGTGCATGCGCGCGCCGCCAGAGGCGGTGAAGAGGATCAGCGGACGGTTCTCCAGCCGCGCGACGTCGCACGCGAGCGCGATCTTCTCGCCGACGACCTCGCCCATCGACCCGCCGAGGAACTTGAAGTCGAGCACGCCGAGCACGACGGGCCGGCCCTCGATCGTCCCGCGACCGCAGATGAGCGCTTCCTTCTGACCGGTCTTCTTGACCGTGCGAGCGATCTTCTCGGAGTACGGGCCAGAGTCGACGAAGTCGAGCCGATCGAGCGCCTCCA
>JBCCSK010000455.1:0-4275 GCA_039200205.1 Planctomycetota bacterium
AGATGACGAGCGCCGTGTAGGCGACCGTCGAGAGCCACAGCCCGAAGCGCGCGAGCTGGAAGTTCTTGTGCACGGTCAGCACGAGCAGCGCGACGCTGATCAGGGCCGCCTTCGTGAACACGAACCCGAAGCGGCCGGTCCGCAGGAGCGCAGCCGCGACGGGGTTGACCTCGACTCCGCCCGCCTGGAGGTGGACGAGCGTGAAGAAGCTGTCCCCCACGTTCATCAGCGAGACCCAGAGGACCCAGAACAGGACCTTGGACGAGTACAGGTCGACGAACGACCCCTCGCGCTCGTTGCCGCGCTGCGGGTCCTTGCGTCGACCGCCGTGGAACGAGTAGCGAGAGAAGCGCGGCGTCGGTCGCTGACGACGGTCGGGCACGTAGCGGCGACGGCCCTGGTCGACGGCGGGCACGTCGAGCGACTCGGCCGAGCTCGCTGCGGGGGACGAAGGCGCATCCATCGTTCAGAGGATCGGCGCGCGCGCCTCGCGAGCCGAAGCCCTCATCCCGCAACGTCTTCGGAGACCGTTCCCGGATCGGGACGCGCCGCGCCCAGGAGGTCGAGTACCACCGTCGCGTAGGCCCCAACGGGGAGGTCGAAGACGATCCAGGCCGTCCCCTCGGACCAGGGATCGAGCCTCGCGTTCGTGACCGGCGCGACGAGCGGCCGGCGCGCCCCGCGCGGTGTCAGGCCGGCGGGGGCGACGAGGTCCTCGATCGAGAGTCCTTCTGCGACGAGAGCCGCACGCTCGATTCGGCCGGGCTCGCCCTCCGCCAGAGGCGCCTTGCCACCGCAGATCGGCCCGGTGGGCACGGCTCCGGCAGGCGCGGGTCGCTCCTCCGTCACGACCGAGTGACGCCCGTCCTCCCTGGCGACGACGTCGCCGAGGAGGACCGACCGCAGCGTGCCCTGCCTCTCTCGCTCCGCCAGGACGCGGTTGTAGACGCTCGCCTGGAGGATCGAGAGGTGGAACGCCCGCGTGCGCTTGGGGACCGCGCGCACGAGGGACGCCGGATCCTCGGAGCGCCGACGCGCGAGCTCCTTGGCGACCGCGCGCAGGTCCTCATCGAGGTCCGGGACGAGCTCCCTCGCGCGTCGACGCTCGGACGATGACCCGTCGCGGATGCGGCGGACGAGCTCGTGGGCGGCGGCGCGACGGTTCCTGCGCACCCGCTCCGCCATCCCCGCGAGGTATCCGATCGCATCGCCGCCGACGAGCCTCCGCGCGAGCTCGATCCCTGCGCCGTCCGCCCCGAAGCGCTGCTCGCCGTAGGCGTTCGGAAGTCCGACCTCCGCGAGCTCTGCGAGGCGCGAACCGAGCCGCGCGTGGTCCGCCTCTGCGAGCTCGGTCAACCGCAGGTGGAAGCGGTTGCCGCCCGTCTGACCGAGGCGGATCCGCTTTCGACAGCGGAGCGGATCGCGGATCCGGATGCCGGCGAGATCGAGCGCCAGCAGCGCGTCGGGATCGACGTGCTCGATCGACATTCGCTGGCGCGTGACCGCGACCGCGTCCTTGCGTCCCGCGAAGTGCACCTCGGCCGGAGCACGACCGAGCGCGCGCGCGATCCGGCGGGCCGCCTCGGGCGTCGAGACGTCGCGCTTCTCGACCGTGAACCAGACGTGTGTCCCGGACGGATCGGGCGCCTCGACGTCCGATGCGAGCTCTTCGACGATGAAGTCCTCCGGACGCGCACGAAACGCGAACGGGAGGCCCCCGTCCAGGTCGAGTGGATCGGTCATCGAGCGCTGGACCTGCGATCAGGCGAGGATCTCGCGCGCGATGCGCGGACCGGCCGCCGGCCCGATCAGGCGCTGCTCGAGGCCCTCGTGTCGGAAGCGCAGGTCGAAGGGGTCGAGCCCGAGCTGGTGCAGGATCGTCGCCTGGAGGTCGCGCACCGACACGCCGTCCTCGTGGACCGCGGCGCCGAGGTCGTCGGTGCTACCGTGCACGTGCCCGGCGCGAACGCCGCCGCCCGCGAGCCACATCGAGAAGCAGTCGGGCTGGTGGTCGCGTCCGAGGAAGGTCGAGCCGCCGCGCGCCTCCAGCATCGGCGTGCGCCCGAACTCGCCGCCGCAGACGACCAGCGTCTCGTCGAGCAGGCCGCTCTCCCGCAGGTCGCCCATGAGAGCGGCGATCGGTCGATCGACCTCGCTGCACTTCATCGGGAACTGGGTCATCAGGTCGTCGCCCGCGCTGGTGCCGTGGAGGTCCCAGCCCCAGTCGAACAGCTGGACGAAGCGCACCCCGCTCGTGAGCAGGTTGCGCGCGAGCAGGCAGTTGCTCGCGAACGAGCCGCCGTCGGGCGTCGCGCCGTACCGCTCCAGCGTCTCTGGCGTCTCGCGCGACAGATCGGTCACCTCGGGCACCGCCATCTGCATGCGGTGCGCGAGCTCGTACTGGGAGACGCGCGCGAGGGTCTCGGGGTCGCCGTGCCGCTCGTGGTCGCGCTCGTTGAGCTCGCGCAGCGCGTCGAGCATGCGCCGGCGCATCTTCCGATCGAGACCCCGCGGGTCGGAGACGTACAGCACGGGGTCGCCCGACGAGCGGAAGCGGACCCCCTGGTGCTCGGAGGGCAGGAAGCCGCTCCCCCACAGGCTCTTCCCCCCCGTGGGGTCGCTGCCGCCGGACACGAGCACGACGTACCCAGGCAGATCTTCGTTGAGCGAGCCGAGGCCCCAGTTCACCCAGCTCCCCATCGAGGGCTTGCCGACGGTGGCGTTGCCGGTGTGGATCAGGAGATCCGCCGGGGCGTGGTTGAACTGGTCCGTGTGGAGAGAGCGGACGAGCGTGACGTCCTTCGCGTACGAGCGGAATCCCGGGAGGAGGTTCGAGATCGGAACGCCGAGCGGCTCGACGATCGAGCTCGGGTGCGGCGAACCGAGGAGCTTCGGACGCCCCTTGATGAACGCGAGACGCTTGCCCTCGAAGAGGTGCTCGGGGCAGTCCGTGCCGTCGAGCCGATCGAGCTCCGGCTTCGGGTCGAACGTGTCGTGCTGGGGAGGCGCTCCCGAGAGCGACAGGTAGAGAACGCGCTTCGCCGGCGCGTCCGGACGCACGGTGCGCTCAGCGCGCGCCTCTCCGTCGAGCACGCCGAGTGCGATCGCGCCCAGGCCGATCCCACCGCGTAGGAACGTCCGGCGCGTCGGTCCGGCGAGGTCGTGACGGGGATCGTCCACGGGTCACTCCTTGGTGAGGAAGGCGTCCATGTTCAGCACCGCCTGCGCGACGAGCGTGTACGCCGCGCGCTCCGGAGGCAGGATGCCGTCCGTCGGCGTGAGGCCGGCGAACTCGCGCGCGCCTTCGACGTCCTCTGCGAACGCGGCCCTGGCGTCGTCGAAGAGCGACGTGAGGGTGTCGACGTCCTCGGCCGCGGGCGGCCGCGCGAGGGCGTACCTGAGCATGGCGGAAACGGCGGCCCGGGGCCCCTCGAGATCCGCGTCCGCATCCACCCTCTCGGCGAGCGCCCGCGCCGTCTCGAGGAACGCCGGGTCGTTCATCGTCACGAACGCCTGCAGCGGCGTGTTCGTCGGGACTCGCTTGACCGTGCAGATCTCACGGCTCGGCGCGTCGAACACGTCGAGCATCGGGTACGGGATCGTGCGCCGCAGGAACACGTAGAGCGCGCGACGGTACCGGTCCTCGCCCGTGCTCTCGGTCCAGTCTCGCTCGCCGTTGAACGCGGCCTGCCAGAGCCCCTCGGGCTGCGGCGGGTACACGGACGGGCCGAAGCGCTTCGCCGAGAGCAGCCCCGACGCAGCGAGGGTCGCGTCGCGCACCATCTCGGCCTCGAGGCGCTGGCGCGGATAGCGCGAGAGCCAGACGCCGTCCGGGTCCTTCGCCAGGGCCGCCGCATCGACGTCGGATGCCTGGCGGTAGGCACGGCTCGTGACGATCGTGCGCAGGAACGCCTTCTGGTCCCACCCGTTCTCGCGGAACTCGACGGCGAGCCAGTCGAGCAGATCGGGGTGCGTCGGCGTCGCGCCCTGCGAGCCGAAGTCGCCCTCCGTCGGGACGAGGCCGCGGCCGAAGAGGCGCGCCCACATCCGGTTCACGGCGACGCGCGCCGTCAGCGGGTTTCTCTCACTGACGAGCCAGCGGGCGAGCGCGAGCCGGTCGGGCGGTCGGTCGCTCGGCAGCGGCGGGAACGCGGCCGGGACGCCGGCGTGCACCTGCTCGCCCGGCTGCAGGAAGTTCCCGCGGAGCATCACGTGGGTCGCTCGCCGCTGGTCCGACGGACGCTCGACCATGACCGGCGTCGTGACGACGCCCAG
>JBCCSK010000456.1:0-4271 GCA_039200205.1 Planctomycetota bacterium
CGGCCGGCGCGGCGGGGTCGACGGGCGCTCCCTCAGGGAAGGAGGACGGCGTCGATGAAGTGGATGTTGCCGTTCCCCGCCTCGATGTTCGGGACGACCACGAGAGCGCCATCCACGAAGACGTTGCCGCCCTGGGTCGTCACGGGGAGGACCTTGCCTCCGACCGAGTTCAGCTGGCCCGCGGCGACGACCTCATCGGCGTAGAGGCGACCGGGGACGACGTGGATGGTCAGGATCCCCTCGAGCGTCGAGATGCCCAGCGGATCCGTGAGCGAGCGCAGGGTCGCCGCCGGGAACTGCTGGAAGGCCGTGTTCGTCGGGGCGAAGACGGTGAACTCACCGCCGTCGAGGACCGGGATCAGGCTCGTGAAGCCAAGGAAGTGCGTGAGGTAGCGAGCGTCGGGGGCTCCGAGGGCCGTCTCGACGAGCGTCTCGGTCGCCGGCTGGAGCACGGCGTCGATGACGTGGATGACGCCGTTCGAGCAGATCACGTTCGTGATCTGGATCTCCGCCTGGTCGATGAACGGGATCCCGTTCTGCAGCGAGATGTCGGTGCGCTGCCCGTTCAGCATGTCGATCTGCGGCGACGCGAGGACCTGCTGGGCGAGGAGGCCGCCGGGCGTCACGTGGTAGAGCAGGATCTCCGTGAGGAGCGGGAGATCGTTCAGCAGCGCCATGATCGTGCCCGGGGGCAGGTTGCTGAAAGCGGCATCGGTCGGCGCGAAGACCGTGAAGCGATCGTTGCTCTGCGAGCCGTCGAGGGCGGAGTCGAGACCGGTCGCCTGGAGGGCGGCGACGAGGGTGGTGAAGTTGCCGTTCTGGGTGGCGACTTCGACGATGTTGCCCGGAAGCGGAGTGCCCTGGACCGGCGCGGGAGCGAGGACGGGCGCGATGGCGAGTGCGAGTTGCGTGAGCATGGCGAATTCGGTGGTGTCGAGGCGACCGAACGGAAGCCGTCGAGTGCTCCGTCGGACGCGCGGGGAGAGTGAGGGAGCGACCCCGAACGGGATGCCGCGTGCTCGTTGCGACGATCGATCTGCTGCACGACGTCGCGCGACGCGGTGGGCACTTCGCTCGTCTCGAGGGCGGGGGATGCGCGCGTCTTTCGAGAAAATTCGGAGGTGCAATCCACACCCAGAAATGTGCGGAAGTTCATCCGTTCGGAGGGAACCTCACGCCTCGCACCGTCGTTGCGTTCGCTCGTTAGAGCCCGAAGTTGCGGCCGAATCGCCGGATCGGCGTTCCGCAGACGGAACGCCGATCGACGCGTTTCGCGCGCGTGACACGGTCCGACCGAGCGGAACAGCGAACGGTCGGATCGGCGAGTCAGCGGGCTCTCCGCCGCCTCGCCCCGCCGCGCACCAGATGCGTTCAGTAGTTCTTTGCGAACAACACGCGCTGCGCGCTCGCCTCGCCCGACTTCACGCAGCGCCCCGGCTCGGCCGGCGGCCCCTGCCCCTCGAGCGGGACACAGCGGATCGTCGCCCTGGTCGCTTCCTTGATCGCGAGCTCGGTCTCGGTCGTCCCGTCCCAGTGCGCGTACACGAAGGAGCTCTTGCCGTCCTCGAAGGCGGAGACGAAGTCGTCCCACGAATCGACGAGGATGGTGTTCTCTTCACGCATCGCGAGCGCGCGATCGAAGAGCTGCTTCTGGAAGGCGTCGAGCCGCGCCCCGATCTGCACACCGAGGTCGCTCCAACCGAGGATCTCCTTGACCGGCTTGCCGCGTTCGTCCGTCTCGGCAAGGCGCATCTTGCTCATGACCGCCTTCCCCTCGAGGTCGCGCGGGCCGAGCTCCAGGCGCATGGGGACGCCCTTGCGCTCCCACTCGTAGTACTTCGCTCCCGGCTTCATGCCGTCGCGCGCGTCGACCTCGACGACGAGCCCGTCGTCGCGCAGCTCGGCTGCGATCCGATCGGCGGCCTCGAGCACCGCGGCGCGCTCTTCGTCCTTCCGGTAGATCGGGACGATGACGACGTGGATCGGCGCGAGGCGCGGCGGCAGCACCAGGCCCTCGTCGTCCGAGTGGGTCATGATCAGCGCGCCAACGAGGCGGGTCGACACGCCCCAGGACGTCTGCCACACGAAGTCCCGCTCGCCCGTCTCGTTCTGGAACGTGACGTCGAACGCCTTCCCGAAGTTCTGGCCGAGGTCGTGGCTGGTGCCGGACTGCAGCGCCTTGCCGTCCTGCATCATCGCCTCGATCGTCCGCGTCTCGAGCGCGCCCGCGAACCGCTCGTGCGCGCTCTTGATGCCCTGGACGACCGGCATCGCCATGACCTCGTGCGCGAAGTCGCGGTAGACGTCGAGCATCCGCTGGACCTCCTCGCGCGCCTCGTCGTGGGTCGCGTGGGCCGTGTGCCCCTCCTGCCAGTAGAACTCGCCGGTCCGGAGGAAGAGCCGCGTCCGCAGCTCCCAGCGCATGACGTTCGCCCACTGGTTGATGAGGAGCGGGAGGTCACGATAGGAGTCGATCCACTTCGAGAAGAAGTGGCCGATGATCGTCTCGGAGGTCGGACGGATCACGTACGCCTCCTCGAGCTCCTTGCCGCCCGCGTGGGTGACGACTGCGAGCTCTGGCGCGAAGCCGTCGACGTGCTCGGCCTCCTTCTCGATGAAGCTCTTCGGGATCAGGAGCGGGAAGGCGGCGTTCTTGTGCCCGGTCGCCTTGAAGCGCCGGTCGAGGTCGCTCTGCATCCCCTCCCAGATTGCGTACCCGTGGGGCTTGATGACCATGCACCCCTTCACGACGCCGGCCGGCTCGGCGAGCTCGGCGTGCTGGATGACGTCCTGGTACCACTGCGCGTAGTCGTTCGCGCGCGTCGTGATCTTGGCCTGGGCCACGTGGATCTCCTCGGGTCTGGGTGGGGGCGAAGCGGGGGAGACTACCGGCCCCGCGACCTTGGACGCGGCCGGGCGTAGACTTATCTGCATCCGGACCCAGCAACGTCCGTCGACCCATGACCGAAGCCAGCCTCTCGATCTCGCCGGAGATGACGATGGAGGAGATCCTCACCGTCGCCCCGGCCGCCCAGCGAGCCCTCTTCCAGCGCTACCACGTGGGCGGGTGCTCCGCCTGCGGGTTCCAGCCCTCCGACACGCTCGCCCAGGTCGCCAAGGACCACAACATTCTCGACATCAAGGACATGATCGAGACGATCGTGCGGGCGGAGACGCTCGACCGCGATCGCCAGATCACGCCCGCCGAGGTCCGCACGCTGCTCGCCGGCGGCGACGACTTCTCGTTCATCGACGTCCGCACGCCCGACGAGCGTACGTCCGCGGGGCCCGACGGCTCCGAGCCGCTCGACTACGACGCGTCGGACAAGTACATGTCGCTGCCCAAGGATCGCCGCATCGTCTTCGTCTGCGCGAACGGCGACCGCAGCCTGGACGTTGCGAGCTACTTCCTCGGGCACGGCTTCGAGAACGTCTACGCCGTTCGCGGCGGACTCGAGGCCTGGTAGAGCGCGATCCGGGTCAGAGTCCCAGGTCGACCCAGGGCTCTTCGAGCCCGTCGATCGCGATCAGGCCCGACCCTGCGCGCAGGAAGACCGTTCGGCTCTCGTCGGCGAACGACACGATCACGCGGGCGCTCGTCTCCGGGCGCCCGCGCTCGTCGAAGCGGATCCTGCCGCCGTGGCCGGCGCGGACCGTCGTGATCTCGACGCCTCGGAAGACGGCATCGGCGTCGTAGCAGCGCAGGAACGGCCCCTTTCCGTACGGCGAGATGAGCGATTCGCCCCTGGCGTCGAGCGCCTCGTAGCCCGCGCCATCGTCGAGGAAGCGCAGCTGGAGAGGCTCTTCGTAGAGCGCCGCCCGATTCTGGACCTCGCGCAGGTCGCGAGCGAGCAGCTTGGCCGCGCTGTCGAGCGTCACCTCGGGCCGAGCGAAGTACGCCGGGATGCCGATGCTCGCCACGATCGACAGGATCGCGAGCAGGACGAGGAGCTCCAGGATCGTGAAGCCGGCTCGAGCGGCGGCGGGTCGGCGGAGGGCTCTCACAGGTCGACCCACCGCGTCTCCTCTCTCCCGATCGGGTCGGACATGCCCTGGATCCGACCTGGCGTTGCGAGCCAGATCCGTCCGCGGCCTGCGTCGTAGAGCCAGCCCGCGTCCGCGACCGCTGCGACGTTCCCCGGGGGGGCGCCGCCGCGGAACACGACGCGGACCGCTCGTTCGCCGCTGACCGGATTCCGCGGGACCTCCGCGAGGTAGGGGTGATCCCCGCCGAGCAGATCCTCGCCGAGCGCGTCGACGCTGGCCGCGCC
>JBCCSK010000457.1:0-4224 GCA_039200205.1 Planctomycetota bacterium
CCACCGTCCCCGCGAAGCCGCCGAAGCCCTCGGCGCCGTGGATCGCCGCGATCACGGGACGGCGTGCGTGCGCGACGATCGACGCGATGCCTGTCGGGTCGGCGAGCACGCCGGGGGCCACGCGGTCGAGGCGGAGCTCGACGAGGTCGGCGCGGTCGGCCGCGCCCTTCGCGAGCGCCGCGTGGAACGCGTCGAACGTCGGCGCGAGCAGGGAAACGACGAGCGGGCCGTGGTCCGTCAATTCCGCTCCTCCCCGAGCATCGCCTCGGCCGCGCGCCGCACGGCTTCGTAGAGCGCGTGGACGTCGCGCCCCGCGAGGGCGTCGGCGTGGAGCGACAGCGTCGAAGCGTCGTCGCGTGCGATCGGCCCGGTCAGTGCACTCGGTCCGTCCGATCGCTCGACGTTCGCCGCCGCACTGGCCGCGAGCTGCGCGAACGCCCGGCGCAGCGTCGCACGCTCGTCGTCCGACGTCGCGAGCTCGCCGGACGCGCGGTCGACGAGTGCGACGACGCCGCTCGCGACCATCGTCGCGAGTGCGTGGTAGCGCGCCTTCGCCGAAGGGTCGCCGGCGTCGGGCAGGCGAACGAGCGTTCCCCCGAGCCGCTCGACGATCGACTCGCCGAGATCGACGGCGTCTGGCGTCTCGGCCTCGACGACGAACGGCGCCCCTTCGAACGCGTCGGGACCCGCGTCCCGCGGCACGGCGAGGAGCGGGTGCAGGGATCCACGAGGAACGCCGATCAGCGCGCCCATCGCAGCCGCGCCGCTGAGAGCACCGCTCGTGTGAAAGACCGCACCGCCGGGACGGACCGCGCGCAGCGCAGCGGACACCTCGCCGATCGCGTCGTCGGTCACCGCGACGAGGATCGCGTCCGTGCTCGCGAGCTCGTCGAGGCTCGGCACGGCGCGCGCCGAAGCGCTCGCTGCGATCCGCTGCGCGCTCTCAGCGTCGCGCGCGAACAGGCGGACCGAGCACGCGGCGCTGTCGCGGCCGAGAGCACGCGCGAGTGCGGTCGCGACCGCGCCGCTGCCGACGATGCCAATCTCCAGCGTCATCGCGATCGCTCCCGCTCCCCCGCCGGGCGAGCCACGCCGCGGAAGCGAAGCGCGAGGCCGCGCCCCGACGCGACCCGCTCGATCGAACGCAGCGCGTCCTCGGCATCGGGTCGATCGTCGAAGAGCCCGAAGTAGCTCGCGCCGCTCCCCGACAGCATGAAGTGCGCGTGACCCGCGCTCGCGAGGACGTCGCGCCACGGTGCGAGCTCGCGCACCGCGCTCCGGGCCGCCGGCTCGAGGTCGTTCACGAGTCGCTCGCGCGCCTCGACCGCCGGGAGCGCGAACAGCGCGTCGCCGCGCGCCAGCTCCTCCTCGACGTCGAACGGATCGAAGCGTCCGGTCTCGAGTCCGAGCGCGCCGTAGACCGCGGGCGTCGAGCACGCGACGTCGGGCGTCACGATCGCGACCGTCCAGTCGGGCACCCGCTGAAGAGTGCGCACGTCGTCGCCGCGCCCGAATGCGACGGCGGCGCCGCTCGAGCGCGCCGCGTGGAAGAACGCGCAGTCGGAGCCGATCTCAGCGAGCAGCGGGAGGAGCGCGCGCTCGTCGACCCCGAGGAGCTCCGACGTCGCCTCGGCCGCGGCCGCGGCGTCCGCGCTGCCGCCGCCGAGACCGGCGCGGCTCGGGATGCTCTTCTCGATCGAGATCGCGAGGCCGTCGTCGCGCTTCGCCGCGCTTCGAACCGCCAGGGCACCGCGCGCCGCGAGGTTCGAGGCGTCGCGCGGGACGTCGGGCGTCGCGAACGCGCCGTCGACGTCGACGCGCACCATGCCGGGCGCGCCACCTCGCGACACGGACACGCGGTCGGCGAGGTCGAGTGCGAGCATCGTCGTCACGAGCTCGTGGAAGCCGTCCGTACGGCGACCGAGGACGCGCAGCGTCGGGTTGACCTTGGCGTACGCGGGGACGGAGACGGTCAACGCGAAGGCTCCGCAGAGAGCTCCATGTTGTCGATGAGCCGCACGCCGTCGACGCGAGCGGCGACGAGGGCGACGGCGCGCTCGAGCAGTCCGGTCGGCGCGTCCGCCGTCCAGTTCCCGGGGTCGCGCACGGCCGCGTAGTCGATCTCGACGGCGGGGTGCTGGAGCTCGGCCCTGAGGAGCGCCGCGAGCTCGTCGGCGTCGCGCAGACCTCCCCGCCACGCCGATCGCGTGCGATCGAGCGCCTTCGAGAGCACCCTGGCATGCGCGCGCCCCTCGTCCGAGAGCCGCGCGTTGCGCGAGGACATGGCGAGTCCCGACGGCTCGCGCACGATCGGACAGCGCGCGACTGCGGGCTGACCGCCGCGGCGGCGCGCGACGTCCTCGACGACGAGGCACTGCTGGAAGTCCTTGGCACCGAAGTACGCGCGCGTCGGCTCGACGACGTCGAACAGGCGATCGACGATCGTCGCAACGCCGTGGAAGTGTCCGGTGCGGTACGCGCCCTCGAGGCCCTCGGCCGCCCGGCCCGGGTCGACGAGCGCGTCCTCCGGAAGCTCGCCCGCCTCGATCTGGCCGGGAAAGAACTGCTCGAGCGTCCCGGTGAAGACCATCGAGCAGCCGACGCTCGCGAGCTTCGCGGCGTCGCCGTCCATGTCGCGCGGATAGCTCTCCAGGTCGCTGGCGTCGTCGAACTGGAGGGGGTTCACGAAGACCGAGACGCACACCCGATCGTTCTCGCGCGCGGCGCGCCGGACGAGATCGAGGTGCCCCTCGTGGAGCGCACCCATCGTCGGGACGAAGCCGAGCGTGGCGCCGCCCGCGCGCGCCGCCTCGCACCAGGCGCGGGCGTCGTCCGGCGTGTCCAGCCGAGCGAGCCCGCCGCGCTCCTGGAGGAACGCGAGCTGGTCGGCAACCGTACGACGCGATCGGGCGAGCACGTGGTCGGGCGCGACCTCCGCGAGCGGGACGAGGACGAACGAGCGCTCCTCCATGCGCGGGTGCGGAAGGACGAGGTCGTCGGTGCGCAGCTCGACCGGCTCGCCGCCCTCGCGCTCCGCCCAGAGCAGATCGAGGTCGAGCAGGCGCGGCCCCCACGGCTCCTCGCTCGAGCGATCCCGCCCGAGGTGGTCCTCGATCGAGCGCAGCCTCTGGAGGAGCTCTTCTGGCCCAAGCTTCGTCTCGACGAGGATCGCGCCGTTCAGGAACGCCGGCTGGTCCGCGGGGCCGCCGACCGCCTCGGTCGCGTGCCACTGCGAGCGGCGCAGGATCTGCACGTCGCCTTCGCGCTCGAGCAGCGACAGCGCCCGCTTGAACGTTCGCTCGGGCTCGCCGAGGTTCGCGCCGAGCGCGACGGCCGCCGTCGTGCGTCCGGAGCCTGTGCCGCTCAAGCCGCCTCCCGATCTCCCTCGCCGGCGCCTTCCTTCGAAGGCCGAACCCAGCTGACCCACAGCCCCCAGCCGACGTAGATGAGGCCGCTGAGGAACATGAAGAGGACGGGCGCGAGGTAGAGACCCAGCGCGCCGAAGACGAGCGGCACGAGCGCGCTCCGGCTCTGCGCGCCGCCGAGCAGGCTGCCCATGTGGATGTAGCGGACGCGGCTGACCATGAGCAGCGCGAGCGCCGGCAGCATCACGAGGATCGTCGGCAGGAGCAGGAACCGCGTCAGCGCGTCGCGCCAGGCCAACGGAACGACCTCCAGGCCGCGTCCGAGCGGCGTCGGCTCCCCGCCCGGCGCTTCGATCGTGCCGCCGAGCGACAGGAACATGAGGACCGTCGAGACGAGCATCCCCGCCGCGGCGGGCGTCGGCAGGCCGGTGAACCCGTCGTGGTCGTCGTTCCCCTGGGCGTTGAAGCGCGCGAGCCGCAGGATCGCCATCAGCGCGTAGGCGGCGGCGGCGATGAAGTGGACGCGCGTGTGGGCGAGGCCCTCGTGCTCCAGCAGCACCTTCGCCACGATCGCGGGCGCGACGCCGAACGTGATCGCGTCGGCGAGCGAGTCGAGCTGCGCGCCGAGGTCGCTGAACGTCTTCGTCATCCGGGCGACCTTGCCGTCGACGACGTCGAAGATCCCCGCCGCGACGATGAGCCAGCACGCGGTCTCGAGGTGGCGCTCGAACAGCGCCTGGTCGGCGCTCCGGGCGAGCGCGTCGACGGCCTTGGAGATCGCAAACGTCACCGTCGCGCCCGATCGCGCTGCTCCCGAACGCGCTGACCCTCGCGAACGCGGGGCTCGGGCTGCTCGCGA
>JBCCSK010000458.1:0-4210 GCA_039200205.1 Planctomycetota bacterium
ACTCGAAGCGCTGCTCGGCCAGGTCGGCCCCGGCGCGCTCCAGGGGGCGGATCCAGGCGAGAGCCCCCATCTCGACCGCGCAGAGGGCGGCGACGAGCACGACGGCGCGGCGGTCGAGCAGTGCGCTCGCCAGAACCGTCACGAGCGTGAAGTTGATCACGTTGACGTGCGGCGGCTCACCGTTGACCCAGGCGAGCACGCCGACGAGCGCCATCAGGCCGCCGACCAGTAGCTGCGCGGCGAGCCGGGCACGGCCGCGCTTCTGCAGCGCCAGCAGGCCGAGGCACAGCAGGACGCACGCGCCGTTCGAGGCCGCGACGCGACCGACGTACTCGGCCTCGAAGCCCTCGCCGAACAGGAAGAGGGGCGCGGTGACGATCGCGGCGCCGAAGACGAGGCGCAGGATCGCCCGCAGGAGGGGGTCCTCGTCGGGCGCCGCGGGTCGGTCCGTGTCGGGAGACATGCGGGCATCGTAGGGAATGCGCCGCGTCCGTTAGATTCCACCGAATGCAAGCGCGCAAGGCGGTCCTCCTCGTCGTCCTCCATGAGGACGGGTGTCGCGCGATCCCCTGGGCGCTTCGCATCGCGGAGGCGCGCGGGAAGCCGCTCGACATCCTGTGTGTGACCCAGCAACCCTCGCCGGTGTTCGACCCGGTGGAGCAGGACGAGAAGGATGTCCCCGAGCTGGTCGCGACCGTGCGCGAGGCGCTCGGTGAAGACGACCACGCGCAAGCGACGATCCACGACTGCCGCGGTCCGAAGCGACGACGTGCGATCCTGAGCGCCGCGCGCGAGCTCGGTGCGGAAGAGCTCGTGCTCGACCTGCCGGAGAAGGGAGACGGCGCCTACGGAATCGTGTCGCGCCTCGCACGCGCAGCGCCCGAGGACGTGCTCGTGCTCGACGTGGGGAGCCTGAAGAGCGAGCCGCGTCGCGTCCTCGTCCCCCAGATCCGCGGCGGGGGAGGCCACGCGATCCGGGTCGCTGCCAAGACCTTCACGGACGAGGAGTGCCCGGTGATCGCACTCTCGGATCCGTCCGCGCTCGTGCAGTCGAAGCGCGTGTACACGCGGTCGCGCGAGCGCGTGCGCGAGGAGCACCGTGAGCGCCTCGAGCAGCGAGATCCGGACCGGTCACTCGACGACGCAGTGGCGGAGACCGTGCGCACGAGCGACCTCGTCCTGTTCTCGGCCGACGACGAAGAGCGTGTCGGCGAGCTCCTCCGTCGCCTGGCTGCCACGCGCGACGAGCACCCGGACTGGGCGTTCGCGATCGGCTTCGCGCGGTCGGCGCAGGCCGCTGGCGCCGGGAGGTTCGAACGCGCCGTCGAGCGCTTCCGCCTCTACCTGCCGACCCTCGACCGCGAGGCGCGCCAGGGTCTGCACAAGACGCTCCGGGACGGCGGCAGCCTGTCGGCCAACTTCGTCGTGATGATGATGCTGAGCGCGGGGATCGCGTCCTTCGGACTCGTCCAGTCGTCGGCGAGCGTGGTGATCGGAGCGATGCTCGTCGCCCCGCTCATGACGCCCATCGTCGCGGCCGGCATGGCGCTCGTGCAGTGCAACTGGGACCTGTTCCGCCGCGCGATCGTCGCGATGGTGGGCGGCGTCGTCGGCGCGCTCCTCGCGGCCACGCTGGTCGGACTGTTCAACAAGCGCGGGGACCTGACCGCCGAGATCGTGGCGCGCGGTGCGCCGAACCTGTTCGACCTCGGGATCGCGTTCCTCTCCGGGATCGCGGCCGCGTTCTCGCTCGCGCGCCCGGGACTCCAGGGCACTCTGGTCGGCGTCGCGATCGCCGTCGCGCTCGTTCCACCGATCGCCTCGACCGCGCTCGCTGCGACGAAGGGCCGATTCGACGTCGCGGGGGGCGCAGCCCTTCTCTTCCTGACGAACTTGAACGCGATCCTCGCGGGCACGTCCCTGGTGTTCCACCTGTTCGGTCTCGACGCCGCGAGGGCGGGCGAGCCGCGGCCGCGTTGGGTGCGCTGGAACCTGATCGGCATCGGGCTCATGTCCGTCGCCATCGGAATCAAGCTCGCAATCAACCTCGACACGTCGCTCGACGATGGGGTCGGTCGCCCGTGGGCTCGTCCGCTGACGAAGTCGCTGCGGGAGGACATCCGCACACGAGTTGAGACGGTGCAGGGCGTCGAGCTCGTGCTCATGGCCGAGTCCGACATCGAGAACGACTTCGGTGTCGAGATCGTGCTCGCGAGCCCCGGCGAGATCGGGACGGAGCTGAAGAAGCAGCTTCTCGAGATGGTGAGGGACGTGAAGGGCGAGGAAGCGACGGTCCGAGTGATCGCGCTGCGCACGTGGCCCAAGAAAGGCGCGTCCGAAGAGGCCGACGCTGCTAGTTCGGAACAGTGACCGAGAACCCCGGTGTCGTCAGTCCTCCGACGTCGACGGGATCCCGGCGCCATCCCTGGACGTACACGGTCGTCCCCGCAGAGAGTCCGAGCGTCGAGAGGTCGAGCGTCAGAGCGACGCTGAGGGAGTTCGGCGGCAAGGCCACGGGGTAGACGCCGAATGGCGGCCCCACGCAGAGCTCGGCCGCAGGGCCGAGAGGTCGGCGAGCCTCCGTGGTTCCCACGAGGAAGAAGCGCGTGCCGGGCGGCGTCGGCGCTGATTCGGCCCATCTGAACGTCCGGACCGGAGTCTCGGAGCCGCCCACGAAGACGAACGAGCGATCCTTCGACACGAGCGCCGGACACACGACGTCGACGATTCCGTCCGAGGTCACGGGCTGGAAGAGGAAGGGCCGACTCGCCCAGTCGCCGAGCAGCCGGTTGCCGAGCAGCCGACCGCCGAACGGATACAGCTGCTCGTAGGTGGCTGCGAGCACCCGCTCGCGCGGGATCCAACCGCTCGGCGCGCGCACGAACCGCTGGCCAACGCCGTGGAAGGGGCTCGTGATCGCGAGCTCGTCGCCCGCGAGATGAACGCCGTAGCCGAACTCGGTGCCCCTGTCAGGTGCGATCGCGCTCTCCTCGGTCGGACGAACGACAGCGTCGAGGACGTAGCTCCCGCCGGGCGCGCGCTCGTAGACGAAGACGCGTCCGCCGGGGTCTCCCACGGGGCCCCTCGCGGCACCGATGGCGATCCGGCCACCATGGGCGTCGATGTTGCGCACGACCGAGCGCGCGAGGTCGACGCCCGTAGGCGGAGTCAGCTCGCCCGCGACCATCCAACCGCTGGGCTCTCGCTCGAAGAGTCGCACCCGGAGGTCGACGGGGTCGCGGTTCGGAATGGGGAGTTCGCCGTCGAGGACCGCAACGACGTCGCCGTCGATCGCCACGTCCATGGCGAACCGGTTTCCGGTCGGGATCGCCGCCTCGAGCGTTGCCTGACCCGCGGTCCGCAGGTCGTGGATGAGAATGACCCCACCCCATCGATACACGACGACCGACCGGTCGTTGTCGACGTCGACCACCGCGGGAGGGCGCTGGGTGCTCGCCGGGGGAATCTCCAGCCCGAGGTCCGGACCCCGTGTCCAGAGAGAAGGACCGCGCTCCCAGACACGGACCGCGACGAAGCCCTCGCTCGGCCGGTAGTCCGGCGCGATGACCCGAGTCCCGCTCACGGCCGGCGCGAAGAAGTACGAGCCGACGGGCCCCTCCAGCGGCGCGACCTCCACGAGCTGTCCGGCCGCGTCGAGACCGAAGACACGAGCGTCCCGCCCGCTCTGGACGAGCGCGTGCTGGACAAGCCCCTGAGCGGACTCGCTCGCGTGGGCGTCGACGACCTGCTGGAGGAAAGGGCCCTGCAGGGCGAGTGCGAGCGTGGGGAGGATCATGCCGCGCGGAGGGCAAGGTCCGTGCCACGCGCCAAGTCGCGACGACCGCGGGCTCAGCCCGGCCGCACCGGCAGCTCCAGCCACAAGAGGATCGTCACCATCGGTGCCGGGTACGTCACGCGGACGCGGTAAGCCCGGAACGCGTCGGGGTTCCAGCCGATGCGCTCGAACGAGTGGGTCAGGAGCTCCTGGCAGCGCGGGATCTCGCTCGAGCCGAGGCGCGACAGGCCGAGCCCGAGCGCGCGCTGTTCCAGCGGCAGGTCGATCTGGTCGGCCTGTTCGAACTGCGGCCCGCGCAGGTCGGGGTTGCCGCCGCCGAGCTGAAACGTCGCGATCGGCGGCCGGCCGCCGAAGAGGTCGCGGTGGACGAGCAGGTCGATCACCTGAACGGCCGCGGGGCGGGTCGCCGTGTGC
>JBCCSK010000459.1:0-4209 GCA_039200205.1 Planctomycetota bacterium
CTCCCCGACGACCTCATGCTGCCGCTCCTCGTCGAGCAGGCGCAGGAGGCGGTGGCCCGCGGGCTCCGCCTCCCGGACGAAGTGTGCTTTGCCCGCGACGCGAAGCAGGGGCGCCACCTCCTGTACGAGGACGAGTCGACGGGCTTCGTCGTCGTCGGGATGGTCTGGCCGTCCGGCGCGGACAGCGAGCCGCACGATCACGGGACGTGGGGCGTCGCGGCCGTCCTCGAGGGCGAGCTGGAGATCACCGAGTACCGGCGAGCTTCGCTCGACGACGGCCTCGCGGTCATGGACCGTTTCGTCGCCCGCCGCGGCGACGTCGCCGTCGTCCTGCCGCCGGACCGCGAACTCCACCGTATCCGCAGCGTTTCCGACGGCGTGTCGATCAGCCTCCACGTCTACGGCGAGAGCATCGAGGCATGCCAGATCATCGACGCGCAGACCGGAGTGTCCGAGCCGATCGCGCCGACGTACCTGACGGACTGTCGGGCGTCCGCGATGGCCTGACGCGACCTCGTCACGATTTCCATAGGATCGCTGCGTCGCGGTCGGGTCGCCGCGCATTGGGCTTCTCGACGCCATGTCCGACGCGCTCCCCCACTCCCTCGAGGCGCTCCTAGACGAGCGCAGCTGGGTTCGCGCACTCGCACGCCACCTCGCCGCCGATGCCCACGAGGCGGAGGATCTGGCGCAGGACGCGCTCGCGATCGCCTGGGAGCGGCCGCCCGACCATCAGGAAAACCTCCGCGGCTGGTTCGCGAAGGTCCTCCGCAATCTCGTCCGTGAGCGACGTCGCCGCCAGGCGCTGGAGCGCCACGACGGCGAGCCCCGTGTCGCCGCCGCACCGACGACGGCCGAAGTCGTCGAGAACGCCGAAGCGCATCACCTCGTCGTCCGGGAGGTGCTCGGCCTCGACGAGCCGTATCGCTCGACGGTGCTGCTCCGCTACTTCGAAGGTCTGAGCGCGCACGAGATCGCCCTGCGTGAGGGGGTCTCGCTCTCGACCGTCAGGAGCCGCTTGACGCGCGCGCACGCGCGGCTGCGGGAGCGACTCGAGCGCAAGGACAGCAGGGGCATGGCGGTCCTCGCCCCACTTCTCTCCCCGAAGAGCGGCGCGCTCTCCGCGCCGTCGAAAGCGCTCGTCATGGGACTCGAGGTCAAGACCGTCGCCACCGTCCTCGCCGTTGCACTCGTCGCGGTAGGCATTCGCTTCGTGGGGTACGGCTCGGAGGATCCGGAGACCGCGAGCGTCGAGCGCGCAACCGATGCCGCGCCGGACTCGCTTCCGCCGCTCGAAGCCACGCCGGAGGACGTCGCCCGTCGAGCAGGATCCACGGCGATCGACGCGCCCGCTTCCGCGGAAGAGCCCGCGCCCGCCGTCGTGGGTCGCGTGCTCCGGCCGGACGGCACGCCTGCTGCGAACGCCGTCGTCGTTCTAGGCGCCGTGGGCGCGCTCGCGTTCCTCGACTCCGGTGAGGATCCGCTGGACGAAGTCCCCCGCGCGACGACGGACGAGAGCGGCCGATTCTCGTTCGCCGAAGCCCCCGACGGCACGTTCGTCATCACGGCCGGCGCGGAGGACGCTGCGCCGAGCGAGACGTTGCGCATGCCGCGGGAGAACGCGGACGTCACCCTTCACCTGCGACACGGCGTTCGCATCCACGGCGAGGTCCTGCGCAAGGACGGGGCGCTCGCGGCCGGCTGGAAGGTGCGCTTCCTTCGGGACGCGACGAGCCTCGGCGCCAACGGGACGCGACTCCTGCGCTGGACCGAGACCGACGCGGCCGGAGGCTTCGACGAGCGGCACCTCTGCCCCGGGAAATGGGGACTCGTCGCGTATCCCGGAGACGACGAGCTGAAGGAGCTCGGCGGCTCGATGCCCGAGCACATGCTCCAGAGCACCGTCGAGCTCGAGGACGGCCAGGAGACGTTCGTCGCGCTCGGCGCCCGCTCCGCGGACGCCGTCACGGTGCGCGGCACGATCACGCGCGCGGGCGAGCCCGCGGGCGGCGGCTTCCTGCAGTGGATGGCCGAGTGCGACGACCCGGCGGGGAGCATGGAGAACATCCGCGTCTCGAAGGACGGGACGTACGAGATCGATCTGCCCCGCCCGGGAGCCTGGTCGATGCGTGCGATGGGCAGCGGCGGCCAGGGGGAATTCGTCGTGGACGTGCCCCGTGCGCCGGAGCACACCATCGACTTCGAGCTGCCGACCGGCGCTCTGCGGGGGCGCGTGATCGACGCCGACGGCGAGCCGGTGAAAGGCGCGCTCGTCTCGCACGTCCTCGCTCTCGGCTCTGCGCACCACAGCCCGATGCGCGTCGCCGGCGAAAGCCAGACGACCGGCGCCGACGGCGCCTTCGATCTAGCCGGCCTCGAGCCCGGTCTCTATCGCATCGGCGCTGCGCACCCCGAGCGCGGCTGCGGGATCGTGCGCGACCTCGTCCACGTCACCGACGGCCAGGCGATCGACGGTCTGGAGATCGAGATCGCCTCGGGAATCGCGATCGCGGGTCGAGTCCTCGACCCCGCCGGCCTGCCGGTCGCCTTCGCGCCCATCTGGATCCACGACGCCGAGGGTCGACTGCTCAATCCAATCACGGGAGTGATGACGACCGAGGACGGGACGTTCGAGACCTTCCCCTTGCCGCCGGGGGAGTACTCCGTCTTCACGCGGCGCGAGCGCACGTGCGCCCAGGAGCTGGGCGTGCTCGTCGAGGGCGCGGCGCCGGAGGCCATCGAGCTTCGACTGGTGGACGGTGCGACGCTGATCGTCCAGGCGAGCGCCGGCGACCGTCGAATCCGCGCGCAGGCCGTCGTGCGCGACGTCGACGGCAGACTGATGAGCGGACTTCGGTTCTCGCGGAATCCCTGGTCGTGGCGCACCTATCCGTACGACTCGACGCGGAGGCACGTGGGCCCCCTGCCGCCGGGCACGTACGTGGTGACCTCCAACGCGCCGGACGTCGGGACAGCCTCGGTCGAAGTCACGCTGACGCAAGGAGCGACGCGCGAGCTGGAGATCGACCTTCGCTAGGCCGGAAAGACGTGAGCGAGACCGGGGCGGAGGTTCACGACCACCGTGTCGCCGCGAGCGAATCGGTCGTCGACGCGATGGCGCAGCCGAACGAGAGCCGGGCCGTCGCCGACGCCTTCGACCCGAACGGTCGTCATCCGCTGCCCACCGACGATACAGGTCTCCTCGACGCGGCTCACGCGGCCGCTCGACGAGGACGCGTCTGCTCCAGACAGTACGTCCAGCGCCTCGTGGCGAACGATGACGCGCACTCGGTCGCCGCCGGCGAACGCAGGAGCGGGCACGTCGCCGATCGGCGTCTTGGCATGGCCATCGTGGACGACGGCGAACAGCTCGTTCACCTCCCCGAAGAAGGACGCGACGAAGGCGTCGACGGGCCGGTGGTAGAGATCGTCGGCGCTTCCGATCTGGACGATGCGGCCGCCGCGCATCACGGCGATTCGATCGCCGAGCTGCATCGCCTCCTCGCCGTCGTGCGTCACGAGCAGCGCTGCCGCGCGACTGTCGCGCAGGATCACGCGCGTCTCCTCGCGGACGCGCAGGCGCGTCGAGGCGTCGAGCCCGGAGAACGGCTCGTCGAGGAGGAGCACCTGTGGCCGCGGAGCCAGAGCCCGCGCGAGCGCGACGCGCTGCTGCTCTCCGCCGGAGAGCCCCTCCGGGAACCTCGCGCCCATCGAGGCCATCCCGACCGCCTCGAGCGATTCGGACGCACGGGCTCGGCGATCTGCGGGACTCGAACTCGACAGCCCGAATCGGACGTTCTGCTCGACGGTGAGATGAGGGAAGAGCGCGTACTGCTGAAAGACGAGACCGACCTCGCGGACCTCGGGTGGCCTGCTCGCGTGCGCGTCCGCGACGACCTCGCCGCCGAGCTCGATCGTTCCGCGGTCGGGCCGCTCCAGCCCCGCGATCAGCCGCAGGAGCGTCGTCTTCCCGCAGCCCGACGGTCCGACCAGGCAGAGGATCTCGCCCGAGTCCACGGCGAGATCGACACCGTCGACGGCCGGGGTGCCCGAGTAGGCGAGCGCGATGTCGCGGATCTCTAGAACGCTCATGGCCGTATCGAAGCGGACCCTCGGCCCGGGGGGGCGGTAGCACGGCGCAGCACCAACACGCGGCCGCGGCCCCCACCCCCGAACACGAGCGCGGGCCGGGCCGCCGGGGCGAGGCGC
>JBCCSK010000460.1:0-4189 GCA_039200205.1 Planctomycetota bacterium
GGCGAGCACCTTCATCAGCTCGATGGAACCCGTGAAGAAGTTCTGGAGTCGCGTCGCGCTCTTCTCGATCTCCAGCCGCGCGCGGAGGTCCTCGCGCTGCGTCGCGATGCCGACCGGGCACGCGTTGGTGTGGCACGCGCGCATCGCGAGGCAGCCGATCGCCTGGAGCGCCGCGTTCGACACCGCGATCGCGTCGGCGCCGAGAGCGAGCGACTTCACGAAGTCCGCCGGCGTGCGGAGCCCGCCCGTCACGACAAGACTGACGTCGCCCTTGCCGCTCGCGTCGAGGTGGCGGCGCGCCCTCGCCAGCGCGGGCAGGGTCGGGACCGAGATGTGGTCGCGGAACAGCAGCGGCGCGGCACCGGTCCCCCCGCCGCGGCCGTCGAGGATCACGTAGTCGACGCCGATCTCCAGCGCGGCATCGAGGTCCTTCTCGATGTGCTGCGCCGACATCTTGAAGCCGATCGGGATCCCGCCAGATGCGTCGCGCACCTCGTTCGCGAGCACGCGGAAGTCGTCGAGCGACGTCATCTCGGGAAAGCGCGACGGGGAGATCGCGGGCTGGCCGGGCTCGAGCCCGCGCACCTCGGCGATCCGCCCCTGGACCTTGTTGCCGGGCAGGTGCCCACCGGTTCCGGTCTTGGCGCCCTGGCCGCCCTTGAAATGGAAGGCCTGGACGAGCGGCGCGACGCGGTCGAGGTCGAAGCCGAACCGCGCAGAGGCGAGCTCGTAGAGGTAGCGCGAGTTCGCCTCGCGCTCGTCCGGCAGCATGCCGCCCTCTCCGGAGCAGATCCCCGTCCCGGAACGCTCGGCTCCCTTCGCGAGGGCCACCTTGGCCTCCTCGGACAGCGCGCCGAAGCTCATGTCGCTCACGAAGAGCGGAATGTCGAGGCGCAGCGGCTTCTTCGCGCGCGGTCCGATCGTCACGTCGGCCGCGACCGGCTCGTCGTCGAGGAGCGGGAAGCGGTGGAGCTGGGCCGTGAGGACCTGGAGGTCGTCCCAGCGCGGCAGATCCGTCAACGGCACGCCCATCGCCGCCATCGGCCCGTGGTGCCCCACGCCCTCGATGCCGCCCTTCGCCAGCGCGTGGATGAAGGCCGTCGACGGCTCCTCCGGCGTGCCGTGGACGTCGGCGTACGTCCCGAGGTACGCGTCGCGGTCGTACGGCTGCGGGTGCTCCTTCGCCCACTCCGCGACCTCGTCCGCGTCGACGACGACGGCGCCATCCTCGACCCACGCACCGAACCTCGGCAGGACCTCGGCGTTGTTGTACTCCGAGACTCCGCTGTCGACGCGGTAGTCCCAGTCGTGCACGGAGCAGATCAGATTCTGCCCGCGAACGTAGCCGTCGGCGAGCAGCGCGCCGCGGTGCAGGCAGCGTCCGTAGAAGACCGAGACGTCGGTCTCGGAGTAGCGAACGACGACGAGGTCGACGCCCTCGACGAGGGCGTGGGCGGGCCGGTCGACCTCGAGATCGGCCCAGCGGGCGACTTGGATGGAGCGCATGTTGGGGGCGGGCGGAGGAGCGGGGATTCGACGCGTCACGGCGTTCGGTATCGTTCGAACGTTCGCGCCGGAGACTGCGACTACGTTCGCTCGTCCCGCGCGTGACGTCCACGTCCGCCCCCGAACCATCGTGAGCCTCCCCCACCTCTTCGCGACTGGCCTCGGCGCCTACCTGGCGGTCGGATTCGTGTTCGCGATCGCCTTCTCGCTGTTCGGCGCGGCGCGCATCGACCCCGACGCCCGCGGTGCGACGATCGGATTCCGAATCCTCGTCGTGCCCGGTGCGACCCTCCTGTGGCCGCTGCTCGCGAGGCGCTGGATCACCGGCGCGCCGCCGCCCGAGGAAAGAACGCCGCACAAGCGAGCGATCGACGGAGGCCGGTCGTGATCGCTCCGCTTCGGCGTCGCCATCGCTGGATCGCTCCGGGAGCCTTCGCGCTCGCGGCCGCCGGCCTTGCGCTTGGGGTGGCATCGCGTCCCACTCGCTTCGTCGAAGAGCGACGAACGCTCGACGCGGCGCCGCCCGTTCCGGCCGAGGTGCGCGAGCGCGCGGTTCGCGTCCTCGACGAGCCCGCGCTGTCCGCCGCATTCGGCGACGCGCTCGGCCCGCCGCTCTGGCTGGTCGCCGACGAGCGCCTCGAAGCGCCAGACGTGCTCGCCTACCACACGAGCGAGACGTCCTGGGACGGAGACCTCCCGGCCGACGCGCGCCTCGTCGGCGACGTCGCGCCGCTCGGCGCCTCGCCGCTCGACGGGCCGCGCTCGCTCGCCGGCCGCATCGTGCTCTACAGCCTCGGTCACCGACGCGCGATCGCGACGATCGACCTCGATGCACTCGCGAGGGAGCAGGGCTGACGTGGGACACACCTACCGCGCCGTCCAGTGGAACGCGCAGAAGAAGCGCTACGACCTCGCGATCGCCGCGGGCGTGGTGCTCTACCTCGCGGCGTTCTTCGGCGTCTCTGCGATCGTACACCCCGCGGCGACGGCCGAGACCGTGCTCCTGCGCGCGCTCGGGACGTCATCGTTCGTGCTGCTGCACGTGATTCTGAGCATCGGTCCGCTCGCTCGACGCGACCCGCGCTGGCTGCCGCTGCTCTACAACCGCCGCCACCTCGGCGTGACGATGGCGACGCTCGCGACGCTGCACGGCGCCATCGCGACGTTCCAGTTCCACGCGCTCGGCGACGAGAACCCGCTCGTCAGCCTCTTCACCGCCAACACGCGGTACGACAGCGTCGCGCAGTTCCCGTTCCAGACGCTCGGGTTCTTCGCGCTCGTGATCCTCGTCCTGATGGCGGCGACGAGCCACGACTTCTGGCTGCGGAACCTCAGCGCTCCCGTCTGGAAGTCGCTGCACATGCTCGTGTACGTCGCGTACGCGCTCTTGGCGCTGCACGTCGCGCTCGGATCACTCCAGGCGGAGACGACGCCCGTACCGCTGATCGCGCTCGCGGCGGGCGTGCTGTGGCTCGGCTGGCTGCACCTCGGCGCCGCGCGCCGCGAGAGCGCGATCGATCGCGGCGCAGAGAGCGGCGCGTGGGTCGACGCCGGGCCGGTGGACGAGATCCCCGAGGGACGCGCCAAGGTCGTCGTGGCCGGCGGGGACCGCATCGCGGTCTTCCGCAGCAACGGGCGACTGTCGGCGCTGTCGAGCGTCTGCCAGCACCAGAACGGCCCGCTCGGCGAGGGCCGCATCGTCGATGGGCTCGTCGTGTGCCCGTGGCACGGCTATCAGTACAGGCCGCGCTGCGGATCGTCCCCCGAGCCGTTCGACGAGCGCGTCCCGACGTTCCGCGTGAAGGTCGAGGGCGGACACGCGTTCGTCGACCCGAACCCCCTTCCCCTCGGCACCGAGACCGAGCCCGTGGCGATCGACGCATGAACGACGACTTCTACATCGGCTGGCAGGACCGCGCGGCGCCTGCGCTGGCGCGCTTCGGACGGCGCCGAGCGCTGGCCATCGCGCTGCTCGGCGCGGCGGTGTCGGCGGGCCTCGCCGCGACCCAGGGTCCCTTCGCCGCCTCGCGCTTCGAGTTCGGCGTCGAGCGCAGCTTCGAAGGACGCGTCGAGTTCGTGCCCTACCCGACGCTCGTCGTCGACCGGCCGGGCGAGGCCGCGGGGACCTCGCGCTGGCTCCTGACCGCGTTCGGCAAGTTCGGCGCCGACGACGCACTCGAGGGTCTCGACGGCCAGCGCGTGCGCTTCGACGGCTCGCTCATCGACCGGGACGGCGTGACGATGGTCGAGCTTGCGGCGGACTCGGTCGAGGACCTCGGCGACGGCGGTGAGCGAGCCGGCCGCGGCGCCGCCGTGGCCATGACGCTCGCGGGCGAGATCGTCGACTCGAAGTGCTACCTCGGCGTGATGAAGCCGGGAAACCTCAAGACCCACCGCGCCTGCGCTGCGCGCTGCATCAGCGGCGGCGTCCCGCCCGTGCTGCTCGTGCGGAACGGCGACGGCACGGCGCGCTACCTCCTGCTCGTCGGTCCGGACGGGGAGGCCGTCAACGACCGCGTCCTCGACGTCGTCGCCGAGCGCGTCGAGATCCGCGGCGAGCTCGAGGAGATCGGCGGACTGGAGCTGCTCCGGTTCGATCCGGCTGAGATTCGTCGCCTGGACGGCTGAGAGCCTGGGCAAGAATTGCCCAGGCGAACAGCGCACCCGCGTCAGCGGGTGCGCC
>JBCCSK010000461.1:0-4149 GCA_039200205.1 Planctomycetota bacterium
AGCCGGGCTGCGGTCGTTCGCCGCTCAGAAGCGATCAGCCGATGAGCTCGTCGAGCGCCTTCAGCATCTCGGCGTCGTCCGTGCCGATCTCCTTGGCGCGCTTCGCGTGCTTCGCCTTCAGCTCGGGGTCGGCGAGCGGGCCCGCGGCCCAGACCGCCGCCTGGTAGTGCAGGCGGAAGGCGAGCGCATTGTCCTTGAAGCCGAGCGCGTCGACCTTGTTCAGCGTCTCGACCGCTGCGCGCGCACCGGCCTCGTCGCGGACGCTGGAGAAGCGGTACTCGGCGACGAGATCGAGCATCCCGGCCTCGTTCTTCGGGTCGAGCTCGGACGCCATGTCGATGAGACCGTCGTCCGCGAGGCCCGCTCCGAGCAGCGTGCTGACGGACCGCGCCTTCTTGCCGGCTTCGTTCGACGCGTCGGCCTCGATGCCCCAGCGGAGCACGGGCTCGACCTGCGCGATGAACGGAGCGCCCTTCGGGGCCTTCTCGGCCGCCACGACGGCCGTGTCCCACGCAGCCCAGCGCGCGGCATCGTCGGCGGCGGTTTCGAACGCAGCGGCGGCGCCCTTGATCTCCATCAGCATCGGACGGCCCGCGCGCAGCTCGGTCATGTGCTCGAGGTACGCCGTCGGTCCACCGGGCTGGTACCCGGTGCGCCCGAAGACATCGCCCTCGGGCGTCATGAGCAGGATCGTCGGGAACCCGCGGACGCCGTACTTCGCCTGGAGCTCATCGTTCCGCTTCGGGTTCGGGACCTTGGCCTTGGCCTCGTCGCTGCGCGGGAAGTCGAGTGCGACGAGGACGTAGTCCTTCTGGGCGGTGGCGACCCACTCGTCGTGCTGGAAGACCTCGTCGTGCAGCTTGATGCACCAGCCGCACCAGTCCGAGCCGGTGAAGTCGACGAGGAGGTCCTTGCCCTGCTCCTCGGCGGCTCGAACGGCGGCGTCGAAGTCGTCGTACCAGGTCTCGTCGGCGTGGGCGCCGGCGTCGAGGGTGGAGACGGCGCCGAGCGCCGCGAGTGCGATGGTTTGAATCATGGAAAGGGCCGGAGAGTGGATCGTCGGGCGCCGACGGGGGACGGCGCGGCCCGCAGAGTGGTCGGACGGCGGCCAGATCTCCAGGGGGCGCCGCTCGGAATGCTCTGCTCGTACGGAGTCGGAACGGCGCGACGCCCCGCCGCACCTCGTCCGCCATGCAGCCGAGACGTCAGGACCGCGCGACGAGTCTGCGGCGGCCGGCGTTGGCGCTGAGCACGCCGATCGACGCCGCGACGAGGCGCTCGACCGTGATCGTCGATCGGTCGGCGTCCGGCTCGTAGGAGCAGTAGTCCGGCGACGTGCTGACGACCTTCTCGCCGAGGCCGAAGAGCTCGATCTCGGCCGCGGACGTCGGCGCGAAGAAGGCGACGATCGGAACCTCCATGGCGGTCCCGACGTGGAGTGCGAGCGAGTCGCTCGTCAGGAGGAGGTCGCACAGCCCGACGATGGCGGCGAAGGTCGGCAGGTCGTTGTCCGTGCCGGCGTCGACCGCGCGCGCGCCGACGTCGAGAGCTTCGATCCCTGCGACGATGGCGGCGTTGCGCTCGGCCTCCAGCGGGCCGCCGAGAACCAGGAACGCGACCTCGCGGTCGAGCGCCGTCGCGAGCGCGCCGGCGTAGCCGACGACCCGGTCGACCGGCAGCTCCTTGCTCGTCCACCGCCCGCCGGCGCCCGTGTTCAGTCCGACGACGACGAGGTCGTCACCGAGCGACGCTCGTTTGGCGAATGCCGTCGCGTACGCGAGCGCGTCGCCGGGAAGCGGCAGCTCCGGCTTGCCCTCTTCGAGCCCGAGCATCGACGCGAAGATCGCGGGGTGCGTGCGCTCGTTCTCACGCTTGAGGCGGTCCGCGACGTCCTTGCCGGCCTTCGAGAGCAGCCCCATCCCGAACCACGGCTCGACGTCGGCCGTGTACGTGCGGTTCCCGTCCCGGTCGAGCGTGGCGCCGGACAGACGGACGGCGTCGAGCGACGCGGCGAGCCGACACAGCGGCTCCTCGTCGTCGAGCGACAGCACCCAGTCCCAGCGGTGCCCGGGGAGCGCGCTCGCCGCCTCCTCGACCGAGGTGGGATCGGAGGGACGGCAGGTCACCACGTCGCGGACGAGGCGGTGACGGTCGACGAGCGGCCGCGCGGCCTCGGCGGTGAGCCAGGTCACGCGCAGATCGTCGAACCGCTTGTCGAGCCCGGGGAGGATCGACGTCGTGCGAAGGACGTCGCCGAGCGCGCCGGTCTTGATCACGAGCACGCGCGTCATCGCGGGTACTTCGCCGCCTCCCCCCCCGTCGCTCAAGCTCTGGCGACGTGAATTGTTCTGAGCCAGGTTCGGGTGTTCGCGCATGCGACGCCGGTTCATCCGCCCGGGATCGCCAGGATGAGCTCGATCAGGGACTCAGGGGCCACGACCTCGTCCGGAAGCACGCGGCGGCTGCCCGCGACGACCGCGGGGACCGGTCGCCCTCGTTCATCGACGAGCCAGGGCGCCGCGGACGGGTGCTCCGCGGCGATCGCTCGCACGATCTCACCGGCGCGGAGGCCGCCGGAGGGGACGTCCAGGACGAGCTCGAGGGCACCGTCACCGCGCGCCGGCGAGGAGCGCCGAGGGTGACTCGCGAGCTGCGAGGCGAGCACTCCCCGCGCGAGAACGCGCGCGATTCCGGGGGCGCCGGAGGGAGCGCCCGATCGAACTGGAGCGGCGGCGGGAGCTTCGTTCCCGGGCGGTTCGAAGCCGAGGGCGGCGGCTCGCTCGTAGGCCGCGACCGCCGCAGGCGCGTCGCGCTCGAGGGCGCGGACTCGCTCCGCGAAGCGTGGGCCGATCCACTCCCGATGGAGCGCGACGTGTGAAGACCCCGCCCACAGCATCGCTCGGCCCGGGTCCGCGTCGAAGCCCCATCCGTCGCCGCGATCCGTTCCCCGAGGCGCCGGGCAGAGGATCGCGCCAATCTCCGTCGGCGTCGCGAGGCCGTCGGCGACCAACCCGGCGGCGGAGAAGGCGCAGAAGCCCGTGACGTCGATCGCGGCGGCGAAGCACTCGTGCCAGCGAGCGAGCGTTCCTGCGTCGGCCTCCGCGTCGCCCGTCCAGGGCAGAGGATCGACGATCTCGGCGGGCGCGATCCCGGAGAGCCCGAAGAGGCTCAGCGAACGGACCGGCTCGGGGCCGCGCGCGGCGAGCGCCTGCCCGACGCGCGCGGCGAGGTCGGCGCGTGCGCCCGTCGCCCCCGGCTCCGTCAGCGCGACCGACGCGCGATGCGCGGAGGATCCCTCGCGCACGATCGCGTCGAGGAACCGGAACGGGTCGGACTCTTCGTCGGAGTCGACGAGCAATGACGCGGCAGCCCGCGCGTCGAGGCCGAGCTTGTTGCAGCGCTCGACGAGATCGAGCGCGTCGTCCCGCCCGGCAAATCCCTGGAGTGCCGAGAAGCGCCCGTTCACGCGGGCCCCGCCGCCGCGCACGTTGACGTCGAAGCGCCAGCCGCACGGGGTCGGACATCCTCGACAGCCGTTCTTCTCGCGCGGCGCGTCGCCGACCTCGAGCGGGCCATCGCGCAGCTCGCCCAGCTCGAGCGTCCCACCGACGGCCCGCGAGAGGAGCCGCGGCGAGCGGACGAGCAGCGCGCGAAGCGCGTCGGCGTCGGGCGAGTGGACGGCGCGTCCGTCGTCGGCGGCGACGATCGCGACGATCCCGGAGGAGCGCACCGCGCTCCCCAGCCCACCGCGTCCGACGAGGCTCGGCGCCCCGTCCGGATCAGCGCCGTCGAACGAGGCGAGGTTCGCGAACGGGACGCCGGCGTCCGCCGCAGGACCGGCGGTCAGGACGTGCGCTCCGCGCGTGCGCGCGGTCAGCGCGGCTGCGCGAGCGGAGGTCCCGAGACTCGCGAACTCCACGCCGAGCGCGTCGCGCGCGGAGGCGATCCCGACTTCGCCGTCGGCTCCGATCTCGAGCACGCGCGCCTCTCCGGTCCGACCGACGACGATGAGTGCGTCGAGGGAGCGTGCGAACGCGGCGCCGAATCCGCCGCCGAATTGGGCCTCCGCGAGGCCCTCCCGCCGCGGCACGGGAGCCGTCAGCGTCGCGCGCGCCGCGGTCGGGACGCCGCGGCGAACGGCGTCGCCGA
>JBCCSK010000462.1:0-4146 GCA_039200205.1 Planctomycetota bacterium
GCCTATCGGGGGGGGCTTACCCCTTCGGGCGGGCGCTTCCCGCGGGATGTCCTACGGCGCCGCCCCGGCTCGCGTACGGGCGCGAGCCATGGACCCTCGCCGGGAAGCGGACGACCCGATCCGCGCGCTGGAAGCGCGCCGCTCCTCGCTCGAACGCCTGCGAGCACTGCTCGAGGACGCAGAGGAGCAGTTCGGTACAGAGCGACGCCGGCTCGACGAACTGCGCACTCGCGTCCGCGAGCACACCCGAGAGGTCGTTCGACTGGAGGGCAGGACGCTGAAGGCCCTGCTCCACACCGTCCTCTCCAGCCGCAAGGAGCGCCTGGAGTCAGCGCGCGACGGGGCGGAGCGCGCGCGCGAGCGCCTCGACGAGTGCCGCGACCGCGTCGCCGCGCTCGAGTCCGAGCGCGATCGACTGAGCGCCGAGATCGAAGCACTGAGCGACGTCGACGCCGACCTCGCGCGAGCCGTGTCCGAGCGGCAAGACGCGCTCCTGCGCAGCGACTCGGTGGTCGCGCATCGCCTTCGCGAGATCGTGGAGGAGCACGACGCCGCGCTCGCCGAGGTTCAGCGTCTCGGCTCGGCGATCGACGCGGGCCGACGCGCGAAGCGCGCCCTGAAGCGCGCGCTGCACAAGCTCGAACGAGCTCGATCGATGGGCTCCTGGGACCTGCTCGGCGGCGGCTTCTTCGCGACCGCGGCGAAGCACTCGCGGCTCGACGAAGGGCGCGCGCGCGTCGCGATGGCACGCGCCGAGCTGCGCACGTTCCATGAGCACCTGCACGACATCGACCGGATTCCCGAGCACGGCCTCGAGGTCGCGGTGACCGGTGCCGACCGCGTCGCCGACTACGTGCTCGACAATCCGATCGTCGACTGGATGGTGCAGTCGAAGATCACCGGCTCGGTCGAGTCGGTCGGCGGCGTCACGAAGCGAGTGATCGATGCGCTGGCGACGCTCGGAGAGCAGCGGGCGGCCCTCCGCATCCGCCTCGACGAGCTGGAGACGCAGCGCGTCGAGGTCGTCCGCTCCGCGAGCCCGCCCGGTGCCTGACGAAGGAGGCGCGTGGCGTAGACTGGAGGGCCAGGCACCATGGCCGCCCTCGACGCGCACTCCACCCCGGACCCCGAGACGTTCGAGCTCCTCCGGCGCGTCCGTACCGGGGACAGTGGCGCCTTCGCGGCGCTCTACGAGCGCTACCACGACGAGCTGCTCTTCGCCGTGCGCGCGCACCTTGGCCCGGAGATGCGCGCGTTCGTCGGGAGCGAGGACGTCCTGCACAGCGTCGCCGTCGAGGCGTTCCAGGCGCTGCCTGGCGCCCGGCTGAAGACACCGGAGGGACTGCAGCACCGACTGCACGCGATGGTCGTCTAGAAGATCCGCCAGCGAGCGCCCGTGGCGGGCGAGACGGACGGAGAGCCTGACGGCGGCGCCCCCGACCCGGATGCGCTGGCCGACCCGCGCTCCGTCGAACCGGTCTACCGCGACGCGGGACGCTACGAGCGACTGGAGCGCGCGCTGGCGGCGCTGCCGGCCGAGCTGCGCGAGGTGGTGGTCCTGCGGCGGATCGACGGGCTGGAGAGCAAGGAGGTCGCGGCGCTCCTCGGGCGCTCGGACGACGCGGTGCGCAAGGCGTACTCGCGCGCGATGGCGCGCCTCGCGACGCTCCTCGGGGACGACGGATGAGCGCGGACGGACGGTACGACGAGCTCGTCGCAGAGTTCGTCGAGCGGCGCGAGCTCGACCCCGCGCTCACGGCGGAGCGCTTCGTCGCCGAACACCCCGACGCGGGGAAGGGACTGAAGGACGCGCTCGCCCGGCTCGCCGCCGCGGAGTCGCTGTTCCCGCCCGCGACCGGCGCAGCACCCGAGTGCGTCGACCGCTGGCGCGTGGTCGGGGAGATCGGTCGCGGCGGGAGCGGTCGGGTGCTCCGCGTCGTCGACGACGCGCAAGAGAACGCACCGGAGCGCGCGCTCAAGGTCCTCCCTTTCGGCACCCTCGCGGACGACCGCGCCGTTCGACGCATGCAGCGCGAGGGCGACGTCCTGCGCGCGCTGGACCACCCCGGCATCGTGCGCGTCCTCGACGCGGGGGAGGGCGAGCACGGCCCGTGGGTCGTGATGGAGGCCGTGGACGGGACGTCCCTCGCGGAGCGGCTGGAGCGAGCGCGGCAGGAGAGCGGCGAGGCGCCGCTCGCACTCGCGAACGGCGACGCGACCGAGGACCCCTGGCGCCGCGTGGCGCGCTTCGGCGTCGCGCTCGCCGACGCGGCGTCGGCCGCGCACGCGGCGGGCCTCATGCACCGCGACATCAAGCCCAGCAACGTGCTCGTCACCGAGGACGACGCGCCCGTCCTGATCGACTTCGGCCTCGCGGTCATCGAGGGCTCGAGCTCGCTCACCCGTACCGGCGACCTCGTCGGGACGCCGCACTACATGGCGCCCGAGCAGGCGCGCGGCGCGCGGGCCGACGCGCGGACCGACGTGTGGGGCCTCGGCGCCGTGCTGTACGAGATGTGCACCCTCCGTCGACCGGTCGAGGCCGTCGAACCGCTCGCGGCGATCGAGGTGCTGCGTCGCGAGAGGCCGCCGCGCCTCGCGAGGCGCGGAGGTGTGCCGCGCCCACTCGCCCGCGTCGTCGACCGCGCACTCTCGTTCCGCCCCGAGCGACGCTTCACCGGGGCCGGCGCACTGCGCGATGCGCTGCTCGCTTTCGAGGAAGGGCGGGCGCCCGACGTGCCGGGTCCGTCCCTCGTCGAGAGGATCGATGACCTCGTGCGCGAGCGGCGGCGCGGCGTCGTCGCGGCGCTCCTGGTCGCATTCGTGGCAGCGATCGCGCTCACGCTGCTGCCCGGCGGCGACACGGTCGACGTCGACGCGCTGCGACACGCGATGGTCCTGGAGTGGCTGGAAGGCGACGAGGACGCGCTTCGCTCCGTGGCCGCCGGGCTCGAGGGCGCGGACCGGCCGCACGAGGCGCGGCTCGCGCTCGCGCTGGCCGGCGACGGCCCGCTCCCGACGGACGCGCCCGACGAGCTCGTCGCCGAGCTCGCGCGCGCCGAGGCGGCGCGGAGGGACAGGCGCACCGACGACGCGCTCGCCGGCTTCGCGCGAGCCGCGGAGCGCGCGGGGCGCTGGTCGTTCCCGGCGGTCGCGCTCGGTCGCACGGCGCGCGACGCGGGCGACCTGGAGCGCTGCGAGACCGAGTGGAGCGCTGCGATCCGGCTCGTCCCGGAGTCCGCCGCGCTCCACCGACGGCTCGGCAAGGTCCGGCGCCAGCTCGGCGATCTCGACGGTTCGATCGAGTGCTTCCGCGTCGCGGCGCGTCTCGATGCGGACGACTGGCGCAACCACGCGGAGCTCGCGCGGGCGCTCGCGCAGAGCGAGGACTCCGAGCAACAGGCCGAGGGCCTCGCGATCGTCCGCGAGGCCCAGCGCCTCGCGCCGCGACCGATCCGCGTGCTTCAGAACGTCGAGGCAGCGATCCTGGACGGACAGGGGCGCGCCACCGAGGCCCGGGCGATCCACCGCGCGATCCTGGCGGACACGCCCGACCACGCGCCGACCTGGTTCAACCTCGGCCTGACGCTCGTCACCGACTGCGAGCTCGCCGAGGCGCGCGAGGCGTTCGAGCGGTCGCTCGCGCTCGACGCGGAGGCACCCGGCCCGCACCTGCACCTCGCGCGCATCGCGGCGGGCGGAGGCAGCGCGGCGCTGGAGAAATGCGTGGAGCGGGGCGTCGACCTGGCGCCGCATCTCGCGCACGACGAGGTCGTCCCCCATCTGCGCGCCGCGCTCCGCATCGACGACGGCGCGACGCCAGCGCTCGTGGACGAGGCGGTCCAGCTCGCCCGGAGGGCCGGGCGCCCCGAGGAGCTCGCGCGCGCGCTGGACGAACTCGCGGCGAGCCGCGCGATCGACGAGGCGACGGTCCGCTGGACGCGCGCGGCGGCCGGGCTGCGGTCCAAGGGGCGCTGAGGCGATCCCGCGCCGGCCGGCGGCACGGATTCGCTGACCGGGGCGCAACCCCGCGAGAGCGCGGACTACCGTCCCTGAGATGCAGTCCCCGCGCCGCTCGCTCGCGGTGGCGTTCGCCGCCGCCGTCGCCGCCCTCGTGCTCGCCGCGTTCTGGCTCGGCCCGGCGGA
>JBCCSK010000463.1:0-4121 GCA_039200205.1 Planctomycetota bacterium
AGATGGAGGGCGTCTGGTTCGATGCGCGCATGGCGCACGGACTCCGCGAGGAGGCGCCCGAGGTCTACAAGGACGTGACCAAGGTCATGCGCGCGCAGAAGGCGCTGACGCGAACGGTCAGGCGGCTGCGGCCGCTGCTGAGCTTCAAGGGGACATGACCCCTCACGAATTCGGCGAACGTCCGGCCTTGGGATCGTCATCGCACGATCGCTCGCGCCGGACGAACGCCGAGCGAGTAGTCCGCGAACGTCGGAGACGCTCCGAAGCGCAGCGCCGAGCGGGCGTCGACCGGCGTCAGCGAGAAGCTGCCGCCGCGGTAGATGCGGTTGTCGTTTCCCTTCGGCGGGACGTAGGGGTCGACGGCCGCGTGCGTGTCGTAGGCGTCGCGGTCGAAGGCGTCCGCGCACCACTCCCAGACGTTGCCGTGGACCTCGTGCAGGCCGAAGGCGTTTGGCGCGTACGTCCCAGCCGGAGCGTGGGCGCCGTACTCGTCGTCGAGCCACTCCTGGAAGGGCCATGACGGCGGGGCGCCGGAGCGACGCGCAGAGCGATCCGCGAGGTTGGCGACGCCGTCCAGGTCCTCGGGGGCGTCACCGGACCACCAGCGCGTCATCGATCCCGCGCGGCACGCGTTCTCCCACTGGGCGTCCGTCGGCAGGGCGAGGCCCATCCGGCGCAGCTCCCTCTGCGCGTCGAGCCAGGTGATCTCCTCGACGGGATGGGTCAGGTCGTTGCGCTTGCCGTCGAGGTTCGTCCGAAGGTCGTAGTAGCTCGGGTTGGCGCCCGTGAAGCGCAGCCACTGGCCCTGGGTCAGCTCGTACTTCGAGATGAAGTACGGCGTGAGCGTCACCTCGTGCACCGGCCCCTCCCAGATCTCCGCTTCGGGATCGACGTTGTGCGGGGCGGCGGGGTCCTTCGTGGCACCCATCCAGAACGAGTCGCCGGGGATCAGGACGAGCACGATCCCCCAGTCCTCCTCGGGAACGAGCGTCCCGTCGTCCGCGCGCACGGGCTCCGCTCCGCTCGCGACGTGCCAGAACTCCCAAAGGCCGGACTCCGGATCCTGGCCGATCGGGACGAGGCCGAGCTGCTCTTCGAGCTTCAGCCCGGAGTACGTCGGGTCGGCGCCAATCGCGCCAGCGGCTTCGATCCATCGCTCGCTCCACTCGCCGCCGGGGGCGAGTCCGCTCTCGAGTCGGCGGGCAAAGGCGAGCCGGCGCGGGATGCTCCAGCCGTACGCAGTCGAGACGGCCTCGCTCTCCTCGGAGAGCAGGCCGCTCTCCTCGTCGACCAGGGCCTCCAGTTCGTCGATGAGCTCGACGAGACTCGCGTGCCACCAGCGCGCCTCACGCCCCTCGTCGCTGTCGGCGAACTGCCACGTCGTCTCCCCCGATTCGGGATCGACGACCGCGCTCGCCTGCGCGCGAAGGCCGTCGCGCGTCGCCTGGTGGAGGTGGACGTCATCGACGAGTCGCCTCGCCTCGTCGATCCAGGCCCGATAGGTGGGGATCGTCTCCGGGACGGCCGGCCACGCGTCGTCGACCGCGCTCACGAGGACGTCGAGGTCCTGGAGGGCCGACAGCCGCTTGACGGACGCCACCTCGGCCGCGAGCTCGTCGCTTCGAGCCTCGAGCGCGCGATTCGTGCGGAGGTTGTCGGCCAGGAGGAACGAGATCACCGCGAACGCGATCGCGAACACGCCGCCGGCCGCGGCGAGTGCCGGGCGACGCCGCGCCCAGAGCTGGAGCTTCCTCAGCTGGGAGGGCGGTCGCGCCTCGATGGGTCGATGCTCCAGGTGCCGACGCAGATCGGCCGTGAGGTCGGCCATCGACGCGTAGCGACGCGTCATGTCCTTCTCGAGGCATCTCGCCGTGATCACCGCGAGGTCGCGCGGGATCTTGGAGCGAATGCTCCGCAGGTCCGGCGGATCTTCGAACGCGATCTTGCGCGCGATCTGCTGCGTCGAATCACCCTCGAAGGGACGGCGAAGGGCGAGCATCTCGTAGAGCACGACGCCGAGGCTGAAGATGTCCGTGCGGTGATCGAGCCCGGTCCGGCTCGCTGCGATCTGCTCTGGGCTCGCGTACTGGTACGTCCCCAGGAAGTCGCCCGTTTCGGATAGCGCCGACTCGTCGACGATCCGCGCGAGTCCGAAGTCGGTGATCTTCGGCTCGTCCTCGGGCGTCACGAGGATGTTGCTGGGCTTCAGGTCCCGGTGCACGACGCCGGCGGCGTGCGCCGCCACCATGGCGTCGGCCGCCCGGGCGATGAAGTACGCGACGTCGCGGTACGGCTCGGAGACCGATCCCTCGTCCCTCGCCGCCGTGTCGATGAAGTCGCGAAGCGTCCAGGCGCCGGGCACGAGCTCCATCGCGATCCACGCGAGGCCTTCGTCCTCGCCGAACGCGTAGACGTCGACGAGGCCCGGGTGGCTGAGCCGTCCACCGGCGCGCGCCTCGCGAGCGAAGAGCTCCAGCGTTCGCGCATTGACCCGGTCCGGTCGAACGAGCTTCAGCGCGACGGTGCGTCGGAGGCTCGTCTGCTCGGCCTCCCAGACCTGACCCATGCCCCCCTGGCCGAGCGCGCGCAGCAGGCGGAACTCACCGAGCGTGCTCCCGGCAGCAACCCCAGGCATGGATCTCGGCGACGACTCTGCGTGGGAACCGAAGAACGAGACCGCGCGGGTCGTCCGTTCGTCTGTTGGCGGGTCGCCTGGCCCACCGTCGTCTGGTCGTGCGTCGGGGACCATCCGGGTCGATCGTAGCGAGAGGCCGCGGGGCGATGGCGCGCGCCAGTCTCCGTACCCAGGGACGGAATTCCGGATTCGTTGTCAGTCAGGCCATGCGCCTTGCACGTGGGAACGCGGCGCAGGAGAACGGCTCCGGCGCACGTGACTCCACCAGGGATCCCTGACGACCCCGGGGCCCGAAGCCCCGCGCACGTTCGACGAACGATGTCCTTCTCACTCTCCCTCGCGGCGCTCGCGCCGATTCTCGCCGTCTCTCCGAACGCGGACTGGCAGCCCACCCTCCGCCCCGCAGCGGCTCTCGACGGGCCCGTTCACCGGCTCCACCTGCACCCCGGACCCGGCGGGCTCGAGTTCATCGCCGCCGGCTCCTTCCAGAACGCGGGGCCCTTGGCGGCGAACCGCATCGCGCGACGAGCGGGGGCCGGATGGGTGCCGCTCGGGACCGGGTTCGACGACGAGGTGTACGCGCTGGCTTCGTTCGACGACGGCATGGGCACCGACCTCTACGCTGGAGGCCGCTTCACGACGGCCGACGGACTCGGGGCGAACCTGATCGCGCGCTGGGACGGCGTCGGCTGGACGTCCCTCGGCAGCGGCATCGAGCGCTCCGGCGGCGGGACGACGTACGTGGCCGACCTCATCGCCTTCGACGACGGAAGCGGTCCGTCTCTCTTCGCGTGCGGCTGGTTCGACACGGCGGGCGGGAACGCTGCGTTCGGAATCGCTCGCTGGGACGGTGTGACCTGGCACGCGGTCGGCGGCGGGATCCCAGGGCTCGTCTTCGACCTCGAGGTCTTCGACGACGGCACGGGGCCCGCGCTCTACGCGGCGGGCGCCTTCTACGACGCGGGCAGTGCCCAGGTCCTCAACGTCGCCCGCTGGGACGGCGCAGCCTGGTCGGCCGTCGGTGGCGAGCTCGCCGGCGGCGTCAACTCGATCTGCGTCTTCGACGACGGGACCGGGCCGGCGCTGTACGCCGGCGGGACCTTCACGTCGACGATGACGGCGCCCGAGGAGTTCGACCACGTCGCGCGCTTCGACGGGTCGGTTTGGCGTCCGGTCGGCGGCGGCGTGCAGGGGCCGTACGGGGCGAAGGTCAACGTGCTCACCGTCTACGACGACGGGACGGGCCCCGCCCTCTACGCGGGTGGGCTCTTCTTCGAGGCGGGCGGTCTCCCGGCCGACAACATCGCGCGGTTCGACGGGGCCGTTTGGTCCCCGCTGGGAGCGGGGGTGAACGGCCGGCTCGACACCCTCGTGGTTGCCCCCGGTCCGATCGGGGGTCGAGCGCTCTACGTGGGCGGTGACTTCGACGTGTCGCCCCGGGGGGACGCGTACTTCGCGCGGCTGCAGCCCTGACGGCGCGAGTCAC
>JBCCSK010000464.1:0-4086 GCA_039200205.1 Planctomycetota bacterium
GCCCGCGGAAGACGACCACGTCGCCTCCTCGGCCCGCGCCGTACGAGGGGATCGGAGCCGCGTCCACGAGGCGCAGCTCGCCCGCGACGCCGAACAGGCCGAGCTCGCGCGTTCCAGCCACGTACAGGCCGTCGTCGACGACCGCCGCCCGACCTGCAAAGCGCTCGTCGGGGGCGAGATAGCTCGCCGGTCGTCGCCGCCCGCTCGGGTCCTCCAGGAGGAGCGCGGCGTGTCGTCCGTCGCGCCCGTAGAGCACGACGGAAGCCGCCTTCTCGGAGTCCCTCGGCGCGGCGACTGCGACCACGTCGAGCGCTGTGCGTCGTGCGCGCGGCGCTTCCACGAACAGGCTTCCGTCGAGCGCGGCCGGCCCGGCGGGAAGTGCGTACAGGAAGTCGGAATCGAACGGAGCGAACCAGGCGGCGGCGCCCGAGGCGACGCGGGGGTCGGGGACGAGGATCGGGGCGCGGGAACCGGGCCACCCGACGTCCCCTTCGCGCCGGCGCTGGTTCTGGATCGCCCAGGCGAGCCTCCCATCTGCGACGTCGTACGCACAGAGCAGCCCGACGTTGGTCCCGACGAGCAGGTGCCCCGAGCGGCGATCGACGTTGAGCGGCATCGTCGTCGTGGCGAAGAACGCGGCGCGTCCGCGCTCGTCCGCCGCGCCGAGACCCCGCTCCGTGGTGATCTCGCGCGACCAGAGCACGTCGCCCGACGCGGCGTCGAAGGCGACGAGTCGCACCTCGTCGGCGTGGTTCTGGTCCTCCGCCGTGGAGTCGCCGAGGCCGCGCGCGAGAACGAAGAGGCGATCGTCGACGAAGACGGGGGCGGGCTGGAACTCCCAACCGCGGCCGAAGTCCCAGCCGTCGACGGGCTCGCGCGACGCGAACTCCCCCGGGACGACGAGGTCGCCGGCTCCGCGGCGAGGCTTCTGCCGGGGATCGATCGACAGTCCGTCGCGCACGACCCAGAGCGGCTCCAGCGGACTGTCTCCGCTGCCGTGCGTCAGGACGCCGAGCGCGTTGCCCGTCGGCGAGATGCGGATGTTCTCGAGGGGACGCGTCCGCTCGCCGCGGCCGATCACGACCGCAGCCCGCGCCCCGTCCGATGCGGGGTGCGCCTTCCAGCCGCCGCTGGAGGCGGCGGCGCTGAGGAGGGGCTGGCTGGTCCCGAACAGGTCGTCGAAGCGAACGCGCAGCTCCTCCGGGCGCCCGCTCGCGCCCAGCGGATCGACGAGCAGCAATCCGTACGCCCCCTGGACGAGCGCCGCGCCGTCGCGGAAGAACGCGAGCCCGGATCCGAGGCCGCGCCCGTAGGGCTCCTGCGGCGAGCGCGCGACGCCCGAGATCCTGTGTTTCGCTATGAGACGCAGTCGGCGGTCGGCGGAGGCGTCCGCGCCCGGGGAGAGGTCGCGCAGCGGGGGCTGCGATCCCGTGTGGTCGCCCACGAAGATTCCCCGGAGTGCCCGAAGGGCGAAGCGATCGCGGCGCTCGATCGCGGCCTGGAATGCTCCGTCGATGTCCGTGAGCAGGTCGAGGTGGGTCCGGGCGCGGTCGATCCAGACGCGCGCAGCGCTCGGGCGGGCCGATTCCAGAGCCAGATCGGCGAGCGCCAGTGCGGCCCGCGCCGCGGAGCGGGTCGCCGGGAACGTCCGCTCGATGCGGACGAGGCCGAGGTCCGAGACGACGCTGCGTCCGAGCTCGACGCCGAGTGCGTCGGCCGCGAGCGCCTCGAAGCGCTCCGACCAGGCGCCGCGGTCCGCCGCTGGGATCGCCGCCAGGCGCCGCAGGACGGCGACGGTGGCGTCCTCGGCCCTGCGCGCGTGCGTCCCGTCGGGGTCGGGGAATGTCGGCTCGTCCGACTCTCCGTACCCGGACACGAGCCGCACGGCGTCACCGGGCCGCGAGTCCGTCAGCGCCGCGCGCCAGGCGTCGAAGGCCCGGCTCCTCAGGCTGGAGCGATCCGCGGCGGCGGCGTCGAGTGCGCGCACCCAGAGTTCGTCACCCGCCGCCAGGGCCTCCTCGGCCGCGAGCAGGCCCGGGAGCGGCGTGTCGTTGCGGAGCGGCCCCTCGCCTCCGAGCTGGGAGCCGGCCGCGGCGGGCCCTGCCGGTCCCAGGGACGCAGCGAGGGCGGTGAGCAGGACGAGCGCGGCGTGCATGGCGCGCGAACGATGCCACGGCGGAGCTTCGCGCGCGAGGGACGTCGGGGGATCAGCGGTCTCGCTGCTGGACCGCGTCGCGCTTCACGCGCCGGATCCGCTCGCGGTAGACCGGGTCGTCCCAGGCGCGACGCTCGGCCGACATCTGCTCGAACTCGTCCGTCGACCGCTCGTGCCTCCTCTCGACGACCGGGCGTGCGTCGTCGAGCCGCTTCTTCTCGGCCAGCGCAGGCTCCAGCCCGCCGCTGACGATCTGCCAGAGCACCAGGGCGGGCACCCAAACGGGCGCCCACCGCAGGGCCACGCCGAGGACTCGCAGGGGGAAGAACGGAGGCTCGGGACCGACGGTCGCCATGATGGGTGCGCATCGGAAGGCCCGGGCCCGAACTGGCCCGGATTCCGGTGCGTACTCAGGTCTCGGGCAGCAATCGCTGCAGCGTACGCTGCCCAAGCCCTGCACGATGTCGCTGGCGCGTCTTCTGACGAAGACCCGCGCCGAGCGCCCCTCAAACGACGGTCAGATCGCGCGGCCCGTACCGCCCGCTGGCCCCGAGCTCCTCGGAGATCCTGAGGAGACGGTTGTACTTGGCGACGCGGTCGCTGCGGCACGGCGCGCCGGTCTTGATCTGGCCCGTGTTGGTCGCGACCGCGAGGTCGGCGATCGTCGTGTCCTCGGTCTCGCCCGAGCGGTGCGACATGACGCAGCGCAGTCCGTGACGGTGCGCGAGGGCGATCGTTGCCAGCGTCTCCGAGAGCGTGCCGATCTGGTTGACCTTGATCAGGATCGCGTTGCCGGCGCCGCGGTCGAGGCCCTCGCGCAGGCGGACGACGTTCGTGACGAACAGGTCGTCCCCGACGAGCTGGACGCGGTCGCCGATCCGCTCCGTGAGCGCCGTCCAGCCGGCCCAGTCGTCCTGGTCGTGCGTGTCCTCGATCGAGAAGATCGGGTAGCGCTCGCAGAGGTCCTGGTAGTACGCGCCGAGCTCCTCGCCGGTCATCGCCCGCCCGTCGATCGTGTACTTGCCGTCCGCGTAGAACTCGCTGGCGGCGGCGTCGATCGCGAGCTTGATGTCGCGCCCGGGCTGGAGGCCGGTGTTCTCGACCGCCTCGACGATCAGCTCCAGGGCCTTCTCGTTCGACTCGAGGTCCGGTGCGAAGCCCCCCTCGTCGCCGACGGCTGTGTTCAGGCCGCGCTTCTTGCACACGGACTTGAGCGCGTGGAAGACCTCGACCCCCATCCGGAGACCCTCGGGGAACGAGGTCGCGCCCATCGGCATGACCATGAACTCCTGCAGGTCGACGTTGTTGTCGGCGTGCTCGCCGCCGTTGACGATGTTCATCATCGGCACGGGCAGGACGTGCGCCGCCGCGCCGCCGACGTAGCGGTAGAGCGGCAGTCCGCACTCGTCCGCCGCCGCGTGGGCGTTCGCGAGGGACACGGCGAGGATCGCGTTCGCGCCGAGGCGGCTCTTGTTGTCGGTGCCGTCGAGCTCGATCATCGTCCGATCGACGCCGCCCTGGTCCAGGGCCTCGACCCCGCCGAGCCGGTCGGCGATCTCGGTATTGACGCTCTCGACCGCCTTGAGGACGCCCTTGCCGCCGTAGCGGCCCTCGCCGTCGCGCAGCTCGTGCGCCTCGTGGACGCCCGTGCTAGCGCCCGAGGGGACCGCCGCGCGACCCATCGCGCCGGACGCGAGGAGCACCTCGGCTTCGATCGTGGGGTTGCCGCGGGAGTCGAGGATCTCCCGTCCGTGGATGCTGACGATCTCGCTCATGGGCCGGATCCTACCGCCCGGCGCGGCCCCGCTGTCCGTTCGGCGGGTACTCTCGTCGGCTCGCCATGCGGACTCCGCAAACGTCACCGTCGCGCCCGATCGCGCTGCTCCCGAACGCGCTGACCCTCGCGAACGCGGGGCTCGGGCTGCTCGCGA
>JBCCSK010000465.1:0-4079 GCA_039200205.1 Planctomycetota bacterium
CGGATACGACGACGGCGCGACTGCGGTTCTGGCCGCGTTCGAGCTCCGCCTGCTCGAGGCCCTGGGCCTCGCGCCCGCCCTGGAAGTGTGTGCGGCGTGCGGCGAGCCCGCGCCGCCGGTCGATGCGGGCGCGCCCGAGCCGCGCGTGCCGTTCTCGGCGGCGGCCGGCGGCCGGCTGTGCGGCCTCCACGCGAACGAGGCGCACGCCAGCGGCATGCGAGTCGGGACGCTGCCGGAGGCGGTGCTCTCCGCGGCCGCTCGGGCGCTCCGAGGGCCCCTCGACGAATGGGCCGCGGGCGGGGCGCCGCCCGAACTCACGCTGCGCGTCCTCGACTTCGCGGGCCGATTCCTCGACCATCATCTGGAGACGCGCCCGAAGAGCCACCGCCAGCTCCTGTCCGCACCGGACCGGAATCGTCGGTCCGCCCGCGCGCGCCGCCCTTGATGCGCCCCCCCCATCGATCCCGCAAGTCGGCCCTCGCCTCGGCGTCGCTCGCCCTCCTCGCGAGCTGCGCGTCGAGTCCGATCGCCGACGTCGGGCGCATGGATGCCGCCCGGGTGCCGCAGACGCTCGACGACGTGCGCTCGGTCCCGCTCGACCAGGTGGGCGACGACGAACTCGTCGACCTCGTGGCGGACCTCCTGTCGGCGAACAAGGCCATCGGGCTCGAAACCGACACCAAGGTCGCGGTGCGCTCGTCGCTCCTCCGCTCCGCCGAGGAGCTGGCGCGGCGCGGCGAGAATCCAGCCGCGCTCGAGGATCTCGCGCTCGCCGATCTCCCCGCTCGGATCGCGGTCCAGTCCGGCCTCCGGTCGGCGCAGCTCTACTACGACAAGGAGGACAGGCGCAGCGCGTACGACGTCATTCGCGAACTCGATCGGCGCTACCCGTCCCACCAGTACCGGGTGGAAGCCGGCGACCTCCTCTACGAGATCGCGGACTCCTACGCGAACGACAAGCGCCGGCGCCTGTTCCTGTTCCCGTACTCGAACCGCGCACCGGGGGTGTTCGAGTACCTGAGCTCGGAGTACCCGACCCATCCGCAGTCGGACGAGGCGCTCACGCGGCTGGCGCGGATCTACGAAGACAAGCGGCTTTACGACATTGCGATCGAGAAGCACCGCGACCTCGTGCTCTGGTCCCCCGACAGCCCCTATCGCATCGCGAGCGAGGCGGAGATTCCTCGCCTGCGGCTCGCCGACCTCGACGGTCCCGAGTACGGCCGCGACTCGATGATGACGGCGCTCGGCGAGCTCGAGGGATGGCTGGGGGCGTACCCCGACGAACCGCTGCGGCCGGACGTCGAGCGCACGCTCGTCGACTGCCTCCAGCGGCTCGCCGACAACGACATGGGAGTCGCGGACTTCTACCGCACCGTGCGGAGCTCCGCGGGAGCTCGTCAGCACGCTGCGCGCGCGCTCGAGTACGCCAAGCGCGCCGGGAACGAGGCGCAGCTCGGCGAGATCCGCGACTTCCTGGCCTCGCTCGACGAGATCGAGGAGCTCGGAGCGCCGCGCGAGATCCGGGAGGGCTTCGATCCGGAGGACATCGTGCCCATCGACGAGTTCGGCGGCGAGGCGCCGGCCGAACTCGCTCCCGGCTCGGCGGTTCCGCGGGCGCGGCGTACGCCGCGGAAGATCGAGCGCGCGATCGAGGAGGACGAGCGAGGGTCGACCGTCGAGGAGCCGATCGACATCCCGGGCGGCACCGGATCCGGAGGCGGATCCGGGTCCGGCGGAGGCGGATCGTGATCCGCGTCACGCTGACCGCTGTCGTCGCAGCGCTGCTCGCGGCGATCGTCCCCGCCTGCGGCTACCGGGCGGGCCTCGCCCCGTCGATCGACGGCGTGAGCCGGGCGGACACGATCGGTGTCGCAATGTTCGGGAACGAATCGCTCCTCCCGAACCTCGAGCGCGAGCTGCACCAGTTCGCGAGCGACTCGGCGCGCCGCTACCTGGACATGGACCTCGTGTCGCCCGACCGGGCCGACCTCGTGCTGCGCGGTTCGATCCAGGGATTCGGGCGCCAGGAGGGGGCCCGCTCCGGAGACAACCTCACGCTGGAGACGCGCAATACGATCACGGTCGAGGGCGAGCTCGTCGACCGCCGCAGCGGCGAGGTCGTGGGGCGCACGTTCTTCGATACGAGCGTCGGGGTCGTCATCGACGTCCCCGGCCGCGAGCCGGAGCAGCGCTCGCGCGCGCTCGCGATCGCCGCGGACCGGCTCGTCCTCGAGCTCGTCGCCGGCGTCGAGTACGGCGTGACGCGCCCAGGCGACCGCTGATCGGACCCGCGGCCCCCCCTCGGCGACTCCGGGGCGATGGCGGCGCGGAGCCGCACCTCGATGGCCTAAAATCCAAGGTGCGTCGTTTCGGCCAGGGGGATTCGCCGGGCGTCGCCACCGCAGCCCAGTCATCCCCTGGAGAAACCGCCTCCGAAGGTCGATAACCAGCCCATGGCCGAATCTCAGAACCAAGGGGACAGGGCTCGCAAGCCGCGTCCCTTCGGATCGTTCCTCCTCTTCCTGACCGTGATCGTCGTCGTTCTGGTGGCGTTCGGCGGCAGCCAGTTCAAGAAGATCGAGGAGCTCACCCAGGACTCGTTCCTCCACCAGCTCGTCACGGGCCGCGTCCAGCGGCTCGAGCTGAAGGGGCAGAACGAGGTCGAGGGCGTCCTGGAGAACGGAAAGCACTTCCGGACCTCGGTCGCGAGCCTCGCCGAGAACGAGTCCGAGTGGCGCGAGATCAAGGCCAAGGCGCGCTACACGAGCGAGCAGGTCGACACCGTGATGGCCGCACTCGCCGAGGGCACGTTCCGGCCGAGCGAGGTCTGGCAGGTCACCGAGGTCGCCGTCGAGCACTCGGCGAACGATGCGAAGGAGACCGAAGGCGAGGGCGAGAGCGACGGGCCCGAGATCGTCCCGATCTCCCGGTCGCGCCAGACGGACCGACTCTTCGTGTTCGGCACCGCGTCGCCCGACTCCGACTTCCGGAGCGCGAGCGGCTCCGCGGGCCAGGCCCCGAGCGGCGAGCGCGGCGACTACGCGGTCGCGCTCCAGATCCAGAACGTCGCGCCGCGCCTCGCCGAGGTGAAGAGCGCGCTCGTCGACAAGGGCGCCGAGTCGCGCGCGTTCACGTTCGACCTGCGCCCCGAGGGCGGGACGCGCCACGGTCCGGCCGACGGATCGCTCACCCTGCTCCTGCTCACGTGGGGCCCGTGGATCCTGATCTTCGCCGTCTTCCTGCTCTTCATGCGGCAGATGCGGAACCAGGGCTCGGGCGCCGGCGTGATGAGCTTCGGGCGCAGCCGCGCCCAGATGTACACGAAGGAGAACCACACCGGCGTGACCTTCGAGGACGTCGCCGGCGCGCAGGAGGCGAAGGCCGAGGTGCGCGAGGTCGTCGAGTTCCTGAAGAACCCCGGCAAGTTCACCCGCATCGGCGGGCGGATCCCGCGCGGCGTGCTGCTCGTCGGCTCGCCCGGCTGCGGCAAGACGCTCCTCGCCAAGGCGATCGCCGGCGAGGCCGAGGTGCCGTTCTTCTCGATCTCCGGCTCGGACTTCGTCGAGATGTTCGTCGGCGTCGGTGCGAGCCGCGTGCGCGACCTGTTCAAGCAGGCGCGCGAGAACTCGCCCTGCATCATCTTCCTCGACGAGATCGACGCGGTCGGTCGTCGTCGCGGCAGCGGCATGGGCGGCGGCCACGACGAGCGCGAGCAGACGCTGAACGCGATCCTCGTCGAGATGGACGGCTTCAGCACGGACGAGGGCATCATCGTCGTCGCGGCGACGAACCGCCCGGACGTGCTCGATCCGGCGCTCCTGCGCCCCGGGCGCTTCGACCGCGAGGTCACGATCGACCTGCCCGACCTGGAGGGCCGCGAGGCCATCCTCGGGGTGCACCTGAAGAAGGTGAAGGTCTCGAAGGACATCAACGTGCACGACCTCGCGCGCGCGACGCCGGGCTACTCGGGCGCCGACCTCGCCGCGATCGTGAACGAGGCTGCGATCATGGCCGTCCTCGACAAGAAGGACGAGATCGAGATGCACCACCTCGAGGAGGCCTCGGCGAAGGTGCGC
>JBCCSK010000466.1:0-4049 GCA_039200205.1 Planctomycetota bacterium
GCTCGCTCGAACCCGCGCCCAGGAGGCCAAGATGACACCCGTGACCCACCCCAGCCCGACCGACGCCACGAGCCATCCGGGCGCCGTCCTCGTGACCCCCGAGGGGCGCGCGCTGCCGCTCGTCCGCGTTTCCGTGGACGCACATGCCGCGGGCGGACTCGGGCGGACCGTGCTCGAGCAGACGTTTCGGAACGACGGGGCCGAGCCCCTGCGGGTCAGCTACAGGCTGCCCCTCCCCGCTGAAGCGGCGGTGAGCGGCTTCGCCTTCGAGCTCGACGGTCGCCGGACGATCGGCGAGGTGAAGGCCAAGGAGGACGCGCGGCGGGCCTTCGAACAGGCGGTCCTGGAGGGGCGAACGGCGGCGCTGCTCGACGAGGAGCGGTCGACGCTCTTCGAGCAAGAGCTCGGGAACGTGCCCGCCGGCGCCGAGGTCGTCGTGTCGATCACGATCGACGCTCTGCTCGCGTGGCTGCCGTCGAGCGGCGCGTGGGAGTGGCGCATCCCCACCGTGGTCGCACCCCGCTACGACAGCGCGCCGCCGGAGAAGGCCTACCTCGAGATCGCGGACCGCGCGCTTGCGGTCGACGTCGCGCTCGAACTGCGCATCGAGGACGCACTGGCCGCGGATCCCGCCTCGCCGTCCCACGCGATCAGCGTGGCGCGGGACGAGGCCGCGTCACGGGTCGGGTTCGATCCGGGCGTGTCCGCGCGCCTCGACCGGGACATCGTCGTGCGCTGGCCGGTCGCGGAGAAGGCGCCGGTCACGTCGCTCCGCGTCGAGCGGCCGACCCGCGATCACGCGCGGCACGACGCGTCGTTCGGTCTCGTGACGGTCGTGCCGCCCGCGGAGACGACCGCGGACGAAGTCGTTACCCGCGACCTCATCGTGCTGCTCGACACGAGCGGCTCGATGCGCGGCGGGCCGCTGAAGCAGTCCGTGCGGGTCGCGTCGAGGCTCGTGGAGAGCCTGGGCGACGGCGACCGGCTGGAGCTGATCGAGTTCTCGCAGGAGCCGCGGCGCTGGCGCGAGGGCGCCGTTCGCGCGACGGCGGAGGAGCGGGCGAGCGCGCTCGACTGGCTCGCCCGCCTGCGTTCGGGCGGCGGCACCGAGATGCGAACGGGGATCGTCGAGGCGCTGGCGCCGCTCTCGCCCGAGAGCCAGCGTCAGGTCGTGATCGTCAGCGACGGCCTCATCACGTTCGAGGCGGACGTCCTCGCCGAGGTGCGCGATCGACTCCCGAACGGGTCGCGCGTGCACTCCGTCGGCGTCGGCCACGGCGTGAACCGGTCGTTGACGCGCGGCGTGGCGCGCGCGGGCCGCGGCATCGAGCGGATCCTCACCCCGGGTGAGCCGATCGACGATGCGATCGACGGCCTGCTGCGCGCGACCGAGCGCCCGGTCGTGGTGGACGTCGAGGTCGCAGGCACCGCGCTACGCGGGACCGCGTCGAGAGTCCGCGACCTGTTCGCGGACGTGCCCGTTCGCCTCGCGGTCGAGCTCGACCCCGCAGGCGGAACGCTGGAGCTCGTCGGTAGGAGCGCGTCGGGTCCGTGGCGAACGCGCGTCGACGTGCCCGCGCTCGACGACGCGACCGGCGACGGCGCGCTCGCCGCGCTCTTCGCACGCGAGCGCGTCCTCGACCTGGAGGTGCTCGGCGCCGCCGAGCGCTCCCGCGGCAGCGTAGAAGGCGAGGTCGAGCGACTCGGGCTCGACTTCCAGATCGCAACCTCCAGGACCTCTTGGGTCGCGACGAGCGACGAGGCGACGGTGGATCCGACGCAGGCGACGCGACGCGTGACGATGCCGCACGAGTTGGCCGCCGGAATGAGCGCCGAGGGGCTGGGACTTCGACCCGCATCGGCGAGCGGATCGCTTCAGACACTGGCCGCGCTTCCGATGCCGCTCGGCAAACCGCACGGCCTCGTCGCCGAGCGCGCCAGCGAGGAAGCGTTCGCGCCCTTCGAGGACGCGGCTCCAGCGCCCGGCGTTCGTGGCCGCTCGGACTCGTTCGTCGGACGGATGAAGAAGCGGTTCGCTCCGGAGCCGACGGCGCCGATCGTGCTCGTCGGCCAGGTGAGGAGCTTCGAACCGGGCACGCTCGTCGTCGAGTTCGAGGCCGACCGCGCCCTGGAGTGGGACCCGGACAGGGTCGTGAAGCTCGAGCTCGAGGACGGCCGCAGCGTGATGGTCTGGGTCGATCGCGAGAAGTCGACTGCGCGCGGTCCCATCGGCTCCGGCCAGGTCGTTCGCGTCGTCCTGACGCGCGTCCCCGAAGACGCGGTGCCCGAGGCCCTGCGCCTCGGAGATTCGCCCGAACTCGTCCTTCGACTCCGCGATTGAAGGACCTCGACGAGAGCCTCGACGCGATCGCAGCCGGCGATCCCGACGCCTTCGGCGTCTGGGTCGCCGGCGCCGAGCACGCGATCCGCGGGTCGCTCGCCTCGTTCGCCGCGACGGTCGACGCAGAGGTCGTCGTCCAGGAGACGCTGCTTCGCATGTGGCAGGTCGCACCGCGCGTCGAGCGCGACGGTCGGCCGAACGCGCTCCTGCGCCTCGCGCTGCGGACCGCGCGCAACCTCGCGATCGACCACACCCGCCGGAGCGGGCGCCGCGCGCCCGAGGTCGACCTCGACGCCGTCACCGAAGCCGCGCTCGCAGCCGAGGACGACGCCGTGGATCCGCTCCTGCGCGACGCGATCACGCGCTGTCGCGAGGACCTCCCCGGGCGGCCCGCCGCCGCTCTACGCGCCCGACTCGACGAGGGCGGCGCGACCCACGACCGCGACCTCGCGGAACGCCTCGGCATGAAGCTCAACACCTTCCTCAAGAACGTCGGCCGGGCCCGCGCGCTGCTCGTCGAGTGCCTCCGTCGGCGCGGGATCGACGTCGACGCCCACCTCGAGCGCGGAGCGCAGAACGGATGAGTCAGTCGGAGCTGATCGAGGCGGCGCTCGGCGCCCACCGCGAGCGCGACACGCGCGGCCAGGTGCTCCCCCACCCGGCCTGGCACGACCTCGACGACGCGGGAAGGCGCGAGGTCTTCGAGCAGGCAAAGCTCGCGCGCCGACTGGAGGCGGCGCTCGATCCGGGAAGCCTGTCGTCGACCGGACGCGCCGTGCTGGCGAGGATCAAGGGCGCGCGACCCTGACACGGGTCGTACACGCGCGCCGCGTCCCCATTCGCGAACCGTGCCCCTCGCGGCGTCATCCGCAGAGGGCTCCGGCGGGCTGACAAAGGCTTTGCTGATCCGATAGGCGCTTCCCTGAAGCGTGGCCTCTCGACGACCGATGTGGCGCGAGTCCGCACTACGCGACAGCAGGGGAACCACATGTCCAAGCAGCAGCAGATCCCGAGCGTGCACGCGCCGCGCGCGTCCCGCATCGCCCTCGCGCCTCTCCAGAACTGGCTCAGCCGCGCGGTCGCCTCGGGGGAGCGTTTCCAGGACGGCCAGGAGTTCCAGCTCGGCTGGGCCTGGTTCAGGATCGGCATCGACTCGCGGGGCGTCCGGGTGACGGCGCCTCGGATCGGGGCTCCGCGCCTCGTGTACGTCGACGACTGCTCGGACGCGCTCAATCTGATCGCCGAGCAGAAGGCGACCGTTGCGCAGTACGGCGTCGAGGGCCTCGGGTCCGACTGCCGCCAGTCGGCTCTGATCGTCCGCGATCTCGACACCTGCGCCGCGCCGTTCCTCGATCGGCTGACGGCGCCGATGGACGGACGCTCGGGGTGGTACGTCGGGGCCCACGACTCGAAGCTCGACGTCGCTCGGCCCGAGAACCTCAAGCTCGTGCCGTTCAGCGAGCTCCTGAGCCGACGTCCCGAGCTCGGGCCCTTCCTGACGCTGCCGGCAGGCTGGCAGGTCTCGTTCCTCGGCGAGCCGGTCGTGATGCGCGAACGCAAGGTCGTCGAGCCGCGCCAGAGCGGCGTGCGGGGGGCGGGCCCCCCCCGCGGCAAACAGGACCCGCAACCGCGCCGGTTTGACCGGGGCCGCCCCCCCCCCCCACACGACGACAGGCTCGCCCGAAACCGCCCCCCCCCCCAACCCCCC
>JBCCSK010000467.1:0-4007 GCA_039200205.1 Planctomycetota bacterium
GGCCTGGCTCCAGCACCTGCGGATCTTCGGCGCTGCCTACCGCGAGCGGTACGGCGCCGGGGGAGCGCCCGGCCCCGTGGGCGAGAGCGCGCGAGCCGCAATGGGGGCGGCGCTCGACGACTGGCTCGGCGGCGCGATCGACGGGGAGGCCGTCCGGTGACGCATCCGACGCCCTCGATCCTCGCCCTCATCGGCCTCCGCTGCTCCGGCAAGACGACCGTCGGGCGGGCCCTCGCCGAGCACTCTGGCGTCCCTTTCGTGGACCTGGACGAGGAGGTCGCGAGGGCGGCCGGCGTGCCCCACGTCGCGACGCTGATCGAGCGCGACGGGATCGACGAGCTGCGTCGCCTGGAGGTCGCCTGCCTTCGCGAGCTCACGTCGCGGGCGGACGGGCCGATGGTGCTGAGCACCGGTGGCGGGACGGTCGAGTCGGAGGAGGCGCGGCGCGTCCTCGAGCAGGAGGTCTTCACGGTCTGGCTGCGCGCGCCCCTGGCCCTCCTCCGGGAGCGGATGCGCAGCGACGCGTCGAACCCGAGGCCGTCCCTGGTCGCGGAGGGTGACGAGTTCGCCGTCCTCGATCGTCGGCGCGCCCCGTGGTACGGCGACGTCGCGCGACTCGCGATCGACGTCGAGGGCGCGTCACCGGAAGAGCTCGCCGCGCGCATCGAGGCTCGCTGGCTCCGATCCGAGTGATCGATTCTGGGCGCCACGCGCTCCTTACGTACGGCTTCGTTGCCGACGCACAAGACGCTCGCGCGACGCGGCCGATGGAAGGAGTCCGGCGGCGTGCGCCCTTCGATCGAGGGCGCCGCGTGCTACATTCGTACACAGTGAACGACACGCGAGGAATGCGGCTTGGAGCCATGAGCGTCCTCTTCCTCGCATTGGTCCCGTTCGGAGCGACCGCCGAAGCGGCGCCGGCGCTTCCGGGACCCGTCGCCGAGGAGTGGACGGAGGGCGGCGACGCTCAACTGCTCTTCGATCGCCGTCGGGTCCAGCTGATCACGCGGCTCTCGAACCAGCTTCTCGACCTCGACGCCGCGGAGCTCGACGTCGCCGCGATCGCGCATCCCGGCGCCACCGAGCTCGACCTCGTTCTCGCCATCGTCCTGCGCGCCGGGCGTCCGATCCCGCCCGGCCTCGCGGCGGCGCGTCGTTCGCAGCGCGAGGCCCGCGCCAAGGAGGCGCTCGACTGGCTCGAGCTCGAGCTCGCCGCCGAGGGGGGCGACCAGCTCGTCCTCAATGCGCTCCGCTCGGCCCTCGCGAGCGACGGTCCGGCGGCCGCCTCGATCCCCGAGCTGCGCGTCGCCGCGGCCCACGTGGTCGCCGAGCTCGAGCTCGTCCAGCTCGCGCCGATCGTCGCCCGACTCCTGGCCGAGGAGTCGCGGCCCGAGGTCCGGAGCGGGGCCCGCGCCGCGCTCTTTCGGCTCTACGCGCGCTGGTACGAGTCGGCGGAGGACTTCGAAGAGCGCTGGAGGCCGCTTCGCGGGCTCCCGCCCGCTGCGACGGGCCGGGACGAGCTCGCCCGGACGATCGAGGTGGCCAACGAGCGCGCGCTCCGACTGATCGAGCTGGCGGAGTTCGAAGGCGAGCTCCTCGACTGGCCCGATCCCGGCATGGCCGCGCGCGCCTCGCGCGCCGTCGGGCGCGCCGTCGCCGCAGGCGGGATCGACCCGACCGAGGCGCGAACGATCCTCCTCGACGGGCTCGTCGAAACGGGAGATCCCGAGGAACTCCACGCGCGCCTCGGCGTCCTCCTCGACCTCGTGCAGGGCGCCGACCCGCTCGGTGATGCGGCGACCGGAGTGCGGGCGGCGCTCGTCGAGGTGACGGGGACCGCCCACGCGAAGGGACCGCCGACGGCGTGGGTCGCGATCGGCGCGCTCCCGCGCCTTCCATTCCCCGAGGGGGCCGAGGGCGACGCGTATCGCGCGCCGATCCTGGAAACTGGCGTCGACGCGTTCCAGCGCGCGCTCCGGAAGCGCAACGAACGACCGCTCGACCCCGATGCGCTCGAGGGCGCGATCCTCGCGCTGCGCGACCTCGCCCTCGCGATCGACGATCCCGAGCTGCGCGCGACCGTCGCCGAGCCGCTCGCGCGATCGCTCCCGGGCCTCGTGCGCGACGACGCGCTCCCGATGGGGGTCCGGCGCGCGGCTGCGTCCTCACTCACGCTGTCGTCGAACGAGCGCAGCGCGCGGATCCTCGTCGCGCTCATCGGCGACGCGAACGCGGGCGAGCTCGAGTACGAGCTGTTCGGCTCGCTGGAGGCGGTCTCTGCCGGACTCTCGCCCGGCAGCCAGGCGGCCGAAGACATCGTCGAGGAGCTGTTCGAATCGCTCGCGAAGGCCGACTTCGACCGCCGAGCGCGCGCCCTGGAGCTGCTGCTGTCGGACGGCCTGCGCGAGGTGCTCCGGCACGACGCGCGCCGGACGGAGGCCCGCTGGTGCGTCCTGCGCCTCGTCCCCGAGACGTCGCCCGAGCTCCGCATCGGCCTCCTCGATCTTCTCGCGCAGATCGGCGATGCCGACGTCGTCCAGCTCGCGCTGTCCGAGCCCGAGCTCGTCGAGCAGATCGCGACGAGCGACACCGAGGTCGCGCGCGCGCTGGCCCGGACGGTGGGAGCTCTCAGCGCGGAGAGCCCCGAGCGCGGCTCCACCGTCCTCGGTCTCGCCGACCGCATCGCGGGCGAACTCGGCACGGCCGAGGCACTCGATCCCGAGCGCGTGCAGCGCCTGCGCATCGCGCTCGACGCGGTCCTCGCCCTCGACGTCGAGACCGCCCGCGCCCTGCCGCCGGCCGCGCACCGCTGGGCGCTGCGGGCGGCGATCGACCTCCGGCGCGCCGACCCGGTCCTCGTGCCGGCGCGACTCGGTTCCGAAGCCAGGTCTCGCCTTCTCGGCGTGCACGCGGCCGCGCTTGCCGCCTTCGAGGCGGGTGAGGAAGACGTCGCGCTCACAGCGCTCGCGAAGGGCCTCTTCGGCTCCGACGAGCAGCTCGCCGCGCTCTCCGCGCCCACGGAGGACGCCGCGCCCGGCCCCGACCGGGAGCGAGCGATCGACGTGGCCGTGGCCGGCTTCGATGCGGCCGTCGCAGAGTCCGAGGTCGCCGCGGGCCTCGGCTGGGACGCGCGACGCCTCCGCTTCGAGTGCGTCGACTTCCTGCGCGCCACCGGCCGCATCCCCGCGGCGCAGTCGAGGCTCGGCGCTCTCTTCGACGAGCTCGAGGCGGCCGAGGGCAGTCCCGACCCGGCGTCCGTGCGCGACTACGCCGAGCTGGCTCGCGCCGTCGTCGAAGCCGAATCGAACGAAGGAACGCGCGCGCTCGCCGCCCGCGCCGCCCGCGGCATGGCCGAACTCGTGTCGGCCGAAGCGTGGAACGAAGAGGACCCGACCACCGCCGTGCGGGACCTCTCGATCCTCGCCGGCCTCGTCGAGCGTGCGGAGGCGGGCGCGGACCGGACGGCCGCCCTGCGGGCCCTCGTCGAGAGGGTGGAGGGCGAGTCCGTACCGATGGCCGAGTGGCGCGAGCGGGTGATCGAGGGGGATCCCGCTGCCTTTGGCGCGCTGAACGACGCCGTCGCGCGTCTTCAGGGACGGTCCGTCGAGAGCGCGCAGGACACCGCGCGCCGCGACGATGGAACCTGATTGCACGGGCCCGACCTCGTCACCGGACTCGACGCCCAGCACGCCGAACCGGCCGCCTTCGGCGGCCTCTCGTCCGCTGGCGGCACTTTGCACGCCGAGCCGTCCTCGACGGGGCCAGTGGCCCCGCCTCCGGTGACTCGACGCGCAGAGCGCCGCCAGCGAACGAGTTCGACGCACTGGGCATCGACTCTAGTGACGAGGTCGGGCTAGCCCCTTGAACTCTGCTTCAAGCGCAGTACGATCTTCGCCCACGCACCGCGGGGTGGAGCAGTCTGGTAGCTCGTCGGGCTCATAACCCGGAGGTCGCAGGTTCGAATCCTGCCCCCGCTACTCGGCCCTGGTGGCGCATGCTGCGCCACC
>JBCCSK010000468.1:0-3987 GCA_039200205.1 Planctomycetota bacterium
CGAAGCGGCACGGGAGGCGGGACAGATCCCCGCGAACGTGCCGACGTCGCAGGCGATCGGGAACGTCATCTCGATCTGGCGGAAGCGCGTCGACCCGCAGGGCGTCAAGAACGTCAAATTCAGGACGGCCGGCCAGGACGGGATCGTCGTCGAGCTCCCGGCGAACCTCTCTGCGCCTGCGCAGGAGGCTTCGTCGACCCTCGGCGCGGCCTACGACCCGGACGGCGAGACCCCCTACCTCGTCCTCGACCCCGAGTCGAACGTCGACGACTTCCCGAGCGGCGGTCGCATCGTGGTCGGCGGCGATGAGATCCGCTACTCGAGCCGCACGCTGAACCGCCTCCGCGGTCTGGAGTGGGGTGACGGCGTGTCGCCGAAGCCGTACGCCGCCGGGACTCCGGTCACCCTCGAGGCGAGCGACCCCTGGCGCGCTCTCATCGAGAACACCGGGCGGATGGAGGTGATGATGCACGCCACCACGCTCGACGCCGCGGGGACGTACGACCTCGCCGTCGAGACGGACAAGGCGCGCGAGTGGGTCCGCGAGAATCCCGCGGCCAAGATCACCGAGTACAACGCGACGCTCGCAGCGGAGAACGCCGGGGAGCCGCTCGGCCGCCTGCGCTTCTTCCCGAGGAGCGTGAACAAGGCCAACGTCGACTCGGCCATCGCGGATCGGCTCGTCGCGCTCGTCGTCGAGGACAACCCCGACTGGCTCTTCTCGGGCGGCGACTTCACGCGCGTCTTCCCCACGCTCGACCAGACCGGCTTCCCCGCCGTCGGCTTCGCGATCGCGACGCTGCGTCAGCGTGACTTCGGCGCGTTCACCGAGGAGCACCTCGGCGAGCAGATGGCGATCGTCATCGACGACGAGATCGTCACCGACCCCGTCCTGCAGGGGAAGCTGGACACCGGCGGCAGCATCACCGGCGGTGCGTTCGGCTTCACCCAGGAGGAGGTCGACGAGCTCGTCCAGGTCATCAACTCTGGCTCGCTCGACATCGAGCCCCAGTTCAAGGATCGCGAGACCGTCGGAGCGTCGCTCGGCGCCGAGTACGTGCGCCTCGGCCTCTACAGCGTGATCGCGGGGCTCCTGGCCGTCCTCGTCTTCATCTCGGTCTACTACAAGCGACTGGGCGTCTTCGCGTCGCTCTCGCTGATCTTCAACCTCGTGCTCCTGATGGGCGCGATGTCGATCCTGCAGGCGACGCTGACGCTGCCGGGAATCGCGGGGATCATCCTGACCGTCGGTATGGCGGTCGACGCGAACATCCTCATCTACGAGCGGATCCGCGAGGAGGTCCTGCGCGGCAGGCGCGCCGCGCAGGCCGCCGTCGACGGCTTCAAGAACGCGACCTCGACGATCGTCGACGCGAACGTCACGACGCTGATCACCGCGATCATCCTGTACCAGTTCGGATCCGGTCCGGTGCAGGGCTTCGCCACGACGCTGTCCGTCGGCATCCTGACGTCGATGTTCTCCGCGCTCGTGTTCACGCGCGTGCTCGTCCATTTTGCGGTCGAGAAGGGCGTCGACGAGTGGAAGATGATGCGCCTCGTCCAGGACACGAACATCAAGTTCATGTCGCTGGCGCGGAAGACGGCCGTCGTCTCGCTCGTGCTCATCGTCGTCGGCGTCGGCTTCTTCGCCGCGCTCCCGAGGATCGACAAGTACGGGATCGACTTCCTCGGCGGCACGTCGATGACGCTCACGACGGCGGAACCGCAGTCCCAGGAGACGATCGAGGGCCGCATCAAGTCGCTCGGCGAGGTCTTCGTCGACGCGAACGTGCAGCCGCTGCTCTCGTCGGCCGACGGCGACGGCTATCGCAAGTTCCAGGTCGAGTTCAAGGGCGAGGGAACGGAGACGGACCGCGAGGTCACGAGCCGCTACCGCAGCCGCGTCGAGTCGGAGCTCTCCGACGTGCTCGCCCCGAACCGCTTCCGCTTCGAATCGACGGGCGAGGGCGGCCTGCGCGGGACGGTGTACTTCGAGGGCCTCCACAGCGTCGCGGACGTCCAGAGCGTGCTCGAGGGCACGACCCTCGACGACCTGACGGTCGCCGCCGCCGCCGGCGGAACGCCCGAGGCGTCGCGGGACTTCGAAATCACGAGCTCGTCGACGGCGAGTGAATCGAGCGTGGCCCAGCTGCTCGTCGACGCGTTCTCGGGCGAGAAGGACGCGGGCGGCCGCGACTACATCCTCGCGCAGCCGATTCCAAAGTCGGACGCGGTCGGCCCCGAGGTCGTCCAGGAGCTGCGCGACGACGCGATCCTCGCGATCCTCCTCTCGCTCTTCGCGGTCGTCATGTACATCCGCTTCCGATTCGCGGAGTACAGCTTCGGGTTCGCGGCGGTCATCGCGCTCGTCCACGACGTGCTCGTGACGCTCGGCTTCCTCGCGATCGCGATCTGGTCCGGCCTCATCAACGCGCAGCTCTCGCTCGTGATGATCGCGGCCTTCCTGACGATCATCGGCTACTCGCTGAACGACACGATCGTCGTGTTCGACCGGATCCGCGAGAACCGCCCGCGCATGAAGGGCTCCCTCGAGGAGATCATCGACAAGTCGATCAACCAGACGCTCGCGCGGACGCTGCTCACGTCGATCACGACGCTGATCGCGGTCGTCCTGCTGTTCGTCTTCAACCTCGGCACGCGGAACGACCTCGAGGGCTTTGCCTACGCGGTCATCATCGGCGTCCTGGTCGGCACCTACTCGTCGATGTTCGTCGCGAGCCCCTCGCTCCTCGTGCTGGAGAACCGGCGCATGGCCCGCGAGGCGGAGCAGGAGGCCGAGGAGGCCAACGCGCCGGCCGCCGGCGCCGCCTCCTGAGGGCGTAGCTCCACGCTCCAAGTGGATTGAACGGAGGGCGCGCGACACAATCGGCGGGGCCTTTTGGCCCCCCTCGATGCGCGCTCTCCTCGGACTCCTGATCCTCGGCAGCCTCTTCGTGATGGCTGCGTCGTGGCAGAACCGGACGACGTCCGAGCTGCGCGAGCGGCGGGAGAGGCGCTACGGCATCCCGAGCGACTCCGTGGCCGTGCCCGAGGGCTGGGGCCGCCTCGTCCTCGGGCGTCCGAGCGGAGCGGAGCCGATCCCGGCCCCCGAACCGCCGCCGGCGGAGGCCCTGCTGCCCGCGGCTGACGTGGCGCCCCCGGACGAGGGCGCTCCCCCGCCGACGTACGCCCCGGACTTCGAGTACACGGTCCAGCCCACCGACGTCCTCGGCGAGATCTGCCAGCGGTTCTACGAGGTCCGGCCCCTCGCGAAGGTGATCGAGGCGGTCGCGACGTACAACGACCTCGACGACGCGAACTCGATCCGCGCCGGGGACGTCCTGCTCCTCCCCGACCCCGAAGTCCTCTTCGGGCAGCGCTAACAGGATCAGGCGCCGTAGGTGGCGCGCAGCGCGCGCCGGGCTCGGTCTGTCTCCTCGCGGCAGCCGGCCACGAGCCGCGCGGACACGTTGGCGTCCCCGCGTCGGGCGTACTGCTCGACCTCGCGCAGCATCTGCGCGAGACGAATGGCGCCGACCGTGCCGCTCGTCGAGACGAACTTGTGCGCCACGCGCGCGCACGCCTCGAGGTCGCCGCACTCGACCGCCATCTCCATCGCGCGCAGGTGCTCGGGCGCAAGCTCGAAGAAGCCCTGGACGAGCTCGCCCGCGAGCTGGCGCCCCTCTTCGTCGTCGAACAGCGACGCGAGTACGTCCCGGTCGAGTGCGCCGGTCAGGTCGACCTTCGTCGGCATCGGGCTCCGCGCGCTGGGCAGCGCTGCCGGGGGCGACCCGGGGTCGTCCGCTCCACTCGGGGGCGGCGAGGGCTTCGGAACGAGTCCGGCCTCGCTCGGCGTCGGCGGGCCCGGCGCCATCGGACGAACGGGCCGGCTCGGCGCCGAGGGGACTGACATGGGCTCGTCGGACAAGAGACCCGAACCGCCCCTGCGGACACCCGCGATGCGCAGACCCTCGTCGCCGACTCCGC
>JBCCSK010000469.1:0-3973 GCA_039200205.1 Planctomycetota bacterium
CCGCTCCCCCCTCCGTCCGCGCCGCTCCCGCCCCCGCCCCCCCCGGCGCCGCCCCCCCGCCCCCCGCCGCGCCCCGCCCCGCCGGCCTGCCGCCCCCCGCGCCCCCACGGGTGTTGCGGGCCGCTCTCTCGCCTAGGTCTTGCCCTTGCCGGGGCGGGCCTTCGGCGCATCCTCTGCTTCGGCGGTCCCTTCCGCTTCGGCCTCCGCGGTCGCCTCGCTGGACTCGGCGAGGTCCGCTGAGCCGTTCCGCTGCTCGGCATCGGAGACGATGCGACCGAGGAACTCCGGCATCTCGACGCCGCCGATGTCGCGCATCATCTGCAGCGTCGGCGGGAGCGAGCCCGCGAGCGACTGCAGGAAGCGGCTCGTGCTGGAGGACGAGTCACCGTTGCCGTTGCCGCCGTTCGCACCGTCCCACACGACGACCTTGTCGAACTTGATGTTCGAGATCGCGGTGGCCGCCGTCTCGGCGAGGTGGTCGAGGTGCTCGATCATGAGCATCTGGAACGCCTCCTTCGAGCCGCCGCAGGCGTTGACGATCTCGCGGAGACCGTCGCCCTTGCTCTTCAGGATCTCGAACTGACCGCGCGCCTCAGCGTTGAGTCGCGCGAACGTCGCGGCCGCCTCGCCCTCGGCGCGGATGCGCGTGCGCTCGGCCTGCGCCTCGGCGGTGACGATCGTCTCGGCCTTCTCGGCCCGCGCGGCCGCTTCGAGCTCGGCGCGCTTCTCGGCTTCGATCTTCGTCGCCTGCGCCTCGGCCGCCTTCGCCTCGGCGATGTACTGGGCCTCGAGGACGGCCGCTTCGGCCTCTCTCCGGCGCGTCTCACCGAGCTGGTAGGCCTCGGCCTCCTTGACCTTGAGCTCGGCGTTCGCCGCCGCGATCTGGGCCTTGGAGTCGTTCTCGCCGTCGACGGCGTTCGCGTTCGCGGCGGCGACCGCGATCCGCATCTCTCGCTCGGAGTCGCGGACGAGCGACTCGCGCTCGAACGCGGCGGTCTGCTCGCCGACCTCGCGCTCCTTCTCGAGTTCAGCGATGCGAACGGCGCGCTCGCGCTCGGCGTCCTTCGTGCCGATGTCGCGCACCTTCTCGCGCTCGGCGACCTCGATCGCCTGGACCTTGGTCGCCTCCGCGACGCCGATCGAGCCGCGGCGCTGCTGCTCGGCGACGTCGATCGCGGCCTGCTGGATCGCCTCGGACGCGGCCTTCTGGCCGATCGCCTCGATGTAGCCCGAGCCGTCCGTGATGTCCTTGATGTTCACGTTGATCAGCACGAGGCCGATCTTCGCGAGCTCGGGCTCCAGCGAGCCCTGCACGCTGGAGAGGAACACGTCGCGGTCGCGGTTGATCTCCTCGATCCGCATCGACGCGATCACCTGGCGCAGCTGTCCGAAGATGATGTCCTCGGCCTGCTTCATGATCTCGGTCTGCGAGAGCCCGAGCAGGCGGATCGCCGCGTTGTTCATGATCTCGTACTCCGTGCCGATCGCGACCGTGAACACGCTCGGCACGTTGACGCGGATGTTCTCGAGCGACAGCGCCCCCTCCAGGGGGATGTCGATCTGCATCGGATCGAGCGACAGGAAGTCGTAGCTCTGGATCAGCGGCCACACGAACGTGCCGCCGCCGTGGATCGGCTTCGACGACTGGCCCTTTCCCGTTCGTCCGTAGACGACGAGGATCCGGTTCGAGGGGCAGCGCTTGTAGCGACGCGCGATCGCGTAGATGAACCCCGCGATGACGAGGACGCCGGCGAGGGGGATGTACGTCTCCAGTCCGATCTGCGCGAACGGGAAGAAGGGCAGGGGAATCATGGTCAGGCTCTCTCTACTTCGAAGGTCGTCTCGTTCACCATACGCGTCACGCGGACGTCGCTGCCGGTCGGCAGCTCGGGCCCGCTCGTGATCGCTGCGTACTCCGCCGTGCGACCCTGGATCGCGACGGTGATCTTGCCCTTGCCCTCGCCCGCGCCCGGGACGCGCAGGTAGACGGTGGCCGTCCCGCCGACCGCGGCGCTCGGATCGAGGTTGCCCTCCTGGTGCAGCTTGCTCTGCAGCGAGAAGAGCCACGCGACGAACACCATCATCCCGATGCCGGAGCCGAGCGCTGCGCCGGCGGTCAGCGCGGGCGACCAGTTCTCCTGGAGTCCGTAGAGGCCGATCAGTCCGAAGAACGTCAGGAACGACGCCAGCGTCCGGATCGAGAAGAACGCCAGTCCGTCGCCGCCGATGAGCAGGAGCAGGAGCTGGATCGAGAGCACGGCGCCGCCGACGACGGCGCAGCCCATGTAGAGCGAGTGCGCGGAGAGGTCTCCGAGCTGCACTCCGAGCGCGACGAGATCGAGATGTGTCATGGCAGTGGTCTGGGGGAACGCTACGCGCCTTGGCCGCGGTGCATTCGCGCAACCCGTAAGGAACGCGGCCCAGCGTCGCACGCGGGCGTCCACGCGCGAGGCCGCACGAGATTTTCACAGGATCCGCCGCACCGATGCGAGCCCGGGGCGAGTAGCGTCCCGGGCATGCGTCGAGCGCAGCGCTCCACAGCCCCCCAGGGCCTCTGGCCCTGGCGATGGTGGTTCGAGGGCCCCGGATGTCTCCGGGGACCGGCGCACACGTCGTAGACGCAAGACGCCGCTCCCCGCCCTGCCGACGAACGGCGCAGAGATCACCCGCGGGCCCCCGAGACGAAACCTCGGGGGCCCGCGTTCGTTTTCCACTCCCATTCACCTCCCGACCGCCCGAACCGTGAACGCCACGCGTCCGCTCCGAGCCTCCACGACCGACGACGCCGACCGCCATCGGCTCGTGTGGGCCGTTCTGCCGGCCGACCGCACGACGCCCGTCCGGGCGTTCGAGCGCCTGCGCGCCGCCGGCCACCACGCGGCCCTCCTCGAGTCGGTCGAGGGGCCGGAACGACTCGCGCGCTACAGCTTCGTCGCGCTCGATCCGGACGCGTCGCTGCGCGCGCGGTCCGGCGAGGCGACTCTCACCGAACGCGACGGGTCGAGCGTCACGCTCGCGGTGTCGCCGCACGAGGCGCTGCGCGAGGCCGCGCGTCGACGCGGGCGCGAGGGGACGCGGATCGCGCACCCCGACCTGCCTCCGTTCCGCGGCGGCTGGATCGGCTGCTTCTCGTACGAGTGGGCGTGCACGCTGGAGCCGCGCGTCCCGCGCCCGGCCGGCGACGCCATCCCGGAGGCCGCATTCGACCACTACCCCGACGTCGTGGCGTTCGACCACGCGGCCCAGACCTGCACCATCCTGTGCGCCGCGCCCGCCGGCGCGAGCGACGAGGCCGCGGCGCGCGAGCGCGTCGAGCGCATCGCCGTCGACCTCGACGGGCCGGAGCCCGAGGAAGCCGGCTTCCGCCTCCTCGACCCCGAGCCCACCGCGCTCACGTCGCGCGAGGAGTTCGAGGCGGGCGTCGCCTCGCTCAAGGAGTCGATCCGCCAGGGCGAGATCTTCCAGGCCGTCCTGTCCCAGCGCTTCGACCAGCGCTTCGAGGGCGACCCGTTCACGCTCTACCGCGTGCTGCGCCTCGTGAACCCGGCGCCGCACATGTTCTTCTTCGAGGCCGACGGCCGGACGCTCGTCGGCTCGTCGCCCGAGCGACTCGTCTCGGTCAGCGGCGGGCGGATCGAGGTCGTGCCGATCGCGGGCACGCGGCCGCGCGGCGCGACGCCGACCGAGGACGACGCGCTCGGCGCCGAGCTGCGCCGCGACGAGAAGGAGTGCGCCGAGCACGACATGCTCGTCGACCTCGCCCGCAACGACGCGGGCCGCGTCGCGCGCATCGGAACCGTCGAGGTCGAGGAGCACCGGACCCTCGTTCGCTTCCCGCGCGTCCAGCACCTCGTCAGCCGCGTCGGCGCCGAGCTCGCCCCGGGCCACGACGCGCTCGACGTGCTGGCCGCCGCGTTCCCGGCCGCGACGAGCTCCATCGCGCGCACCTTCGGCGCACCGCTGACCGTCCCGG
>JBCCSK010000470.1:0-3950 GCA_039200205.1 Planctomycetota bacterium
CTCGCCGTATTCGCTCATCGACTCCGGTGAGCGCAGGGCGATCGCGGACGCGAGCCTCAAGCTGCGCGGCTACCTGGTGAAGGCCCAGGAGAAGATCGATCAGGCGTCGACGAGCTCGAGCTTCTCCTGGGCCTTCACCAGGTAGCCGCGCAGCTTGAGGCTCGCGTCCGCGATCGCCCTGCGCTCACCGGAGTCGATGAGCGAATACGGCGAGCCCTGGACCTGGCCCAGCGGGAACTCGTCGGCGATCAGCTCGATCGCCTTGCGGTAGGTCCGGTCGATCCGCTCGGCGAGCTGCACGTCGCGCTCCCGGACGGCGCCGGCGTAGTAGCGGTACTGGCTGTGGATCCCGATCCAGCCGTGGCGGATGACGATGAGCGACTGGTTGCTCCACATCTCTTCTTCGCTCGACACCGTGCGCGTCGCGATCTCCATGCAGCGGTCGATCATCGCGTCGAACGTCATCGAGGCGTCGTAGCGGCTGCGATCGGCCAGCGCGAGCTCGAGCTCCTGAACGTCCTCGAGGAGCTGCTTGGCGTAGGCCAGGGCCGGCTCCGGCTTGTCCCGCGCGAAGAGGAAGATCTCGATGCGGTGGAAGCCGCGGAAGTTGACGTCGAGCTCGCCCGTCGGGAAGTCGTAGGCGCGCGCGTCGATCGAGCGGTGGAGGTCGGGGAACGCGCGGGCGAGGAGCTCGATCTCCTCGTACGGCGCGCGGGCCGCGAAGTACGCGCCCTGGCACGCGGCGAGGTCGCCCAGCTCGATCGCGGCCAGGAGCTCCTCGCACTTCGTGACGAGCTCGGCGGCCTTCTCCTGGAGGTCCGCGAGGCCCATGCCGACCTCGCTTGCGAAGGGCTGGGCCGAGATCGGCGTCGAGGGGGCCGCCGGCGCGGCCTCCTTGGTGGTGGAGCTACAGCCGGCGCTGAGCGCGAGACCGGCGACGGCGAGGACCAGGCGGGTGGAGACGTGGGGACGCATATCGAGCTCGGGATCGTGAGAACGGGGTCGCGCGCGTCGCAGACCCCTCCCGGCTATCGACGGTGTCCCGGTGTGGGCTTTCGCTCATTCGCTCGAAAGAGAGCGTCCGTTCGTCACGGGAGCAGGTCGCTCGCGGGATCGACGGGGGTCCGGAGCCGCTTCAGGAACGTCAGGACGAGGGTCTGATCGGCCGGCTGGAGGGCCGCGAACGCGTCCCGGGCCGCCTGCGCCTCGCCCCCGTGGGCCAGGATCGCGTCCGTCAGGGTCGTCGCGCGCCCGTCGTGGAGGTACGGCGCCGTGTCGGCGACGCCCCACAGGCGGGCCGTGATGAACTGCGCGTCGAGGGGGCTCCCGAAGCTCTCCGCGAGGTCCGGACCCATGTCGTGGCGCTTCAGGTCGCTGAAGAGGGGGACGACCACGCCGCCAGCTGGCGAGGGCTCGAAGCCGGCCGTCGACTGCACCAGGTTCACGCGCATGAACTCGTTCACGGCGGGAGCCGTCGGGACCTCCGGGAAGCGGTAGCGGATCGAAGGCGTCCGCGTGTGCAGCTCGGGCACGTGGCATTCCGCGCAGCCGATCGCATCGAAGAGGCTGCCGCCCGCTGCTGCGTCGGCGTTCCAGTCGCGGACTTCGGGGCGCTCCAGGTTCGTGTTGAAGACGTGCAGCGCCGAGATCTCGCCGACGAGGATCTCGTCCGCGACTCCGTCGCCGTCCTCGTCGATGCCGGCTCCGACGTGCTCGACCGGCTCCATGCCGAAGTGGAACAGCATCGCGTCGACGTCGAACGCGCGGACCGTCGGGAACTCGCCCTTCCGTCCGAAGGGGCGAACGACGAGGTCGTCGTCCACGCCCTCCACGCGGGAGTAGTCGAAGCCCTGCGCGGCGCTGTCGTAGCGAAGGACGCCGAACGAGACGCCGTGCGTCACGAGCGGAACGTCCGTGTCGGGCGTCGCGTAGGCCGCGCGGAGGAGGCGCTGGAGATCGTTGGTCATCTCCAGGCCGACGAGCTCGACGCCGCCCGAGCCGAACAGGAACGGCGGGTTGATGTAGCGCCCGTCGAAGTCGGCGAAGCCGAGCCCGGTCGAGTCCGCGACGTCGATGCGCTTCGGCTGGAACAGCACGTTCGTGTTCGACGCGCCCACGCCGCCGACGGCGAACGTGAACGGGACCGTCGCGTTGCTTCCGACGGCGTGGCACTCCATGCACGTCTGCGCGTCGAGGCCGTTCACGCGGAGGAACGTGCCGTTGTTCTGCAGCGTCGGGCGACCTCCGGGGGACGTCGGGTCGAGCGGGTCCATCGACCCGTCGCCGTAGCCGTCGAGGCGGTTGAACGGCGTCGCGAACATCCGCAGACCCGCGGCCCGAATCTCGTCGAGCGAGAGCGAGCCGCTGGTGATGTCCCCCTGCGTGATGCGGCTGGTGCCGAGCGCCGGGCCGTCGGCCTGGGCGAGAGCGGGCATCGATACGACGATCGCGAGCGCGTACGCGCCCACGGAAGCGGGGAGTTGGACCATGTCGGTTGCGGCCTCGCGAGCGGGGTGCGAGGCCTGAGGGGAAGGGACGAGTTGCGCCGACGGCGCGCGCTCCAGTCTATTCCGCTCCGCGCAGCCGCGGCTCCGCGGGCCGTCAGGCCGTCTCGGGCCGGGATCCGTCAGGTTCCCGAGTGCGCCGCGGCCACCAGAGCGTCAGCTCCTCGCCCGGCACCGGAAGCTCGATGCACGCGCGGTAGGCGCGGAAGTCGCCTCGCTCCAGGCCGGCTTCCCGACAGACCGTCTCGGCGATCGCGGGGCAGGCGCGGACGTGTGCGCTCGCGAGTCCGCCGGGCGCGCGCTCGAGGTCGGTCGGCACCGGCGCCTCCTCTCCAGGACCCTCTGCGCGGCGGCGCGGAGCGCGCCCCTCCGCGGAGAACGTCACCTGGGGTGTGATCCACCCCGCGTCGCGGTGGACGAAGAGATCGACGACCAGCGCTTCGGTCGGGCGGGTCAGGCACGACGTCAGATGATCGAACCGAAGCGATTCCGATGCGACGCTCGGGAAGTGACGCTTCGTCCGCCACGCGAAGCCGAGCGTCGTGAATTCGTTGACGTCGAGAGCGTCGTCCGCAATTCCGACGACGAGCTCGTCGCGCCACTCCTCCGCGGCGATGGGCGGGATCGGGTGCGAGCAGAGGTCGGGCAGCACGATCGCGGCGGGATCCTCCTCGAGCGGCCGCCCGGCGACGCTCTGCCGCTCCAACGTCGGCTCCACCCGCTCAGGATCGGTCCGAAGGCCCACGACGACGAGCGAGGCATCGGAGCGGAGCTTGCGCAGGTCCTGGCGCACGCCGACGACCACGCTGTCGAGATGCTCACCGTCCTCCGATGGCATGACGTACAGCGCGTTGTAGATCGCACTGGCCCGCGTTCCGCTGAGCGTCGTCATGCCACGGAAGACCGACCGGCGCGCCTCGCGGTCTGCGCGCGCTCGCTGCTCTGGGATCCAGCCCGCGAGGGTCGCTTCGAGGTCCGAACGTCCGCCCGAGAACTCCGCCAGGAGTGCGCGGTAGTCCTCGGTCACCGCGCCGAGCCTCCCGAGCGCCGCCGCGTCCGCTCCCGCCTCCAGCGCGGCCGCTGCAATGATCGAGAGGCCCTGGGGCGTCGGAATGCTGTGCAGCGCGCGAAGCTCGTCGTCGCTCGACAGCGCCCGCGCGACGCGGCTCGCGAGGCTCTTGTCGAGCCCGAGCGTGGACGTGAGGCGAACGGGTCGAATCGGGCTCTCGTGCGGGACGTCGCGCGCCTCGAACGCACCGTGGATGACGGCGCACAGGGCAGCGCAAAGCTCGCGTGAGAGTCGTCGGAGTCGTTCCTCGAGGCTTGGTGAGGGCAGGGGCACCGATCAAGATTGTGACAAAACGCTCAACAGGGCTCCATGGTCGTTTCCACTGCCGGGCCCGACCTCGCACAGCCTGGGCAGCACTCTCCGATTCTGCTGCCCAG
>JBCCSK010000471.1:0-3908 GCA_039200205.1 Planctomycetota bacterium
CGCCGCGCGCGAGAGCGGCGGGATCAGCTCGGGGATCCCGGCGGCGTGGCTCGGGTCGACGACGATCGGCAGGTGCGTCCACTGCCGCAGGAGCGGAAGCACCGTGAGATCGAGCGTGTTCCGCGTCGCCGTCTCGAACGTCCGGATCCCCCGCTCGCACAGGATGATCCCCTCCGCGCCGAACGCCGCGAGGTACTCGGCCGCCTGGAGCCACTCGGCGATCGTCGCCGACAGTCCACGCTTGAGCATCACCGGCACCCCGGTCCCCGCGACCGCCTTGAGCAGCGTGAAGTTCTGCATGTTCCGCGCGCCGATCTGGAGGCAGTCGACGCCCGCGTCGCGAAATGCCGGCAGCTGGGCGGCGTCCATCACCTCGGAGATCACGGGCATGCCGACCTCGTCCCCGGCCTCTTTGAGCTGGCGCAGGCCCTCCTTGCCGAGGCCCTGGAACGCGTAGGGGCTCGTGCGCGGCTTGAACGCGCCGCCGCGCAGGACGTGCGCGCCGGACGCCTTCGCGAGCGCCGCGACCTCGCGGATCACGTCGCGGCCCTCGACGCTGCACGGCCCCGCGATGACCGTGACGCCGCGGCCGCCGAACGGGACGCCGCCCACGTCGACGACGGTCGGAGCGTCGCGGAAGGCGCGATCGACGCGTCGCCACGAGCCGCGCGGGCGCACGACGTCGGCAACGATCGGGTTCGCGGTGAGCTGGCCCGTGACTTCCTCGGGAACGGAGTCGACGATCGCGACGATCGGCCGCCGCGGCTCGCTCGACCGTGCGGTCCTGAGCCCGCGCGTCTCGAGGTCGCGCACGACGCCCTGCACGTCGGCCTCGGACGTTCCCTTCTCGAACGCGACGATCACGGCGTCACCTCCTCTCCTGCGGCAGACCGACAGCCTCTCGCGACGGCCTCGAAGACCGCGCGCAGCTCGTTCGCCGGGAAGTCGCCCTCGGCGCGGCGCAGGAGGTCGTCGACGAAGGGGTCGACGGCCGCGGGCTGCGCTCCACCGTCGATCGTGGTCCGCGCCAGGCGCGCGCGCTCGTCGAGCATCCGCGCGATCGCGCGGTCGAGGTGTGCGAGGTGGGTTCTCACGGGCGAGGGAGGGCTCGGTTCGAGGTGGGGAGAAGCGATTCCATGAACTCGGTGGCGCAGCGAACGGCCGCCTCGGTCGAGTCGCCGTCGGCAGCCGTCGCGGCCTCGTGGATGGCCGCGACGAGAGCGCTGCCGACGATCGCGAGTTCGGCGTGCTCGGCGACGGCGGTGACCTGCTCGGCGCTCCGGATCCCGAAGCCGACGCCGATCGGCACGTCCCCGGCGATGCGCCGCGCGCGCGCCAGGTAGTCCGTCGCATCGTTCGACATGGAAGTCGACGCGCCCGTCACGCCCGTTCGCCCGACGACGTAGAGGAAGCCGCGCGTGGCCTCCGCCGCCCGCGCCAGGCGCTCGTCGCTCGTCGTCGGCGCGCAGAAGAGCACGGCGGCCAGGCCGGACTGCTCCGCGAGCGCGACGATCGCGGGGGCCTCCTCGATCGGCAGATCGGGGACGAGGACGCCGTCGAAGCCGGCGTCGGCGAGCGATGCGAAGCGCGCCGCGAGCGCGCCGGGCGCGCCGCCGCTCATCAGGGGATTCAGGTAGCTGAACGCGACGATCGGCACCTCGCCGCCGCGCGCGCGGTAGGCGCGCACGGTGTCTTCGATGCCGTCGAGCGTCGTCCCGTGGCTCAGCGCGCGCGCCGCCGCCGCCTGCAGGATCGGGCCGTCCGCGATCGGATCCGTGAAGGGCACGCCGAGCTCGACGCAGGCGGCGCCCGCCCGTTCGACCGCCCCGAGCAGCTCGAGCGTGCGATCGAGCCCGCCGTCCCCGGCCGTGAGGTAGGGCGCGACACGCGTGACGCCGCTGGCGCGCAGGAGGTTCGTGCGCAGCACGAGCCGGTTTCGCTCGAGGTCCGTCACAGCGTGCGCCCTCGCTCCGCGTTGGCGCGGATCACGCTCTCCAGGTCCTTGTCGCCGCGACCCGAGAGGTTCACGAGGACGCGCCGCCCCGCGAGCGACTCCGCGTTCCGCAGGATCCACGCGATCGCGTGGCTCGTCTCCAGCGCGGGAAGGATCCCCTCGAGCTCGGCGAGGGTCGCGAACGCGTCGAGCGCCTCGTCGTCGGTCGCGCTCGCGTACTGCGCACGCCCCGCCGCGTGCAGCGCCGCGTGCTCGGGCCCGACGGCGGGGTAGTCGAGGCCGGCGCTGACGCTGTGCGTCCCGCGCACCTGTCCGGCGCCGTCCTGGAGCACCCACGTGTGTGCGCCGTGCAGCACGCCCGGCGATCCGCCGCTGAACCGCGCCGCGTGCTCGCCCGACGGGACGCCGTGCCCCCCGGCCTCGACGCCTATGAGCGCGATGCCCTCGTCCTCCAGGAACCCCTTGAAGATCCCGATCGCGTTCGAGCCGCCGCCGACGCACGCGACGACGACGTCGGGCAGCTCGCCGGTGCGCTCCTCGAGCTGCTCGCGCGCCTCGCGCCCGATGACGCTCTGGAAGTCGGCGACGATGCGCGGGAACGGGTGCGGACCGAGCGCGCTGCCGAGCACGTAGTGCGAGCCGGCCGGATCCTCGACCCACGCGCGCATCGCCTCGTCGACGGCGTCCTTGAGCGTCTGTGCGCCCGAGTGCACGAGCTCGACGTTCGCGCCGAGGAGCCCCATGCGCTGGACGTTCGGCGCCTGGCGCTCGGCGTCCTTCGCCCCCATGTAGACCACGCACTCCAGCCCGAGCCGCGCGGCGGTCGTCGCCGACGCGACGCCGTGCTGGCCGGCGCCGGTCTCGGCGATGATGCGCGACTTGCCCGCGCGCTTCGCGAGCAGGCACTGGCCGAGCGTGTTGTTCAGCTTGTGCGCCCCGGTGTGCAGGAGGTCCTCGCGCTTCAGCCAAATCTCGGCCCCGACGCGCTCGGAGAGCCTCTCGGCGAACGTCAGCGGCGTCGCCCGGCCCGCGAAGCTGGTCAGCAGATCGTCGAGCTCCGCGCGGAACGTCGGATCCTCGCGCGCCTCGAGCCAGAGCGACTCCAGCTCGAAGAGGTTCGACATCAGCGTCTCGGGCGCGAAGCAGCCGCCGAACCCGGCGCCGATACCGAAGGCGTCGTCGGGGGTGGGCCCGCCGGCGGTGAAGCGCGGCGAGGTGCGGAAGGCATCGCGGGTCGTCGGGGCGGTCATCGGGCTCGTCTCATCGAGGGCGGAGGGAATGCCTGGGCGGCGCGAACGAAGCGGCGGACGGCGTCCGGGTTCTTGCGGCGCGGCTCGTGGTCGAGGCGCGACGAGGCGTCGAAGCCGATGAACGGCGCGGCGACGAGCGGCGCGGGGAGGCCGGCCTCGAGCCGATCGCCGTCGAGCCCGCCGGCCAGGAGGCACGGGGCGCGCCGCGCGAGATCCGCGGCGAGATCCGTCTCGACGCTGCGTCCGCTGCCGCCGGGCGAGGACGGGTGGTCGAGCACGAACGTGCACGCCACGTCGGTCCAGCGCGCGAGCTCGGCGTCGGCACCGTCCGCGACGCCGATCCGCCGGAGGAGCGGGTAGGCGGCGCCGCGCCAGTCGTCGGGACGCTCGTCGCCGCACAGCTGGACCGCGGCGAACCCCGCGCTCTCGACGAGCGCGTCGACGCGATTCCGCTCGGCGTCGACGGCGACGAGGACGGGTCGCGCGCCCGCGTCGCGCGCTCGACCCGCGAGCGCGACGGCGACGAGGTCGCTCAGGTGCCGGGGCGACTCGGGATAGGAGACGAAGCCGAGCAGGTCGGCGCCCGCGTCGACGGCGAGGTCGACGTCCTCCGCGCGCGCCAGGCCGCAGACCTTGGCGACGGTGCCGGGACCGAGGTCGAGGCGCTTCATCGCGTCCCTCCCGCGAGCACGGCCCGCCACTGC
>JBCCSK010000472.1:0-3898 GCA_039200205.1 Planctomycetota bacterium
GCCACGCACACGAGGTCGGCGTCGATCACCGCGCCGTCCTCACCGAGATCGAGGCGCATCGCGCACCCGAAGAGCGAGTAGTCGATCTCGCCGCGGTCGCGCAGCTTGCCGTACGCGCCGCGGTGGCCGGCGGCCTGCGCGGGGACGCGGATCTCGGTCAGGATCTCGTCGCGCTCGGCCTTCTTGTTCCAGATGCCGTCGGCCTTCCAGATCTCGTCGACGAGGACCTCACGGCGGCCGCGCGGCGACTCGAAGACGACCGTGGCGCCGAGCGTCATCAGCACCGGCGCGGTGTCGTTCGACGCCGCGGCGACGCACTTGCGCCCGCCGGCGACGACGTGGCAGACGGTGCCGTCCTTCTTCAGGCAGTAGCCGAGCGACTTCCGCCAGAAGTGCGTCTGGTTGTACCACTGGCAGCGCGTGTCGAGCATCACGTTGCCGCCCGCCGTGCCCATCTCGCGCAGCTGCGGGCCGGCGATCAGCGACGCCGCCTGCGCCAGCGCCGGAGCGCGCGCGATCACGGCTTCGTGCGCCGCCATCTCGGCGATCGTGGCCGTTGCGCCGATCCGTAGACCGCCGTCGGGCGTGGCCTCGATGCCGCGCATCTCGTCGACGCGGCGGAGGCTGACGACCACCTTGGGCTCGAACAGCCCGTGCTTCATGTTCGGCAAGAGGTCCGTGCCGCCGGCGACGACCATCGCCTCCTCGCCGTGCTCCGCGAGGAGCGCAACGACGTCGGAGACCCCCGTGGGCTCCTCCAGCTGGAATCGGGGCAGTCGCAGCATCAGGCGTGCCCCTCCATCGCCGTCGCGGCGCCCGCCGTCCGGCCGGGGGCGCCGACCTCGCGCTGCTCGCGCAGGGCGGCGAGGACCTTCTTCGGGGTGAACGGCAGCTCGCGCAGGCGGATGCCGACGGCGTCGTGGATCGCGTTCGCAAGCGCGGGGATCGCGGAGTGCAGCGGACCTTCGCCCGCCTCCTTTGCGCCGTACGGGCCCTCGGGATCGAGGCTCTCGACGATGAACGCCTCGATCTCGGGCGTGTCGATCGCCGTCGGAATGCGGTAGTCGAGCAGAGAGGGACCCTGGTGCAGGCCGAAGCGGTTCACCTTGTGCTCCTCGAGCAGCGCCTCGGCGATCCCCATGTAGACGGAGCCTTCGATCTGCCCCGCGACGAGCCGCGGGTTGAGCGCGCGCCCGCAGTCGTGCGCGCACCAGACCTTCGGCACCGTGATCCGCCCCGTTTCCTCGTCGACCTCGACCTCGACGATGTGCGCCGTGAACGAGTACGCGGGCGACGCGCCGATCGTGCCGCCGCGGTAGTCGCCGCCGAGCTGGGGCGTGTTGTAGGAGCCCGTCGCGCCCAGCGTGTCGAAGCGCGCCTCGGCGAGCTCGAACGCCTCGCGCGTCGAGATCGCGCGGTCCGTGTCCTCGAGGTCGATCGCGCGGCCTTCGATCAGGCGGACTCGCTCTGCCTCGATCTCCCACTTCTCCGCGACGGCCGCGACGACCTTCGACCGCAGCTTGCGCGCCGCGTCGATCGTCGCGTTGCCGACCATGAAGGTCACGCGGCTCGAGTAGGCACCGAGGTCGACGGGGCAGAGGTCGGAGTCGGCCGCGAGCACGCGGACGTGCTCGGGGTCCATGCCGAGTTCCTCCGCCACCAGGTAGCGCACGACCGAGTTCGACCCCTGGCCGATGTCGTTCGCACCGCTGAAGACCGTCACGAGGCCGGACCGATCGACCTTGAGCTGGATGCCGGCCTGAGGCATCTCGTTCGGGTAGATCGGGTAGTTCGTGCCCGAGATGTACATCGAGCCTGCGATGCCCAGTCCGCGCCCGCGCGGCAGCTTACGGTGACGGGCCTTCCAGTCGGACGCGCGCTCGACCTTCTCGAGGCACTCCAGGAAGCCGCTCGACGTGATTCGTTGGCCGTTCACGGTCCGCGTGTGCTCGCCGTGGAAGTTCATCCGGCGGATCTCGATCGGGTCGAGGCCGAGCCGCTCGGCGACCTCGTCGAGCTGACACTCGAACGCGAAGCGCGGCTGCACCGATCCGTGGCCGCGCTTCGGCCCGCACGGCGGCTTGTTCGTGAACACGCGCGTCGAGTTGAACCGGTAGGCGGGGAACGCGTAGGGCCCCGTCAGGAGCTGGCCCGAGTAGTACGTCGTGACGAGCCCGAACGAGCTGTACGCGCCGCCGTCGATCAGGATCTTCGCGTCGACGCCGGTGATCTTGCCGTCCTTCGTCGCGCTCGTGCGGTAGCGCATCTGCATCGGATGCCGCCCTCGATGCGCGTAGAAGACCTCCTCGCGGGTCCACAGCATCTTCACCGGTCGCCCGGTGAGCTGCGCGAGCTTCGCGACGCAGAACTCGAGGCTGAACGGGTCCGACTTGCCGCCGAACGCCCCGCCCAGGCAGGGCTGGATCACGCGGATCTTCTGGGGCTCCCACTCCAGCACGCGCGCGAGCGCGCGGTGGACGTAGTGCGAGATCTGCGTCGCCGACCACAGCGTCAGAACGCCGTCCGGCGAGACCTTCGCCACGGCGCAGTGCGGCTCGATCGCGGTGTGCGTCGAGCCGTGGAAGGAGTACTCGCCCTCCAGCACGACGTCCGCGGACTCGCGCGCGCCGTCGACGTCGCCGAAGTCGAGCTCGACGTGCTTGCTGACGTTGTTCTGCTTGCGGTTCTGGTGGATCTGCGGCTCGTCGCGCTCCAGGGCCTCCTCGGGGTCGAGGTAGGCGTGCAGCGGCTCGTACTCGACGTCGATCAGCTCCAGCGCCCGGTTGGCCGTGTCCTCGTCGATCGCCGCGACCGCCGCGACCTCGTCCCCGATGAAGCGTACCTTGTCGACGCAGAGCGCCGTCTCGTCGGGCGTCCAGGGGATCACGCCGTACTGGATGGGGAGGTCCTTCCCCGTGATCACCGCGTGCACGCCGGGGAGCGCCTCGGCGCGCGTCGTGTCGATCGAGACGATCGTCGCGTGGGCGTGGGGGCTGCGCAGCGTCTTCGCATGCAGCATCCCCGGCAGCTGGATGTCGTCCGTGTAGACCGCCTCGCCGGTCGCCTTGGCGATGCCGTCGATCTTGCGGTGGCTCTTGCCGACGACCCTGAACGTCTCCCAGGGGGCGTCGGTTCCGTGGATGTCGCGTGCGCTCATCTCTAGAACGCCTCCTCGCGGACGTGATTGCGCTCTTCCACCCAGGCGGGGCGCGGGGCGTCGCGGCCGACCGCTTCCGAAAGAGCGGTCTCGACGGCCTCCAGGATCTGGGTGTAGCCGGTGCAGCGGCAGAGGTTGCCCGACAGCGCCTTCTGGATCTCCTCCCGGGAGGGCTCGGGGCTCTTGTCGAGCAGGGCGCGCGCCGAGAGCATCATTCCGGGCTGGCAGAATCCGCACTGGAGCGCGCCGCAGCGGTCGAAGGCGTCCTGGACCGGGTCGACGCCGCTCCCGTGCTCCGCGACGTGGCGCGGGCGGAGGCCCTCGATCGTCGTGACCGCGCTGCCCTCGGCCTCGGCGGCGAGGGTCAGGCAGGAGAGGACCGGGCGCCCGTCGACGAGCACCGTGCAGGCGCCGCAGTCGCCCTTGTCACAGCCCTGCTTCGACCCGGTGAGGCCGAGGCGGTAGCGCAGGACCTCCAGGAGGGTCCAGTGGTCGGGGGCGGCCGTCTCGAGGCGGTCGCCGTTGACGTCGAGGGTCAGCGGGCGCATGCGGGCCATTGTCCGCATCGAGGGCCGCCTGACACCCCTTTCTCGCCTCTCCATGACCGCACTGGCCCCCCGGGGGGTGGTGGGGCGGGCTGGTGCCAGCGCCGCGGCGGCGGCGTGGGTTGGCCGAGCCACGCTTAGGGCCGCGAAAAGTGACAGCGCCGCCCCCCCCGCCGGCGGACGGTAGCCCCCCCCC
>JBCCSK010000473.1:0-3895 GCA_039200205.1 Planctomycetota bacterium
CGCACGCTGAGGATGTGCGGGGACGACGTCCTCGCCGTCTGCGGGTCCGACGACCACGGTGTCGCGATCACGATCGCCGCCGAGCAGGCCGGGGAGCAGTACGCGGACTATGTCGCGAATTGGAACGCCCACATGCGGCGGACCTTCGACGCGCTCGACATCCGCTACGACGTCGTCTCGGGAACGAGCACGTGCCCCGAGCACGTCGCGACATCCCAGGAGTTCTTCTCGGAGCTCCTCGCCAACGGCTACCTGGTCGAGCGCCAGACGGAGCAGCTGTACTGCGTCCACGACCAGATGTTCCTCGCGGACCGGTACGTCGAGGGGACCTGCTACGTCTGCGGGTACGACTCGGCGCGCGGCGACGAGTGTCCGAACTGCGGCACGTGGATCGACCCGCTCGAGTTCGAGGATCCGCGCTGCAAGATCTGCGGCAACACGCCGGAGCGACGCACGACGACGCACTGGTACCTCGACCTCCCCGCTCTGCGCGACGAGGCGATCGGAGACTGGATCCGCGAACACCCGTGGAAGGCGAACGTCTCGAACTTCATCCGCAACCTGCTCGACGACGTTCCCGAGCGCGCGATCACGCGCGACATGTCGTGGGGCGTGCCGCTGCCGCCCGAAGTGGGTCCGAAGGGCGAGGGGAAGGTGCTCTACGTCTGGTTCGACGCGCCGATCGGGTACATCAGCTTCACCAAGGAGCTGATGCGGGAGCGCGGTACTCCCGACGCGTGGAAGGACTGGTGGAAGAGCGACGAGACGAGCCTCGTCCACTTCATCGGCAAGGACAACATCCCGTTCCACTGCCTCGTGTTCCCGTCGATGCTCTACGGGACGAAGGACGGCTACATCCTCCCCGCCGAGGTCCCCGCGAACGAGTTCTACAACCTCAAGGGCGGGAAGTTCTCGACGTCAGGGGGCAACGCATTCGACGTGGTCGAGTTCGTCCAGCGGTACGACGTCGACACCACGCGCTTCTACATCTGCTCGACGATGCCCGAGACGTCCGACTCGGAGTTCTCGCTGGAGCAGCTCGTCCAGACGGCGAATACGTCGCTCGCCGGCGCGATCGGGAACCTCGCGACGCGGGTCTTGAAGTTCATCGCGAAGAACTTCGACGGCGTCGTCCCCGCGCTGGCGGACGAGCACGCGTCCGAGATGGACCGCATCCTCCTCGAGGAGTGCGGCGCGATCGAGGACCCCGCCGAGCACGTGCGCGCCTTCCGCTTCCGCCGCGGCGCCGAGGCCGTCGTCGCGAACGCTTCCGTCGCGAACGTCTTCGTCGATCGTCTCGCTCCGTGGGCGCTCAGGAAAGAAGACCCCGTCCGCGCAGCATCCGCGCTGAACACCCTCTGCGAGTGGCTGAGCTGGCAGGCGCGCTGGATGGCGCCCTTCATGCCGACCAAGGCCCAGGACCTCTGGGAGATGCTCGGCCAGTCGACGCGCGTCGCGGACGAGCCCTGGCCCGGTCGACCCGAAGCCGGTGCGTGGCGCTCCCTGGAGGCGGGGCAGCCCCTCGGCGAGCCGAGCGCACTGTTCCCCCGCATCGAGCTTCCGGCCGAAGTGTCCTGACCCTGGGCGAGCCCGAAGAAGGGCGGGATCCGACCGGTGGTCGGACCCCGCCCTGTTGGTTCTGCCGACGTTCCGCGGTGCGTCCACACTGCATCGCGAACACGGCGTCTTGCGTCACTGCTTGATCTCGCTCCGATCCCCGCACTGCCGAGCGGTCGCGCGATGTCCCGAGGGTCCATCAGCGCGCAGCGCTAGTGAGGCGGACCACCTGTCCACCCCTTCCAGCGCGCGCTGCCGTCTGCGGCGCTCTCGCATCGCGATCCACCGGGGGCTGCGCCTTCGCGCTTGCCCGACCGAAGACCCCTTGCGCGTCGGAAGGGAGGACCGGGGCTCGAAGATCAGCGGCGGCGACGCGTGGCCTTCTTCTTGGTCGACTTCTTCTTGGTCGACTTCTTGCGAGTCGCCTTCTTCTTCGTCGACTTCTTGCGCGTGGCCTTCTTCTTGGTCGCCTTGCGACGCGCCGCGGCCTTCTTGACCTTCTTCTTCGCCTTGCGGCGAGTCGCGGCCTTCTTGACCTTCTTCTTCACCTTGCGGCGAGTCGCGGCCTTCTTGACCTTGCGGCGGACGGCCTTCTTCTTGACCTTGCGGGCGGCCTTCTTCTTGGTGGCCTTCCTGCGAGTGGCCTTCTTCTTGGTGGCCTTCTTGCGAGTGGCCTTCTTCTTCGTGGCCTTCTTGCGAGTGGCTTTCTTCTTCGCCATCTGGGTGGTTCTCCTTGGACCGTGTAGTCCTGGGGGAGTGTCCCGCGCTCACTCGAGCGCGCGGTGGAAACCACGACATCGGTGCGTCCATCGACGCTTTGCGTGCTCGTCCTGTCTCAAATCCGCATTCAAATGCGGAGCGTTTTCCACACGGGATCCACGGATAGGACGCGCTGCGGACTCAAACCATGGAGGATGAACGACTTGCGACGGCATGCGCGGCGTTCGTTTCGAACGGAAAAACGATCGGGAGCCGGGGTCGCGTCCGCGCGACTCCGGCTCCCGATCGACGAGTTCGTGTGCGTCCGACGATCAGAAGAGATCGTCGAGCACCGCCGTGGCTTCGTCGGAGTAACCGTCGGCGAGCCCGGCGTCGGGGTTCTATTCGGGCGGTCGCGCGGCGATCTCCTCGAAGATCTTCTCGAGCCGCTTCGTCGTCTCCTGCGCGTAGAAGCGCACGAGCCCGAGGTTGCTTCGCTCGTCCCACACGACGGCGAGCAGCGTCCGCTCCCCCACCATCGAGACCTGGATGCTCTGGTGGGCGCCCTGGTGAGCGAGCGTGTTGAACGCGTCCTCGCCGAGCAGGTGAGCGATCTCACGCGTCGCCGCGAACGAGCCCGCCATCAGCGCGGAGAGCGCCTCCATGTTGCCGCCCGCTGCGTCGCCGCGGCGCGTGACGAGGTGTCCCTCGCGGTCGATCAGGATCGCGCAACGCGCGCCCGCGAACTCGAGGAAGCCATCGAGCTCCCCGTCGAGTCGACCCACGTCCTGCTCGTAGAAGACGAGCCGGTTCTGCCTCAGCTTTTCGTCCGAGATACGCATCGCCGTCTCCTCAGATCAGGTTGAAGACCGTTCCGCCAATGGCGATCCCCGCCGCGAGCGCGACGATGACGACGATCGCCGTGATGATCCCGCCCTTGCCGGACGAGCGTTTCTTCGGCGCCTGCGCGGGCGCCGTCTGCGCAGCACCGGACCGAGGCCGAAGCCGTCCCGCCGGAGCGGGGACGCCAGGACGCGGGGTCGGCACCGGCGCAGGGGCCGGTCCCGCTGCACCGCCGCTCTGGGCGAACGGGGCAGGAGCGGGCCGCGGCGCGGGCGTCGGCGTCGGGAGCTGTCCGGCACCGCCGGGCAGGCCACCAGGCGCCATTCCAGGTGCAGCGCCGGGCTGCGGAGCCCGCGGCGCGGGAACCGGAGAAGGCGCGGGAACCGGAGGAGGCACAGGACCCGAGCCCGGCATCGGTGCCGGCGCGGGAGCCGGAGCAGGCGCGTGGGCCGGCGCCGCGGATCCCGCAGGAGCCGTGGGCGCAGCTCCTGCCATCCGGAGCGTGGTCGGCGGGGGTCCGCCCGGTGCGGGAGCGGGAGCCCCCGGGGCCGGAGCAGGCGCGTGCCCTGCGGCGCCGGGGATCCCGGCGGCCGCCTTGGCCTCTGCCTCCATGCGAAGCGGCTGCGCCTGCGGCTGTGCCGGGATCGGCGCGGCGGGCTGCGGAGCGGCTGCCGGCTGGGCCGGCATCGCTGCCGGAGCCGGCGGCTGCGGCATCGCGGCAGGCGCTGCCGGCGGAGCCGGTACGGCCGGCGGCTGTGGTGCCTGATAGGCCGGTGCGGCAGGCGCCGCGGGCGCC
>JBCCSK010000474.1:0-3832 GCA_039200205.1 Planctomycetota bacterium
GACTCGGCGAACTCCGGAATCCGTGCCCAGCGAGGGCGCGTACGCTCGGGAGCCGCTCCCGCAAATCTCGGAATTCGTGCAGTCGCGGATCCGAGCGCGGCCATTGGATCGACGAACACCATGTCCCCCGATCTCGAATCGCTCCTCGAGGGCTCCGGGTGGGTCGACCGACTCGCCCGCAGCCTCGTCGCCGACCCCCATGCCGCGGACGATCTCGTCCAGGAGGCCTGGGTCGTCGCGCTCGAGCGTGGCCCCAAGGGCGTCGATGGGATCGGACGCAGGCGCTGGCTCTCGGCCGTCCTTCGCAACCTCGCGCGCGACCGTCGCCGCGGGGAGCGTCGACGGAGCGATCGCGAGGCGGACGTCGCTTCGGGTGCGGAGACGGAGCAAGAGGACGACGCGGCGGCGATGCTCCAGCAGCTCGACGCGCACCGGCGCGTCGTCGACGCCGTCCGCGCGCTCGACGAGCCGTACCGCAGCGCCGTGCTGATGCGCTACTTCGACGGGAAGAGCCCCGCGGAGATCGCGCGCCGACTCGACGTTCCTGTGAAGACCGTCCAGTCGCGACTGCACCGTGCTCTCGCGAAGCTGCGCGCCTCGCTCCGCCGCGACTTCGGCGGAGGCGCCGGGACATGGCTTCTCGCACTCGTGCCGCTCTCCGAACGGAGCGGATGGACGGGTGGAGCCCTCGCAGGCGGAGCCCTCTCGGGCGCGCTCATCATGGACGCCAAGCTGAAGATCACTCTCGCCGCTGTCGCCGTCGCAGGCGTCACGGCCCTCGCGACATTCTCTGGCGGCGCTCGCGTCGTTCCGTCGGCCTCCGAGCCGATGGCGGTCGATCGGGGCGACGTCGAACTCGCGGCGCCGACGCTCGAGCAGCCGCCGGTTCCCGTCGTCGCCAGCGGACGCGCGCGGGAGGAGGTCGACGTCGCTCCGGTCGCCGCGCCCGAAGTCGTGGCCGAGGCAGCCCCGTTCCTGAACGGCCGTGTGCTCCTGGCCGACGGCAGTCCGCTCGCCGGCGTGCGAGTCGCGATGGAGGGCGAAGGAGATTCCGTCGACTCGACCACGTCGGGGACGGACGGCGGCTTCCGCTTCGACGGCGTCGACCGCCCGACCGGCGAGATCTACGTCGCCGACGATCGCTACACGCCCGTCCTCACGCCCTCTCCGCGCGCGCCGTGGAACGAGAACTCCGAAGCCTTCCTGGTCGTGGCGCCCCGGCGACCACTCGGCGGCATCGTCGTGGACGCAGAAGGGCGCCGGCTCCCGGACGCGACGCTGATGGTCGACATTCCGAGCGACTTCCACGCGCGCTTCGAGAGCGGCCTGGAGACGTCTCGCGTCGTTCGCTGGTCGGCGACGACAGACGCAGAAGGACGCTTCGACCTTCCGGATGCGCCGGGGCTCGAGCGCGGCTTTCTCGTGACCGTCTGCCCCGGATTCGCGCGCGACATCCGTGACGTTCCGCCGGCGCCCGACGATTCCCTGGAGATCGTCCTCGGGGCCCAGCGCGAGGAGTCGAGGCTCCTGGAAGGCCGTGTCGTCGATCTCGACGGGCTCCCGGTCGAAGGAGCGAACGTCGCGATCGAGTTCTCGAACGGGACGACGGACGCCGACGGTCGGTTCGCGCTCGCTCTCAACGGTCCGGGCGAACGCGGCGTGCTCATGGCCCTGAAGAAGGGCTCGCTCCCCGCGCGGCTGGAGCGACGAACCGCGTCGGACCTCGACCCGGACGCGTGGCCGGATCCGCTCGTGCTGGTCCTCGGCGGAGAGCCGCTCTCCATCCGGGGGCGCGTCGTGGACGCGGACGGTGAGCCCGTGGAGGGCGCTCGCGTGTGGACGCCCGACCTGACGCACTTCGGGGCCGTCGAGGCGCCGGAGTTCGGGCCGCGGACCACGGTCGCAGCGGACGTCGAGACGCTCCTTCGCAGTCGGGAGCGCGGTGACGACGTTCGGACCGACGAGGACGGAGCGTTCGTGCTCGACGGGCTGATCGAGCGCGAGTATCGCGTCTCCGTTCACGACCGCAAAACGTACGGATTCCTGCGTACGGAGCCGGTCTCGGCGGGAGCGACGGGGCTCACGATCACGCTCCCGCGCGAGGATCGGATTCTCCGCGTCGCGGGTCGCGTGGTCGGCACCGATGGCGAACCCGTGCCGGGAGCACGGGTCTCGCTCCGCCGCATGGTCGGCGTGCGCAACGGCTTTCCCGACGACATCTCGATTCCCAACGTCAAGTGCGACGATAGGGGGCTCTTCGAGTTCGACGACGTTCCTGCGTCGTTCGATCACGTCCTCGTCGGCGGGCCAGGGCTCGACTTCGACCAGAACCGCACGCGGATTCCCGACGGCGCGGATCTCGAGTCGCTGGAGCTCGTCGTGATGCGCCGCTGCCAGCTCCGCATCGAGCTGAGCGATCCCGCCGAGGCGGACGGCTTCCACCTCCTCGATCCGAACGGCGAGCGCAAGATGCTCATGGTCGCCCGCGGCAACGTCGCCTGGACGACCGAGCGCGGCTCGATCATGGGCGGCCGCTCCGAGTCGATCCAGGTGTCGGAGAACGTCTCGACGCTCGTGCTCCTGAAGGGCTCGGACGAAGTGCGGCGCGTCCCGCTGCGACTTCGCTTCGACGAGCTGAACGTGATCGCGCAGTAGCTCTCGATCGATCAGCGCTTCGCGCGCCGCTTGGCGAGGTCGTACGTGTTGCCAGCCTCGAGGATCACCGGCTCCGCGTCTCCGTCGCTCAGGTCGTAGAACGACACGGAGGCCTTGCCCAGGACCTCGGCCGTCGACTTCTCGACGACGAGCGAGGTGTCCGCGTCGACGCCGATACCGAGGTACTGCGAGTACTCCTGGACGAGCTTCGAGAACTCCTCGTGGCGGTCGCGGTCCAGGAAGTGTGCGTCGAGTACGACGCCGGGCAGCAGTCCAAGACCGGTCGTATAGCCCTCGAAGAAGAGCGTTCGGTTCGTGCGCGGATCGCCGCGGACGAGCAGCTCGCCGAGGACCTGGCAGCCGGCCGAGCTGCCGCCGACGGCGCCGCCTTCCTCCAGCGTCTCGCGGATCAGCTCGTGGGCGCGGGTGTGCTCCAGCGCGTCCATCACGCGGTACGTCCGACCGCCGTCGATCCAGATGCCGGTCGCCTTTCCGAGGAGATCGTGGAGCCTGGAGTCCGCATCGGCCCGATCGGCCGATGCGGGATCGACGACGTGAACGTCTCTGCAGCCGTGGTCACGGAGCTGGCCCGCGCCGTACGACTTCGGCTCTTCGCCGGGGAAGTAGTCGCTGCCGCTCGGGATGCAGACGAACGTCGCCTTCTTCCCTCCGGCGGCATCGATGAAGCGATTCCAGGTCTCGGACTGGACGCCTCCGCCGCCGCTGAGGATCAGCGTGCCCTTCTTCAGCACTGGCTTCGCGGGCGACTCCGCCGGGAACGTGGGGCCCTGGCGCATCTGCGCGGAGCGCCGCCACGCGACGAGGTCGAGGTCGTAGGGGGCGAAGTCCGTCAGCTCGAACACGTCCTGCGGGGTGATCGTGGCGCTGCGCTCCGGCCAGGCCTCCGTGCCTTGGATCCGCACGTGTACGTCCGCCTTGCCGACGGCTCCGACCTTGCGGCCGTGCGCGACCACGAGCGCCGTCTCCTTCGGGATGAGCCAGTCGATGCGCCCGTCTCCTGCGGGCGGGTCCTCCTTGCGCTTCGACTTGCCGGCCTTCGAGACGAACTCGAGGCGCGCGCCAGGGAAGAGGCCGAAGCCCGGGGTCGTGCCGTCGCCTTCGCAGAGCGCGAGCGCGCCGGCACCCTGGCCGCCAACGATGCCGCCGCGCTCCAGCA
>JBCCSK010000475.1:0-3801 GCA_039200205.1 Planctomycetota bacterium
CGCGGACGCGCCAAACCGGGTTCAGGCCGCACGCGGACGCGCCAAGCCAGTCGGTTGCGGCCGCACGCGGACACTCGCTCGACTCAGGAACGGTCCGCCGAACGCGCCACGATCCACGCGACGCAGGCGGTCAGGCGCTCCGCCATCTCCAGGTGCAGGAACTCGTTCGGGCCGTGCGCGTTCGAGCCCGGGCCGAGGACGCCGGTGATCACGAACTGGGCCTCAGGGAACGACTCGCCGAGCAGGCCCATGAGCGGGATCGTCCCGCCCTCTCCGAGCGAGACCGCATCCTTGCCGAAGAACGTCTGGCTCGCGTCCTGGATCGCCTCGTCCAGCCACGGTGCGAACGGCGGCGCGTTCCAACCCGTCGCGCCGTCGGCGTTCTCGAACACGACCTTGGCGCCGAGCGGGGGGTCGTTCGTGAGGGCCTCGGTGATCGCGGCGACGGCCTCGTCCGGGTCGGTCGTCGGGGCGAGGCGGAAGCTCAGCTTGAAGGCGGTCTCGGGTCGGAGCACGTTGCCGGCTGCGGCGAGCGGCGGGAAGCCATCGGCGCCCGTCACCGACAGCGTCGCGCGCCACGTCCGGCCGAGGATCCGGTCGACGACGTTCTCGCCCATCGGCTGGGCCCCGGGCTGGAACGGGTACTTCGTGTGCACGCCGTCACCGAGGACGTCAGCCGCGGCGTTCGCCTGCTCCAGCCGGTCCGGCGGCACGTCGGCGCGGAGCGCGTCGAGGACGATCTCACCCGTCGAGGCGTCCTCGACGCGGTCGATCAGCTGGCGGGCGACGCGGAAGCTCGACGCGACGACGCCGCTCGCGTCCCCGGAGTGGAAGCCCTCGGTGAGGGTCGAGACCCGCAGGTCGCCGGTCGCGTTGCCGCGTAGCGACGTGCACAGCCACATCCGCTCGTAGTCGCCCGCACCCGAGTCGAGGCACACGACGAGGCCGGGCGTTCCGATGCGCGCCTTGAGGTGCTCGACGTAAGCGGCGAGGTGCGGGCTCCCGCTCTCCTCGCTCGTCTCGATCAGGCAGACGCAGCGCGGGTGCGCGACGCCCTGGGCCTGCAGCGCTTCGAGCGCCGCCAGCGACCCGAACACCGCGTAGCCGTCGTCGGCCGCGCCCCGGCCGTAGAGCTTCCCGTTCTCGACGACGGGCTGCCACGGTCCCTTGTTCGCGTCCCAGCCCTCCGACTCGGGCTGCTTGTCGAGGTGCCCGTACATCAGGATCGGCTCGGCGGACTCCGCGCCGCCAAAAGCCGGGATCTCGACGAGGAGCGTCGGCGTCAGGCCGTCGAGTCGAACGATCTCGACCGTCGCGCCCGCGAGCGCGCGGTCGCGGCACCAGGCCGCCGCGAGCTCGACGGCGGTGTCCAGGTATCCGTGCTCCGCCCAGTCGGCGTCGAACGCAGGCGACTTGGCCGGGATCTTGATGAAGTCGTGGAGGGACGGGAGGATCGAATCGCGCCAGGCGGCAGCGACGTGCTCGCGAAGGGCCGAGGGGTCGAGCGTCGTGGTCGTCATGCGAGTAGTGTGCAGGGACGATGCGATCGCGCCACCACGTGCTCGCGAAGTCGTTGCTCGTCCTCCTCGTCGGGTGCGGCGGGACGTCCGATGAGGCCAGCCCGACCCGGCCCGAGGAGCCGAACGAGCGCCCCGAGACGGCCCTGTGGCCGCAGGTCGAGCGGTTCCGCTCGGACCTCGCCGCCGCCCGCCACCGCTCGGACGGCAAGGGTGCCGTACGCATCGTTGACGAGCCGGAGCACGTCGCGGCCGGCGGCGTCGGCCGCTGGACGCTGGAGCTCGTCGTCTCCGAGGAGGGCATCGCCGAGGGCGGCGTCATCACGTTCATGCCCGAGCCGTACTGGGGCTGGTCGACGCCGCAGGCGGTGCGCGAGGATCTTCCCGGGTACACGCGCGTCGACGTGTCGCGGGAGGATGTGAGCCTCGACGCTTGGACCTTCGGCGGAGCCGAGGCGGGCATGCTCGTCCTGACGGTAGAGAACGCTGCGCTCGCGGGCGGCGACGTCGTAACGCTCGACTACGGTGCGGGCGCGATGGGCGCTCGGGCGGACCGCTACGCGAGTCGCGAAGCCCGCCTGTGGGTCGGGGTCGACGGTGACGGTGACGGTGTGCGTGCCATGATCGTCGACTCGCCCGCCGTGGACGTGGCGCCACGCGAGCCGGAGCGCGTCGTGCTCCTCGGGCCGAGCGTCGCACGCCCCGGCGAGACGGCGCGGTACCACGTCGCTGCGCTCGACGGCTGGGCGAACGCGGCGCCCGAGATCGACGGCACGGCGTGGCGCGCCGAGGTCGCGATCGACGGCGCGCCGTCCGACTGGACCGTGCCCACGTCCGTCGCACTCGACGAGCGAGGGCGCGCGGAGTTCGACGTCGTCGTCGGCGACGCCGCGGAGGAGGCGGTGCGGCTCCGTGCGACGCTTCCGCTTCCAGAAGAGGCCTTCGCCGTCGACGTCGCGAATCCGCTCGTCGTCGATGCGGATGCGACGCGCGTCATTTGGGGCGACCTGCACGGACACACGGGACTCTCGGACGGCACCGGCACCGTCCTCGACTACTTCACCTATGCGCGCGACACCGCACGGCTCGACGTGCTCGCGCTCACCGACCACGATCACTACGGGCCGCGCTTCCTGGACGCCGCGCCCGAGTGGTGGGACCACATCCAAACGGTCACGACGGACTTCCACGCGCCGGGCCGCTTCGTGACCGTTCTCGGGTACGAGTGGACGAGCTGGATCCACGGTCATCGACACGTCCTCTACTTTTCGGGCGAGGGCGAGATCCTCTCCGCGATCGATCAGAACTACGACACGCCGTTCGAGCTTTGGGAGGCTCTCCGGGGACGGGCGGCCATGACGCTCGCGCACCACAGTTCGGGGAACCCGATCCCTGTCAACTGGTCCTACCCGCCCGACCCAGAGCTCGAGCCGCTGACCGAGATCGCGTCCGTCCACGGCTCCAGCGAGGCGCGCGATGCGCCCGTCGTGGTCGGGGGCAGTCGCGAGGGACAGTTCGTGCGCGACCAGCTCGATCGCGGCTACCGCCTCGGGTTCATCGGCTCGGGTGACTCGCACGACGGTCACCCGGGGCTCCCCCACCTCTCGCCCGGCTACGGCTGGCGGCCCGCGAACGCGCGCCGGGACGAGCTCGTGGGCTCGGGTGGCCTCGCGGCGATCCGCTCGAACGAGCTCACGCGCGACGCGGTGCTGGCGGCCCTTCGCGCCCGGGAAACGTACGCGACGAGCGGGCCGAGGATCGTCGCTCTCGTCGAGCGTGACACGGACGCATCGCACCTCGACGTTCGCCTCCACGGCTGCGCGCCGATCCGGGCGATCGACCTCGTCGTCGGACCGGCGGCGGACTCGGATGGCGGGGCCTCCGTCCGCGCGATTCCACTCGAGAGCGGGGAACTGGACGTCTCCCTCCTCGCGCCGTTCCCCGCTTCCGCCGCCTACGTCTACCTGCGATGCGTCCAGGTCGACGGTGCCGCCGCCTGGATCGGCCCGTTCTGGCGCTGAACGTCGGCGGGAGTGACTCGGCGCGATCTTTCGGTCGATCGCGGGCTTGCGCCCACGGGGCGCTCGCCGATATTGGGGCGCGATGACTTCCCTGATGTGCGCCTGTCCGACCTGCGATTTCCGCTGCCCGAGCCACGCTCCGGGAGCCGCCGGATAGGCCGCGTCGTCGACGTCACGCGCACCCTTCCGAGAAGGGGGGGCGGGGGGGGCGCCGGGCCCCCGGGGGGGGACCGGTGTTGGGCGGAAGAGGAAAAACACCACCC
>JBCCSK010000476.1:0-3798 GCA_039200205.1 Planctomycetota bacterium
AGCTCCTGGAACGTCTCGTCGATGAACTGATCGTCCTGGGTGACGACCACGCGCTGGCCGAACGTATCGCCGATCGCGCGAACGACGTCGCCGGTGTTCGGGTACAGGAGCGTGAAGACCTCCGTGTCTCTCGAGATGTACGCCGAGAGATCGCCGCGCACCTCGTCGGCCGTGGCGAGGAAGTAGATGCCGCTGTCGCCGTCGTAGCGCGAGACCAGCCCCTGGCTGATCGCGACGGCGTTCAGCGCGCCCTGGAGATCCACGTTCCGCAGCGTGATCGTGACGCGACGCTCGGCGACCTGCTGGCTGACGACCACGTTCGAGTTCACCGCCCGGCCCAGCTCGTCGGCGAGACGCGCGAGCGTGACGTTCAAGAACCGCGCCTCGTCGAAGCGCGTCGGGTCGTCCTCGTTCGCCTTGACTTCAACGAGGCCCGCCGCGGGTGCTCCGGTCTGGTTCGGCTGCGTGATCAGGTCGCGCAGGGCCTCGGACGGCCGCGTGGGATCGACGTCGGCCTCCTGAGCCTGCGCCTGGGAAGGGAACCAGGCGCTCAGCGCCACGGCGGCGCCGAGCGACGCGGCCGAAGAAAGACGATTCATAGGGAGGCTCCGTACAGCGCCATCATGAAGGCGATGTAGACGTATCCGACGATGCCGCCGACGATGAGGATGACGGCGATCTCCATCAGACTGGAGAGGGTACGGATCAGCGCGGCGAGGCGCTGTTCGTGGAATTCGGCGCAGGCGAGGAGGGTCTCGTCGAGGTTCCCCGACCGCTCGCCGATGGCGATCATGCTGGACAGCATGGGCGTGAAGGCGCCCTTCGCCGCCATCCCGGGGGCGAGCTCCGCGCCGGCGATCACGTCCTGACGCGCGTTGGCGATCAGGACGGACAGGCGGCGGTTGCTGTGCAGGTCCTGGCACGTGCGCAGGGCTTCGATGATCGTCACGCCGCTCGCCAGCAGCAGAGAGAACGAACGGCTGAACATCGCGGTCGCGCTCGTCCGCAGGATCCCGCCGATGACGGGCAGGCGGAGGACGAGGCCGTCGATCAGCAGCCTGCCCGGGGGCGTCGAGTAGGCGACCCCGAAGCAGATCAGCGCGAGGACGAGGCTGCCCGCGATCACGGGCCAGCGCGTCAGCAGGAACTCGCTCGCGTCGACCAGGACCTGCGTCATCGGCGGGAGCGGACGACCGAGCGTGTTCAGGTAGGTCGTGAGCCGCGGCACGGCGTAGACGAGCATGAAGATCGTCACGCCGATCGCCGCGATGAACACGACCAGCGGGTACATCAGCGCGGCGATGGCCTGGCCGATGAGAAGACGCCGCTTCTCGAGCGACTCGGCGGCGCGGACCAGGACGACGTCCAGCGTGCCGGTCTGCTCGCCCACCTCGACGAGCTGGCGCACCATGCGCCCCATCCACGGGTGGCGGCCGAGGGCCTGGCTGAGCGTTCGCCCCTCCTGCACGCGCTCCGCCAGGTCGTTCAGCGTCGCGCGCATGAGGGGCGTCGACTGCGCGGCCGTGGCCCGCAGCGCCTCCAGCAGCGTGAGTCCGCTGCCGAGCATGACGCCCATCTGCCGCAGCGCGATCTCCAGCGTGACGAGTCGCGGACGAACGAACGGCAGGCGGCCGATGAGCGGCCCCCGGGTTCGCGGTGTGGCGGATCCCGAGGCCTGCTCGAGACTGAGCAGCAGGTTGCCGCCCTCGCGCAGGGTCGCGGACGCCGCCGCCGCATCCGCCGCGTCGAGCACGCCGGAGTTCATCTCGCCACCCGCCGTGCGGATCTGGTACGCGAAGCTCGCCATCGCGATCAGCGGCCCTCACCCGGCGGATGCGTCGACGCGATGCCGTCGCTCGACGCACCGTTCCCTTCGTGTCCCGGGCTCTCCGGACGCTCGCTGAAGCGGACCACGTTGCGCAGTACCTCGGCCACGCTCGTCTCGCCGTCGAGGAGCTTCTCGGTCGCGTCGTCGACGAGCGTCGGTCGACCGCGCTCCTGCAGGTGCGCCTTGATCTCGCCCTCGCTCGCGTTCGTGGCGATGAGCTGGCTCAGCTCCTGGTCGCAGGTGAGCATCTCGAACAGCGCGAGTCTCGCCGTGTAGCCGCGTTCGCCGCAGTAGAGACAGCCGACGGGCTCCATGACCGTCCTGCCGGCGAGGTCGGGGCGCCCGAGCGCCGCCGCGCGGACGGGGTCGCAGGGCTCGGGCCTGGAGCAAACGGTGCAGAGCCGCCGCACGAGTCGCTGCGCAACGACCATGCGCAGCGTCGCGGCGACGAGGAACGACGGCACGCCCATGTCCGTCAACCGGGTGATCGCGCCCGAAGCGTCGTTCGTGTGGAGCGTGCTGAAGACCAGGTGCCCCGTCAGGGCGGCCTTGACCGCGATGTCCGCGGTCTCGCTGTCGCGGATCTCCCCGACCATCACGACGTCCGGGTCGTGGCGCAGCGTGCTTCGCAGGGCCTTGGGGAACGTCACCTTCTCCGCAGGATCGACCTCGACCTGCGTGACGCCGGGGATCTGATATTCGATCGGATCCTCGATCGTGATCACGTTCAGATCGGACTCGGAGATGAGCTGTCGAAGCGCGGCGTAGAGAGTCGTGCTCTTGCCGCTTCCCGTCGGGCCCGTCAGCAGGATGAGGCCGTGCGGCTGACGGATCGCACGACCGAACTGCTCGAGCTGCGTGGGCGACATCCCCAGCGACCCGAGCGTGATGTCGCCGGCGTCCTGGGCGAGCAGTCGCAGCGTGACCCTCTCGCCGTGCTTGGTCGGCAGCGTCGCGACGCGGACCTGGACCCGGACGCCGTTGCTCGTCTCGTGCTGCAGTCGGCCGTCCTGCGGAGCGCGGCGCTCCGAGATGTCGAGGCCGGCCATCACCTTGATGCGGCTGATCAGCGAGAGGCCGCTCTCGACGCTGAGCTCGCGCAGGAGCTCGATCTGTCCGTCGACGCGGACGCGGATCCGGATGGCGTCCTCGAAGCTGTCGACGTGGATGTCGCTGGCGCCGTACATGATCGCCGAGGCGAACATGTAGTCGTAGAGAACGACGGCGTCCGAGGTGCCCTCGTCGACGTCGACCGCATCGACAGGCGTGCCGCGGTCGGCGCCCACCGCCAGCGCGTCGGCTCCCGCGTAGACCCGCTCGATCGCGCGACGCAGCGCATCGGGATCGGTGACGTGAACGCGAATCTCCTGCCGGTAGCAGCGATCGAGCGCCGTCCGGGCCTGGCCGATGAACGTGTCGGCGGCCGCGACCATGATGCAGTCGTCGCTGGCCGCGAAGGGCAGCACCTGCCAGCGTCGAGCGCGCGCCGCGGGAAAGCGCATCGCCACGCGCGGGTTGACCTTGACGCGGTCGATGTCCAGTGCGTCCGTCGCGTCGTTCAGCGGCGGCTCGTCGGGCAGGAACCGCACGCCGAGGCGCGGGTGCTCCGCGTCGGAGCTCCGGACGACCTCCCCGGCGCGGGGCGGGGCTGCGCCGGCCCCGTCGTCGACGAGCTCCATGACGAGCCGCTCTCCCGCGCCCGGCAGGTCCTCGGCGGAGGGCAGCTCGATCTCCGCGCCGCTCGCTGAGATGTCGACGAGCTTCGCCTCGCGGATCGACCCGCTCGCGAGGCGCAGCCGCAGGCGCGCGCCGGAGCCCCTGCGCGGCGCGCTTCGACGATCGCGTGCGGTCGCCGCCTCGTCCGTCGCATCGGATCCGTTGGTGGACACGGGTTCGCTCACGACGCCCTCCCGCGCGCGCCGACGCCGCTCTGCTCCATCCTGCGCCGGACCTGGGCCGCGCGATCGCGC
>JBCCSK010000477.1:0-3769 GCA_039200205.1 Planctomycetota bacterium
CGACCTCGTGACGTTCGTGCAGCCCAACCGGCTGCACTGGTACGAGAACGAGACGATCACCTACGAGGACTGCAACGGCAACGACGTGCACGATCCGCTCGAGCTTGCGTCGAATCCCGCGCTCGACGTCGATGGGAACGGCGTGCTCGACGACTGCGAGCAGATCGGATCGCGCTTCTGCTCGCCCGCCATCCGAAACTCGACGGGAGCCGCCGGCGAACTCCTCGCGCTCGGCTCGCCCGACGTCGCGGCCAACGACGTGACGCTCATCGTGCGGTCGCTCCCCGCGCAGGCGCCGGGCTACTTTCTGACGTCCCTCACGCCCGGCTTCACCTTTCCGGTCAACAACAGTCAGGGCGCGCTCTGCGTGACGGGTGCGGTCGGGCGCTTCATCGGTCCCGGGCAGGTCCTGAGGACGGACGCCCTCGGGACCGCGGTGCTCGGGATCGACCTCGGCGCGCTGCCCACGCCGATGGGGCCCGTGTCCGCCGCGCCGATGCAGACGTGGCACTTCACGTTCTGGCATCGCGACACGAACCCGACCAGCACGTCCAACTTCACGGACGCGGTGAGCCTGACGTTTCTCTGATTTCTGCTGAAATCGGGGTCCTCCCCGGGACCTCTGCTGTCGGACGCCATGGCTCCCTCCGACGCACCCGAACCGCAGCGCCTTCTCGCCGAGGCGGACTGGATCCGCTCCCTCGCCGGTGCGCTCGTCGACCATCCCGACGAAGCGGACGACGCGGCCCAGGACGTTTGGGTCGCGGCGCTGCGCGGCCCCCGTGGCACGGGGCGGGAGCGTCCGCGGCTGGCTGGCCGAGGTCACGCGGAACGCGGTTCGCAAGCGCTGGCGCGGTGAAGGGCGACGGCGGGCTCGAGAGGAGGACGCGGCGCGGGACGAAGCTCTGCCCTCGACCCTCGACGTCGTCGAGCGGTTCTCGACGCAGCAGGCCGTGGGGCGGGCGGTTCTCTCGCTCTCCGAGCCGTACCGACGGACCGTGCTCCTCCGCTACTGGGAGGACCTGACGCTTCGAGAGATCGCGGAGCGCACGGGCGTCGCGATCTCGACCGTCGACTGGCGGCTGCGGCGCGGCCTCGACGACGTTCGCGCGAGTCTGGAGCGCGACGCGGGCGGCGAGCGAGACCGCGTGCGGCTGGCGCTCGTCGCGCTTGCGCAGCCGCCGAAGACAGCGCTCCTGAACGGGAGCCTGTCGGTCGGGCTCGTCGCGGCAGCGGCCGTCGTCGTGGCCGCCGGGCTCGCCGCGTGGCGCTCGGACCGATCCTCGGCCCCCGTCGACCTTCGATCGGACGAGAGCGGCGCCGCCGACCTCGTGAAGCTCGATGTGGAGTCCTTGAACGCGCGGGACGTCTCGCGCCAGACCACGTTCCCGCCTTCCGCTTCGATGGAGCCCGACCGCGAGCCCCGAGGGGCTCTCGTCGTGCGTCTCGCGGCGGACGGAGGGAACGCGTTGCCGGATGTGCCGCTGCGGCTTGTCGATGAGCCTGTCGGCGGTGCATCCAATCCCTCGCCGGTCCGCCGGACGGGGCTCGACGGGACGGTGCGCTTCGAGAGCCTCAGGGCGCGCACTTGGACCGTCGTGTCCCCGTTCGGCGTTTCTGCCCGTGTCGACGTCGCTGAGGGGACGGAGACGGAGGCCGTGCTACGCGCGCCGGCCGGTCCCGCGCTCGAAGGACGCGTCGTCGACGGCGCAGAGGAACCGGTCGCCGGTGCGAGCGTGTGGCTCGCTCCCGACGGCGCGAACGCCTGGGTCGGATCGACCGCGGTCGCGACGTACGTCGACGACGAGCCCGTCGCGACGACCGATGCCGAGGGGCGCTTCGCGCTTCCGACGATCGGACGCGCGCGCACGGTCGGTGCCTTTGCACCCGGCCGCGCGCCGAGCCTCGCGATCGACCTGGGCGAACCGTCGGGAATGGCGCTCCAGGTCACGCTCCGACTCGAGGCGGATGGCGGCGTCGTCGTCGGCCGCATCCTCGACCCGAGCGGCGAGCCGCTGGCGGGAGCCGACGTCTTCCTGGACGCGTTCAGTCGCCTGGATGGGGAGCGCGTGGACGCGCCGCACCTTCGGACGCGGACGGGACCCGATGGGCGCTACCGGTTCGACAGCGTGCGTCCGGGTCGCCCGGACCTGCTCGTTCGCACCACGGGTTTCGCTGCAACGCGCGCGCAGGTCGACGTCGTGGCGGGCGCGACGTCCGCTCTGGACGTCACGGTCGAGTCGGGGGCGCGCGTCGAAGGGATCATCCGCGACCCGGACGGAGCCCCGGTCGAGGGCGCGCTCGTCCACGGAGCGCGGCGCCGCTGGAACGACCTGCCCGACTCGCGATTCGCCGTCGCGACGCGCACCGACGAGCTGGGTCGCTACGCGCTCGACGGCGTGCGGCGCGGGGCGGTCTGGCTGACCGTCGACGCGGGAGACGCGGGGTTCCACCAGGAGCTGCTCGCCGAGCGCGTGGAGGCTCTCGCTCGCGTGGACGTGGTCCTCGAACGCGGGGCAGAGATCGCCGGCCAGGTCGTCGATGGCGATGGCCAGCCCGTTCCCGGGATCGTCGTCGAGTGCGTCGCCGAAGGCACGTGGTCCGGGAAGCGTCGAAGCACCGACGACGAGGGCCGCTTCCTGTTCCCCGCGTGCCAGGAGGTTCCGCACGGTCTCCGTTTCCTGGAGGCCGGGTCGCTCGTTGCGCGAAGGCGCGCGGAGCCCGGCGAGGAGGAGATCACGATCTCGCTCGAGGCGAGCGTGCGTCCTACGGCCGAGCTGCGCGGGACCGTCGTCGACGCGGCGGGTCGGCCCGTCGAGGCTCGCTCGCTCGTCCTGGTCGACGCCGACACCGGTCGCAGCGCCAGCGTGTCCGCGCGGTCCTTCGGGAGCGGCACGTTCCGCGCCGGCCCGCTGCGGGCGGGGAGGTACCGCGTGCACGTGGTCACGGCCGACCACCCAGCCCACGAGGTCGAGGGCGTCGTCGAGCTGCGACAGAGCAAAGCGCGAGAGATCGGCCTCGTCGAGCTCGGTGCGCGCGGCTGGGTGCGGGTCGGGCTCGCCGCGACCCACGCGTCGGAGGTCGAGAACGCCCGCGTCCGGATCGTCGATGAGAGCGGTGGGACGGTTCGAGCCTGGGCGGTGCCCGTGCCGGCCGCGCGGGCGCCGTTCACCGCCGCACTGCCCGCTGGCGACTATCGAATCATCGCCTCTGCGGACGGGCACGCGCCCATCGTGGCGCCTTTCACCGTCGCCTCGGACGAAGTCCGCAGCGTCGACGTCGAGCTCGTGCGAGGGGTCGATCTGCGCTTCGAGTGGCCTCTTGCGCCGAATCGCGCGCGTCGCACGGCCTACCGACTCGAGGTCTGCGATCCAGCCGGGGTGCCGCTGATCGACAAGGGCGTCGAGCGTTCGGCGCGGGGCCCCGCAGCCATCGGCGGGCTCGCCCTCGCACCAGGCTCCTACACCTTCACGCTGTCGTCGAGCGACGGCGCGCGCGCGGACGGCGCGTTCCAAGTTCTGCAGGAGGCCGGGTCGCCCGTCCTCGTGCGCTGCCCCCTTCCCGATGCCGAGCCGCGCAGTACGCCGGCGCCTCGAACCCACGGAGTTCCCCGATGAGCCACGCCTCGCTCGCCTCCATCGTCAGCCTCGCGCTCGTCACTCTCTCGCCCGCGACGTCCGAGCTCCAGCGCGGCCAGAAGGCTGAACATCGGTTCGACAAGACCCTTCTCAATGGCCTCGGCGTGACGTCACTGGACGACCTTCGCGGC
>JBCCSK010000478.1:0-3764 GCA_039200205.1 Planctomycetota bacterium
CCGCCGGCGGCTTCGACGGCGAGTCGCAGCCCGAGATCCACGAGGGACTCGATCCGTCGGCGCCCGAGCTCGCGTCGTTCGTGCGCCTTCGCGCGGCCGACGCGCCGGCGGAACGCGAGCGCGCCGCCCTCGACTTCGTCGACGCGTCGGGAGCGGACTTCCCGGTGATCGTCAAGCCGGACGCCGGACAGCGCGGGTCAGGCGTCGAGCTCGTCCCGGACCACAGCGCGCTCGGCGATCGCGCGCGAGCCGTCGCGCACGACGCGATGGTCCAGGAGCGCGTCGACGGCGAGGAGTTCGGCGTCTTCTATACGCGACGCCCGAGCGAAGAACGCGGGTCCGTCTTCGGCATTACGCGGAAGGAGTTCCCGACGGTCACCGGGGACGGCCGGCGGACGGTCGAGGAGCTCGTCCTCGACGACCCGCGCGCCTGCGCACTCCATCGCGTCTACTCGCGTGAGCTGGGCGAGACGATCGACGACCTGCCGGCGCCGGGCGAGGTCGTTCGGCTCGTCGAGGTCGGAACGCACGCGCGCGGCGCGGTCTTCCTCGACGGGGCCGAGCTCGTGACGCCCGAGCTCGAGGCGGCGATCGAGCGCATCGCGCGCCGCTACGAGGGGTTCTACTTCGGCCGCTTCGACGTGCGCGCTCCGACCGCCGCCCACCTCGCCCGCGGTGAGGGTCTGCGGGTGATCGAGCTGAACGGCGTCACGTCCGAGGCGACGAACGTATACGACCCCAGACACTCGATCTTCGCGGCGTATCGCATCCTGTTCCGGCAGTGGGAGCTCGCCTACGCGATCGGCGCTGAAAACGTCGCCCGCGGGGCCCCAACCACGTCCTTGCTGGGGATCGCCCGGGCCTGGTCCGACTACCGGCGCCTGCGACGCTCCCATCGGCGCTGACGACGGCACCGCGAATCCAGCAACCGAATTTGCATGCCCCCTTGATGACCGGCGACGAAGTCGCTGGGGTACTTCTCTGAGCGAGCGCGAATCACCGCACGTCCCTTCCCCTCCGACCTCGCCCCTCCCCTGGAGGCCCAGTCCATTGGCCCAGTTCGACCCCGGATCGCAGAGCGGCCACGGCTCCCCCACGGAGCTGCTGGCGGACCAGCACCTGGTGCCGGCCGTCGACGTGACGATCGGCCCCTACCGGCTCCACTTCGCACGGACGGGGGCCGACCTGGAGGCGGTTCGTCGCCTGCGCTACGCGGTGTTCAACGTCGAACTCGGCGAGGGGCTCGCGGGCGCGCACGAGACGGGCCTCGACGCGGACGCGTTCGACCGCCACTGCCAGCACCTTCTCGTCACCGAGCGCGAGACCGGTGCGGTCGTCGGCACCTACCGCATGCAGACCGCCGCCTCCGCCGCGAACGGGCACGGGTGGTACACGGCGGGAGAGTTCGAGCTCGACGAGCTCCCGGGCGAGCGCCTCATCACAGCCGCCGAGCTCGGCCGCGCGTGCGTCGCGCGCGCGCACCGCGACAAGACCGTGCTGTTCCTTCTCTGGCACGGACTGATCGCGTACGCCGAGCAGAACTCCGTCGAGGCGTACTTCGGCTGCAGCTCGCTCACCGGCACCGACCCGCGGCAGGGGATCGAGCTCTACGCGCACCTCGTGCGGTCGCGCCGCGTGCACCCCGAGATGAAGGCCTCGCCGCGCCTCGCGATGGCCTGCCCGCTGCTCGACTGGCCCCGGGAGGACGACGACATCTCCGTCGAGATCCCGAGGCTCTTCGCGACGTACCTGCGCCACGGGGCGTGGATCCTCGGCCCGCCCGCGATCGACCGCGAGTTCGGCACGATCGACTTCTTGACCTGGGTCGACGTCGACAACCGCCATCGGCGACTGTTCGGGCGCGTTCGCTGATCAGCCGCCCGAATCGGAGTCCTCCTCTTCGGAGTCCTCCAGCGGGTCCCGCGTCGGCGCGGGCAGCCCACGGTCCGGCTGTCCGTGGTCGCGGAAGACGCGCAGCCAGTGGCGCAGCCGATCGTCCTCGAGCGCGCTCGAGCCCGTCCACATGACGAGCTCGCGGACGACGTCCGCGTCGTCGAGGAAGAGCAGCCAGCGCCCGTCGCGGTCGATCGCCGAGCGCTCGTCCTCGCGACGCGTCACGCCAACGCTGTGGAACACGACGCGCGGCGGGGCGATCCCCGCAGCGCTCGCCGCCGCCAGCTCGGCTTCGAACTCGGCGACGTCGACGGCCTCGCGGAACCGCTCCGGCAGGGCCACGACGAGCGGCTGGACGACCTCCCGCCGCTCCATGCGCTCGATCAGCTTCGCGGCCGATCGCCGGGTTCCCTGGATCGCGACCTCGACGCCGTCCGGCTCGCCCTGGCCCTCGAAGTCGAGGCCGCGGATCTCGTCCGACTTGGATCGCGCGGGCGTCCAGAGTACGAGGCGCCCCACCGAAGGAGCCTCTCCGTCGAGTCCGAGGATCGCGCGACGATTCGCGAGGCGCTCGAACGGCGGGCCGCTGCCGCGCGGGAGGTCGAGGCCCGCCGCCGCCAGGATCTCCCCGTCGAGCGCACGCGGCGCCGTGCCGTCGAGTCGCTGAACGAGAGTCGGCGCGACGCGCACGGCGCCCGTCGACGTTCCGAAGCCGACGTACCCCTCGATCGGCGCACCGTCGATCGTGTGGTACGTCCCGACGTACCGCCCCTCGATCCACGCCGAGACGGCGGCTCCTTCGACGAGCAGCTCGAGGTCGATCGCCGTGCGCGAGGCCCCGAGGTCGACCCCGCCGCCCTCCAGGCTCCCGGTGAGTCCGGTATCGCGCGTCCGGAGGCCGTCGAAGCGACAGCGGACGGTCTCGAACGTCGGCTCGTCGTCGACGTCGCCCACCGCGTACGCCCAGTCGCCGGCGGTGATCGTCAGCCGCACGTTCCGCTCGCGACTCGTCCAGCCGAGCACGGCGTGGAACGTGTTGTAGCCGGTCGAGAAGCGAACGTTCGTCCGGACGGAGTACGCGCCGGGCAGCATCCAGCGCGACGCGCGAAGGAAGGCCTTGCCGCCGCCGCGTCGATCGAACCGCCCGGTGTCCGTGCGCTTCTCCCGTCGTCCGAGGAGGAATCCGCCGTCGTCCTGGAGCGCGAAGAGCTCGGGCGGCCGATCCTCGTCGAGCCCGGTCAGCTCCTCGTCCCGCCAGCCCTCGAGCTCCTCGGCCAGCGCGGCCTCGGCCGTTCCCGCGACGACCGGAGCGTCGAGACCGGCCCATGCCGCCACGCGCACCGCCTCGAGCCGAAGGCGCATCGCGGGCTCGGCGAGGCCCGACGCGTCGAGCGTCTCCGCCGCTTCAGCCAGCGACTCCAGGTGCGCCTCGACCGCCGGCACCCGCGTCGGGGAACTCTCGGTGGATACGTCCGCGACGGTCGAGAGGTAGGGCTCGCCGCGCCTCTCGTGCTGCACGGCCCAAAGGGCCTGCCGCCGCGCGGGCTGTCCCTTCGACGGGCCCGTGCCCAGGAGCCGAACGAGTCCATCGGCGATCCGTCGGTCGTAGCCGTCGACGGCCCGCGCCCAGACGAGAGCGCGCAGCGCGTCGTCCGGATCGCCGTGGTCCGCGAGCAGGAGCCCCGCTCGACGCGCCAGATTCTGACCGAACAGCGGCTCGGCGCGGCGCCAGTCCCAGGTCCAGGTCGGCTCGTCGTACACCCAGTCGCGCGCCTCGCCGCGCGGACGGCGCGTCACGTACCTCTCGATCCACTTCGCCGGCTTCCGGCGATCGAAGCCGGTCAGGAAGGTCTCGAACCTCTCCTGGAATC
>JBCCSK010000479.1:0-3756 GCA_039200205.1 Planctomycetota bacterium
AGCGCACTGGTGTGCGACACCGTATCGGCCGCTCAGTGTCCGTTCAGCGGGCGCTCGACCGCGTGTACGCCGTTGCGCTCGTCCTTGGCGACGGCCCTGGGCGATTCGAAGAGCGGCAGCTCGTCGTCGGCCTCGCGCAGCGGGATCGTTCGGAGGGTGAGTGGGAGTCCCGTGCTGACGTCGAAGCCCGCGGCGGTCTCGACGCCGATCCGCGCGACCTCCTCCGCGCTCGACGCGCTGTCGAAGGCCGCGGCCATCGCGCCCAGCGCGTACTCGGCGCCCGAGCCGAAGGCGTAGAACTTGTTGAACTCCTGGACGGAGCGCTGTGGGTAGGCTCCGAAGAGGCCGCCGGGCGACGCGATGAGGAGCTCCATCCGCATCGACTCGAAGTCGTCCTGCGTGTCCTCCTTGCCCTGCACGAAGTACTCGTCGCGAAGCGCCCGCTGGAATTGCGTCAGGAAGTCGAAGATGCCGTCGATGTCCTCGAGGACCGGGAGCTCCTCGTAGGTCGCCACGAAGTGACGCAGGACCAGCTGCGCCGACGCCGGGCCGGTGGGGGCGAGCCACGCGTCGCCGATGCGCACGAGCTTGTCGCTGTTCGCGATCAGCTCGGCCGACTCGCGCGTATCGCCGTAGGTGGCCAGGGTGTCCGCCGCGATGCAGGCGATTCCGTTCTTCTTGGTGACGACGACGGTGGTCATAGGTGGATCTCGGCGAGGGGCGAGCCGCTTCGAAGGGCCCCGTGGGGCCGCCGGCGATGGATTTGCAAATCGGGCAGGCGGCGGACTCGACTCCAGGACCCTAGCCGAGCTGCGGCGGCTTGGAAGACCGGTCGGAGCACTTCTCTCGGACCGGGTCGGCCGGGACCCCGAAAGGACGCCGGAGGGGGCCTCAGAGGGGGGGAGCCGCGACAAGGCGAGACGCCCCCCGAGGCCGCGACGACCCCGTTCCGAGACAGGGCGCCCGCGGTCCGGGCAGCGCCTCGGCCCCGCGCCGCCGCCCGCCGCTCGCGCGCCGCTGTCTCCTTCGTTCTCACGCTCGTCGTCGGATGTGGTTCGGCGGACGATGGCGGTCCGGCAGGAGACGGACGAGCGGCGGACGCATCGGTTGCAGAAGTGCCGTTGAAGCCTGCGAAAGAAGGACTTCCGCACGAAGCAGAGGAGGCGTGGAACGTGCTCTTCGACGGCCGCGACCTCTCGCGATGGCGCTCCGGAGTGTTCGGCGAACCCGCCGACTTCGAGCTCGCGGACGACGGCGTGATCCTCCCGATCGGCGTCCCGCTCGCAGGCCTCACGTACGAGGGTGAGGCGCCCTCGACTCCCTACGAGCTCGAGGTCGTCGGAACGAAGCAATCGGGCACCGACTTCTTCCTCGGCATCACGTTCCCGGTGCGTGACGAGCACCTCACGCTCGTGCTCGGCGGGTGGGGCGGCGTCGTCTCCGGGCTCTCTTGCCTCGATGGTCTCGACGCATCGGAGAACGAGACCCGACGTCTCATGCGTTTCCCGAATGGCAAGTCGACGACCGTGATCCTCCGCGTCTTCGAAGACCGCGTCGTCGCGCGTGTCGACGACGAGACGACCGTCGACGTCGCGCTGAACGGCCGCACGCTGTCGATCCGTCCCGAGGTGGAACCGTCGGTCCCGCTGGGCGTCGCCAGCTACGCGACGTGCACCACTTTGCACCGCGTGCGCGTCCGCGGGCTTCCCCCGCGCGACGCGGCCCTTGACGACTCCGAACGAACGCGGCGACGATGACCCGATGACTCCCCAGGCCGTTCGCGCGTCTCTCGCCGCGCTTCTCGCCATCGTCCTCGTCGCGCCGGCTCGCGCGACCTGGTCGATCGTCGTCCTGAACCGCGATACGGGTGAGCTCGCCGTCGCGACCTCGACCTGTATACCGAGCAGCGACATCTCGTCGGCGGTGCCAGTCCTCCGCGTCGACTACGCCGCCGGGGCGGCGCAGTCCGTCGTGCTGCAGAGCGCCGAGAACCGGCTCCGCATCTACGAGAACTCGGTTCGCGGAGCCACGCCGCAGCAGCTTCTCGATCTGATCGAGAGCGTCGACCCCGCCTTCGAGCAGCGGCAGTTCGGGATCGTCGCCTTCGCCGGACCACCGGTGACGCACACCGGCGCGAACAACGGCAACGCGGCCACGGGAGTGACCGGACAGGTCGGGCCTTACGACTACGCGATCCAGGGCAACGTCCTCTCCGGGGACAACGTCGTGTTCGAGTGCGAGGCCGCGTTCCTGGCCGAGCCCGGTGACCTCGGGCAGAAGCTGGTCGCCGCCATGGAGGCGGCACGCGACGCCGGCGGGGACGGCCGTTGCTCGTGCTCGAACTCCAGCCCGACCGGCTGCGGCTCGCCGCCGCCTTCGTTCGTTCGCGCTTCCTACAACGTCTTCATGGCGATCGCGCGCCCCGGCGACAGCGACGTCGGCTGCGGCCCGGCATTCCAGGGCTGCGCGTCGGGTGACTACTACCTTCGGCTCAACTTCGCCGGATCGCTGTTCACCGTCGAGCCGATCGAGTGGCTCCGCTACGCGTACACGGGATGGCGGAACGGCCAGATCGGTCGGGCCGATCACGTCCTCACCGAAGTCGCGCCGAGCGTCCCGCTGCTCCAGGCCGACGGGGCGACGACGAGCCGCGTCACCGTCCGACTGCGCGACGTCGACGGGAACCCGCTCGCGATGGGCGGCCAGTCGCTCAGCGTCGTGCGCACCGCGGGTCAGGCGATCGCGACCATCGGCAGCGCCGTCGACAACGGCGATGGCACGCACACGTTCGACCTCGTTGCGACCCAGGCGACCGGCGACGCGACCTACACGATCACCGTCGACGACGGCATCCGCCCGGTCCAGCTCCACCCGCCGCTGGATGTGAGCTCGGTCGCGCCGTCCGAGCTGCACGTCGGCCGGGCGACCTTTTCCGCGGACGAATCTCCCGCGCTGCCCCTGATCGTCGATCGCGGTGCCACCGACGCAGGCGAGTCCTACCGGATCCTCGGCTCGTTCGCGGGCACAGCGCCCGGTACCGCCGTCGGCGGTGTGCTCGTGCCGCTGAACCGCGACCGCTTCTTCGAGTTCACGCTCGGATGGGGCGCGGTGGAGCCCTTCACGGACAGCGCCGGAACGCTCGACGCCGATGGCCGCGCGGAAGCCCGCTTCGAGCCCCGTCCGGGAGCTCTCGCCGCCTTCGCCGGCTCGACCCTGTCGTTCAGCGCGCTGATCGGCGGGACGGACGCGACCGATCCCGCGTCCGTGCTGATCGTGCCCTGAAGCCCTTCCTCAAACGTGGTGGACGGGCCCGGTCCCGTCCGTCGCGGCGAGCAGCGTCCGTCGCACGTACAGGGGCACCATCTCGCGCCGGTACTCCGCGTCGCCGGGGATGTTGTCCATTGGCTTCGCCTGCTTGTACGCGAGCTCGCCGACCTCGCGCGCCGCGTCCTCGAAGGCGGGCGTGCCGACGCGCTGTCCGACGAGCGCCTCGCCGACCTTCTTGATCCGCAGCGGCCGCGCGACGAGCGCGACGCACGCGACGTCCACGTCCGCGACGACGTCGCCGTCGAGGTCGAGCCGGACCGCGCAGCCGAACAGCGGGTAGTCGATCGACCCCCGGTCGCGCATCTTGCCGTAGGCGCCCCGGTGGCCGGCCGCCTGTCCCGGAACCGTGATGTGCGTCAGGAGGGCGTCCCGCCCCACGCTCTTGTTCCAGATCCCGTCGGCCTTCCAGAGGTCGTCGATCGGCATCGA
>JBCCSK010000480.1:0-3747 GCA_039200205.1 Planctomycetota bacterium
CAGTCCGACCGCCGTCGCTCCCGACGATCACGCCGCCCGCGTGCTGGAACCGATCCCGCTCTGAGCGACCGCGGGCGATGAATCGGCAAGCACGATCGTGATAGCAACGAAGCCCGATCCGCACGCGGCGGATCGGGCCCCTTTCCTCTCGCCGGGAACGGATCCCCGGGCGAACTCGCCTAGCGCCCGCCGGGGAAGCTCGCGCGGCGCGTCCTGCGGACCGGCGCCTCGAGCACGGCGTCGCGCAGCTCGCGGACCTCGCTGCGCATGGCCTGCAGCTCGGTGCGGATCTCGCGCACGAGGTCGAGGAGCTCGTCGTCCCCGGGCGCGCTCACCATCGGCGCGGGCCAGGCGGCCGTGGGGTCGTTCAGCGCGGTCGTCGCGACCGCCGGAGCGGGCGTCGAGAGGAGGTCGCTCCAGAACACCGTGCTGCCGTTCTCGGGCGGCGCGCTGTTGCCGCGGAGGATGAAGCGTCTGGTCTTCTTGTTCTCCTCGACCTCCTCCGTCTCGTCCTCTTCTTCGATCTCGATGTCCACGTCGATGTCGAAGGCCTCGAAGAGCGAATCGACGTCGACCTCTTCGATCTCCTCGATGCTCTCGAACGCTTCTTCGAGCGCCTCTTCGACCTCCTCCGAGATGTCGTCGAGCTCGAACCTGTCGATGACGATCGTCTCGAAGTCGAAGTCGATGTCGTCGAGCACGTCGAGGCGCTTGATCCCACCGAGGTTCTTCAGGCCCACGAAGTCCTGGGTTCCGTCGAGCTCGAAGATCGACTCGCCGTCGACGCGGAAGACGAAGCCGTTGGTCTCGTCGCCGTCGTCATCATCGTCGTCGCCGTCATCGTCGTCCTCGGAGTGGACGTGGAAGCGCATGGTCCCCTGCCCACCGGGGACCTCGAAGACCATGTCCTGTCCGGGCTTCCCGCTGAAGAAGACCTGTTGATCCTCGTCGTCGGTCGAGGCCAGCCACTCGTAGACGGCCGTGCCCTCGACCTTCGGGGTCGGGGCGACCGTTCCGAACCACGAGGTCCTTCCGCCCGGGACAGCGCGACCGGAGCCCTTCGACGTATAGATCTGTCCACCGTTCGCGTGAATGTGAACGTCGCCCTCTTCGACGTGGATCTCGAAGGTCGAGCCTCCGCTGCCGCCGGACTGTCCGGGCGGCGTGGGGGGCGACGGCGGAGCGGCGATGCGGCCGCGGAGCGTCATCCCACCGTTGGGCGACTCCTCCTCCTTCACCCCCGCGACGCCCGGGCGCCGATCGACGAAGGCTCTGGCCCGCAGGCGCCGATCCTCACCGCGCGAGAGTCCCTGGCCGCGCCGGACTCCACCGTCCTCTGCACGAAGGCGCTCGAGTCGGGAGAGCCTACGCGCTTTCTCGGCCTGCTCGCGAGCGTCGGCGGCTTGCTTGCGCGCCTCTTTCATCGCCTCGGCCGCGTCCTTGCGCGCGAGTCGCATGGCCTCGCGGGCCTGCTCTTGAGCATTCCGGAGGGTCGCTTCGGCGTCGCTGGACTCGTTGAGCTCCTCCTTCATCTTCGCGAGCTGCTCGCGCAGTCGCGCGATCTCGGACTCGAGCTCCTTCGCGCTCTTCTCGAGGCTCTTCTCGTCGTCCTGGACCACGAGGCGCGGAAGCGCGGGGGCGGGCGGTGCGCCCGGGAAGAGCGCCGGAGCGGGACTGGAGAGCGCGGTCGGCGCGTCGGGGACGACGGCCGGAGCCGGCGGCGTCGGCAGGTCGTTGTTCCAGTCGAACGCAGACGGGGCGGCGGTCGCCGCAGCGCCGAGCGCGAGGGAGGAGAGGATGAACTTCATCGGTGGTGCCGAGTGGCGGGAAATGGGATTGGAGTCGGTTCGCTCAGCGCCCGGTCGGGGCCTCTGCGAGTTCGGTGAAGCGGGAGACGGCCGCGCGCAGGCGCGCGGCGCGCGACAGGAGGGAGTTGAGGCGCAGGGCCGTCGTCGGCTCGAGCTCGCGACGCGCGCCGAGTGCGATCAGCTCCGCGATCTCGGCGTCGAGTTCCGCGAGCGAGATCTCGAGGTCGGCGGCAATCGCGCTGAGGGGCGACGCCATCGAGTGCGCGGCGACGACCTCGAGCGCTGCCGGCAGAGGCGGCGTCGGCGGTGCCGCACCCGCCTGCTGGATCGTCGCGAAGCCGGGAGCCGCGAACGCGGTGGCGCCGAGAGCCATGGCGCCGAGCGCCCGCGCGCCGACGTGGCGACGGGCCGCGACGCCGTTCGTGGCGAGGATGCGCTCGACGCGCTGGCCGAGGGGCGAGCGTCCGTGCGCCATCGCGCACGCGGGCCGCGGACCCTGCGGTCCGACGATCCAGTCCGCGACGGACGTGAGGCAGCGCGCGAGCGCGACCTCGTCGCCCGTGGCGGTGACCGCGAACTCGTCGCAGCAGAACTCGGAGCACTCGTCGAGCCTGCGCGCGACGATCCAGTTGAGCGGCTGGAAGAAGAACAGCGCGGTGACCGAGCGGATCGCCGCGGCCCACAGCGGATCGAAGCGAGCGATGTGCCCGAGCTCGTGGGCGATCATCGCGCGGATCGCCGCGTCGTCGAGCTCGGCCATCGCGCGCTCGGGGACCACGATGCGCGGGCGGAGGACGCCCGTCGCGTAGGGCGAGTGACCGCGCTCGGTCACCTCGATGCGGACCGGCCGCAGGATGCCGGCGCGGCGCGCGAACGCCTTCGTCGCGTCGTGGATCGGCCCGCGGGTGAGGACGACGCCCCGACCGAGGCGCTGCACGCGGAGCGTCTCGAGCAGCGCGCGCACCATCAGCGCGGCGATGCCGAGGGCGACGAGCAGCGCGGCGACGATCGTCCAGCGGTCCCGCGGGACGACCGTCGCGGCGGGCTCGGCGTCGGCACGGAGGGGAACGCCGAGCGCGACGTTGCCGCGGCTCTCCAGCTCGCGTGCGAGCGCCAGCGCCTGGTTCGGCGTCAGGGTGGGCATCGGCGCAGGTGCCTCGACGCGCGGCGCGTTGGCCAGCGCGATGTCGAAGCGACCGCCGAGCGGCGACACGCCCGCACCGAGCTGGAAGCTCGCGGTGAGGAGCGGGCCGAAGAGGGCGGCGCGCCAGAGCTGCTCGCGAATGCGCGCGCTCTTCACGAAGAACGCGCCCATCCAGGCGACGACGAAGAGCACCGTCCCGTGGACCAGGTACGTCGCCAGCCAGGCGCCGACGTGGCCCGCGGCGTTCGGATCGAGGAGGGGAATCACGACTGCCCCCCTCGCGCGCCGCGCTTCCGGCGGCGCGTCTCGTGCGCCTCGATGAGCCGCCGGATCTCGTCGAGCTCGGTCCGCTCGATCTGCTGCTCGGTCAGGAGGTGGTTGACCAGCGCGACGGCATCGCCGTCGAAGAGCTGGTCGGTCAGCTCCGAGACCATCGAGCGGTGGACGGCGGTCTCGGTGACGGCCGGGCGGTAGACGAGGACGCGGCCCTCCAGCTGGCGCGACACGACGCCCTTCTTCTCCATCTTCGCGAGCATCGTCGCGATGGTGGTGAGGGCGAGGCCGCGCTCGGGGAGGAGCGCCTGGTGGACTTCCGCGACCGGAGCTTCGCCGCGATCCCAGAGCACGCGCATGATCGCGTGCTGCAGGTCGCCGAGGCTGTGTTCCTTGGACATGGTGGAGAGGGGGTGGAGTCAGACCGCCCCTACGGCGGACTACCCCGGTCGTTGGAGGTTACTACCCAGGTAGTCGGAGCGGGGGTGCCGATCTTTCACGGCGACAGCGATTTTTCACGCG
>JBCCSK010000481.1:0-3741 GCA_039200205.1 Planctomycetota bacterium
CAGCTGGAACCAGTCGCGGCAGGTGACGCGGTTGCCCGTCCAGGTGTGGAAGTACTCGTGGGCGATCACCGCCTCGACCGACTCGGAGTCGGCGTCGGTCGCCGGGTCGGTGCGGGCGAGCACGTACTTCGAGTTGAAGACGTTGAGCCCCTTGTTCTCCATCGCCCCCATGTTGAAGTCGCTCACCGCGACGATCATGTAGAGGTCCAGGTCGTACTCGAGCCCGAACGTCTCCTCGTCCCACTTCATCGAGCGGATGAGAGACGCGAGCGCGTGGTCGCACTTGTCCGCGTCGCGGTGCTCGACGTAGATCTCGAGGTCGACCTTGCGACCGCTCATCGTCTCGAACGTCCCGCTGTGGCGGTGGAGGTCGCCGGCGACGAGGGCAAAGAGGTAGCTCGGCTTCCGGAAGGGGTCCTCCCAGACGACCCGGTGTCGGCCGTCGCCGAGGTCGTCCTCCGACAGCCGGTTGCCGTTCGACAGGAGAACCGGGTAGCGATCGCGCTGCGCGGTGATCGTGACGCGGTACGTCGCCATCACGTCCGGCCGATCGAGGAACCAGGTGATGCGCCGGAAGCCCTCGGCCTCGCACTGGGTGCACAGGTTCCCGCTCGACTCGTAGAGCCCCATGAGCGCCGTGTTCGTGTCCGGGTGGATCCGCACGACGGTCTCGAGCGTGAAGGACTCCGGGAGATCCGTGACCGTGAGCTCGTCGGCGGTCGCCGACCACCGGCCGCTCGCCAGCGGCTCGCCGTCGAGCGCGACGGACACCGTCTCCAGCTCGTCGCCGGCAAGAACGAGCGGCGCCCCCGGTTCCGCGACATCCCCGCAGCGGACCACGGCGAGCTTCGCCCTGACCGTCGTCGCGCTCTCCTCGACGTCGAAGTCGAGCTCGACGCGGTCGATCCGGTAGGCCGGCGGGCGGTAGTCCTTGCGGAACTTCGGCTGGGGGGCGTCCGTCGTGGCCGGCGATGAGATTGTCATGGATTGGATTCGAACCGGGATCTCGGATCGATGCTCGGTCGAAGAGCGTAGCACGGCCGTCGCGGGAGCCGCGCTCGCGGTCCGCGCCCCGACCAAACCAAGAACTCTCACCGTGCCCGACCTCCTCCACGGCATCGTCTTCGACCTCGACGGCACGCTCACCGCGCCGGGCGCCATCGACTTCGATCGCATTCACGAGCGCCTCGGCATGCCGGACGAAGACTCGATCGTGGAGTGGATCGAGCGGAACGCAGCCTCACCGGAGGAGCGCGCGCGGATGTTCGAGATCGTCGAGGAGGAGGAGGATCGGGCGCTGGAGCGGATGGCCCTCGGGGACGGCTTCGAGCTGCTGGCCGAGGCGATCGAGCGGCGCGGACCGACGCTCCGCACGGCGATCTGCACGCGCAACAACGTGAATGCGCTGGTCGCGTTCGACGCGCTCCTGCGCTCGCGCGGGTTTCCCCCGAGCCGAACGCTGTTCCACGTTCAGCTCGCGCGCGGCCACCGCTCACGGTTCCTTGGGCGGTCGATCCTGGAGAAGCCGTCCCACGAGCCCGTGCACGAGATCATCCGCGACTGGGGCCTCGCAAATCGCTACGAGCCGACCGTTCGTCACGAGCACGATCGGCCCGTTCACGAGGAGGTGATCTTCGTCGGCGACCACATCGACGACTGCCGCTCGGGGCGCAGGGCCGGTATCCGTGCGGGGCTCGTCCTCCACGGCGCGGCAGCGGCGCCCGACGAGGCGACCGTTCGCGCGGTCGACGCGGTCTTCGCGGACCTCGAGGAGGTCGCGGAACTCGTGTCCGCGCGACCGACGCGGATCAGCCGCCAGCCTTGATCCTTCCGATCGCGTCCAGGACGAGCTGCTTCGCGATCGGGTGGCGCTCGTTGAGCTTCTCGAGCTTCGGCACCGCGGGACTCGCAGCCTTGCCGAGGTGACCGAGAGACTCCGCGGCGACCATCCGCCGATCGACCAGGCCCTGGCCGAGCTGACCGACGAAATCGTCGACGGTCTCCTCGCCGAAGCGGAGCAGGAACGCGGACATGATGTAGTGGCCCTCGCCGTACAGCTCGCGGAACCGATCCAGCCCGGGGCGCAGGGCCGAGGCGTCGTAGCGACTGATCGCAACCAGGAGCGGCAGCGGCGGCTTGCCCGGGTCGTTCGCGATGCTCTCGACGACGGCACCCCACGACGTCGGCGTCGCGATCAGGGTCAGGACCTGCGCCGCGGCGATCCGGGTCTCGGCGTCGCCGAGCTGCTTCGCGACGAGCGACTCCTGGTCGATGATGTCGCGGCCGAAGGCCCGCAGTCCGACCAGCGCTTCGCGCCGTCGATCCTTGGAGTCGTGCGAGAGCCAGCCGAGCCACATCCGCTTGACCGAGTCCGAGCGCGCGCCGTTCGCCGAGAGTGCGCGGGAGGCGAGGACCGCGTCCTCGCTGCGCTCCGGATCGTTCGCCGCCTCGGTGGCCATCTCGACGAGGCGCAGCTCGGCCGCAGCGAACGCGGCCGGAGCCGCACTCGCGTCCGGGAGGGGCGGAACGGGCTCGACTCGCGCGGTCCACGTCGGAGCGATCGCCCACAGCTTGCGCGCCGCGGCGCCGATCCGGCCGCTGTAGCCGAGCGGCTTCGCCGCGTCGCGCCACACGGTGAGGATCTGATCGTCGATCGCCTGCTCGACCGCGGCCCGGGCGCTCTTCGATCCGCCGGGGAAGCTCGCGGGGACGGACGGGGTCGGGAGAGCCGGTCCCTCGCTGGAGAGACTGCCGAGCGCCCAGAGCGCCGTGGTGCGCATCGTGGCTTCCTCGGCGTCGAGGTGGCTCGCGATCTCCGCGCCCGCCTTGCTCGCGTCCTTTCCGAGCACGCCGGAGCCCCAGAGCGCGGTGTCCGCGAGGGCGAGTCGATCGCCCGCCAGCCAGCGCTGGAACGGTTCGACGTGGCTCGACTTCGGCGTCTGGGTCCAGGCGAGGCGCGCTGCGATCGCGAGATCCTCGTCCTCGACGCCCTCGAGCGCGGGCTCGATCCCCTCCGCTGTCCGGACCTCCTGCGCCGCGAGTCGGCGCAGCGAGCGGAGCGCCTCGAGCGCGTGCTCATCGCTCGCGCCCGCCGCGGCCACGAGGTAGCCCGCGCCGCGATCGCCGAAGCCCTCGAACATCGCGAACAGCTCGGGCCCGGGCTCGGCGCCCGCGACGAACGCGTCGACCGCCTCTTCCCCCTTCTTCCCCATCCCGAGGAGCGCCCGGGCGACGGGGGCGGGCGGAACGGGCTCTCCCTCGAACGACCCCTCGGCGAGAGCGGCGAGGAGCGGCTCGCGCGCCTTCGCTCCGATGGCGACGAGCGCGTCGACGCTCGCGCCGACGAGCTCCGGCTCCTCGGCCGCGAGCGTCCGCACGAGCGCGGGCGTGGCCTTGGCGGCTCGCCGACCGAGCTCGGCGAGGTTCTGCGCGCTCGCGATGCGCTCCGGGAGACTGCCGGATTCCAGCGTCTCCGCCAGCTCGAGGACCTTGCGCTGGGCGAGCGGTGAGGCGACGGCCGGAGCGGGGACGAGGGCGAGAGCGAGTGCGATGACGAGCGGGAGGCAGCGCATAGGAACAGCAGTGCGGAATGGGGCCTCAGTCTGTACGAGAAACGACAGGCGGCCGCGAATCCCCCGTACGAGCGTCGTGAAATCGGTGCGAGGGCGAGCGACCCGCTTCCGCTGGCTTCGAGCATCCGCGCGGGGGCGAGCGGCCTGAACCCGGTTTGGAGCGTCCGCG
>JBCCSK010000482.1:0-3739 GCA_039200205.1 Planctomycetota bacterium
CGCGCCAAACCGGGTTAGGGCCGGACGCGGACGCGCCAAGCGAGTGGGTTAGGGCCGGACGCGGACGCTCTCCCGACTCTCACGGAAGCAACAGCGTCGCGTCCCCGTAGCTGTAGAAGCGGTACCCCTCCTCGATCGCCGCGCGGTACATCGCGAGCGTCTCCTCCCGGCCGATGAAGGCGGCGACGAGCATGACCAGCGTGCTCCGCGGCAGGTGGAAGTTGGTCAGGATCCCGTCGCACACGCGCGGCGGTCGACCCGGGTGCAGAAAGATGTCCGTCGATCCCGATCGCTCATCCACCAGCGCTCGATCGAAGCCCGGCTCGTCCACGGCGCACGACTCCAAGACCCGCGCGCTCGTCGTCCCCACCGCGACGACGCGGCCGCCGCTCGTCCGACAGCGCCGCACGGCATCGACGGCGGCCCGCCCGAGCTCGAATCGCTCGCTGTGCATTGCATGGTCCTCGATCGACTCCGCCGTGACCGGCGCGAACGTGCCTGGCCCCACGTGGAGCGTCACGCTCGCGACGGCGACACCGCGCTCCTCGAGTGTCGCGAACAGCGTCTCGGTGAAGTGCAGCCCCGCGGTCGGCGCCGCCACCGCACCGGGGACGCGCGCGTAGACCGTCTGATAGCGCTCCTCGTCGACCTCGGACGGCGCGCGTTCGATGTAGGGCGGGAGGGGGACGGCTCCCGCGACCTGCAGGAGCTCTTCGACGCTCGCTCCGCGGAGATCGGCACGCGCGCTGCCCGCGCTGAGTTCGACCGACCACAGCCCGTCGCGGGGGTCGCGCTCGATCATCCGAGCGACGATCCCCTCGGCGCAGACGAGCACCTCGCCGGGAGCGAGCTTCTTCGCGGGCCGGACCATCGCTCGCCAGGCGCCGCTCCCCGGGCGCTGCCCGTCCGGCTCGAGCAGGAGCAGCTCGACGCGGCCGCGGGTGGTCCGACGCGCGAGCACGCGGGCGGCGAGGACGCGCGTGTCGTTGACGACGAGCAGGTCGCCTTCCCGGAGGAGGTCCGGGAGGTCGCGGACGTGTCCGTGGACCAGCGCTCCCTCGTCCGAGGCCCTCCTCACGAGGAGCCGCGCGGCGTCCCGCGGCGTCACCGGCTGCTGGGCGATCCGGTCGGGGGGGAGGTCGAAGTCGAAGTCGTCCGTGCGCACGGTGTCGCGTTGCCCATTGGAGGTCGACCGCGCCGGAACCCGGCCCCGACCGTCCCAGATCCGGTACGAAAGCCCTTCCGAGCCCGAATCAGCCCGTGTTCGCGGTCGAGAACCTCGGTCCGAGCGCCGTTATAACCGGCGAGCCAAGCGCTCAGCGCACCCGCTTCCGTGCCCGGGGGGGCCTCGGGGCGGGTGCGTCCTTTCCTTCGTCAAGTCGCGAGCAGCGCGGCGGCGTCGTCCAGGCTGGCGATGCCGAGGTCGCGAAGGCGGGCCGCGTAGGTGTTCGGATCCCAGCCCGCGTACAGCGCCGCCCGGGTCTTGTTGAGGCGCTGGGTCGCGGTCCGCGTGACCCAGGCCGCCGCCGCGACGTCCCGAGGACGCGGTTCGCGCGAGGGAAGGCGGCCGACCGGCTCGAGACCGACCTCCTCGAAGGCGCGCTCCAGGTGCTCCAGCTCGATCGGTCCTCCGCCGGCGACCAGGATCGCCGCGTGCAGCACCGCCTCCAGGTCGGCGCAGTTGCCCGGCCAATCGTGTCGCCAGAGGAGCGCCGCGGCCTCGTCCTGGAGATCCCACGCGACGTCGGCGGCCTCGGCGTCGGCATCGTCGGCGATCCGCTGCGCGAGGAAGCGCGCGAGCGACGGGATGGCGTGGCGTCGATCGCGGAGCGGCGGAACGCGGAGCGCGACCCGCTCGAGGCGTCGCGGAAGCTCGGGGTGCAACGACCACGACGGACGAGCGGTCGCTTCCGCGGCGGCGACCCGGCGCAAGCCCGCGACCGAACGCGTCGCGAGGACGCGCGCGCGCGAGTCGCGAGGACCCGCGAGGCGTCGCAGAAGCTCCGCCTGCGCCGGCGGTGCGAGCCACTCGAGCTCGGACAGCACCACGATGCGTCCCGCCCCTTCGAGCGCGTTCCGCAGCTCGTCCGCGTCGAGCCCGAAGCACGACAGACACAGGACCTCGTGCGACTCCGCGACGCCGTCGACCGCGTGGCCGATCCAGCGCGCCGTCGTCCTCCGCCCGCTCCCGGGCTCGCCGATCACGAGCGCGTCGCTTCGAAGGCGCGCCACCGCGCGCATTCGCTCGATGCGAGCCGCCTCGTCGGGTGCCTCCGAGGCGAGGACGCAGCCGCCGTCGAAGGCGAGGCGATCGCGCGCGTGCAGTCCGGCGCACGCGATGCGCGTCGCCTGCGCATCGAGACGCTCGGTCCAGCGCACGACGTCGCGCTCGCGCGAGTCTCCCCGTCGCGCGGACTCGACGACGAGAACAGCCGCGACCTCCGCACCGCTCTGCACGGCGACGGCGGCCCCGGAGGCCGCGTCGCCGTGGAGAGTCCGGTGTGCACGCTCGTTCGTCGGGTCGGTCTCGTAGCGAACGAAGCCCCCGGTCCGAAGGACGCGGCGCACGGCCCACGCACCATCGGGGGTGAGCGGACCGACGCGCTCGGCGCCGTCTCCTCCGGCGGCGACAGGCGTGAGACCCTGCGCAGGATGAACGCGCTGGAAGGCGACCCAGCGACGCTCGGCGGTCTTGATGGAGAGCTCTGCGACCGCCTCCGCCCAGACGGCCTCGAGCTCTTCGAGCGCCGCGCCCGACGTCGAATCGCGTTCGCCAAGAAGTGCCTCGCCAAACCGAACGGGCACCGCGTCACCGCGGTTTGGCGCCACGATCTCGGCGGCTGCGCGCGCCAGCTCGGCGCGCTGCAGCGCGAGCGGAACCGAGCGGTGCGCGCACTCGACCCAGACGAGGCCGATGACGTCGTCGCCCTCCAGGACGGGAACGACCGCGACCGAGAGCGGTCGGCCCCGCTCGCCGTCGATGCACGCGCGATCGATCGCAGCGCCGTCGGCCGCGCGCTCGTCACACCGAATCCGAATCGCGGCGCGACCGGTCCGCACCGCCTCGTTCTCGATCGAGTCGCGCTGCCTGACGCCGTCGCGCCGCGCACGAGCCCATCGCTCGACCGAGTCTTCGAGCGCCGGCGCGACATCGGACGCGACGAGGCGCACCCGCGCCCCCGGCGCGGGGTCGAGCGCGAGTGCGACCACGGCCTGGGCGCCCACCGCACGTCGGTTCAGCGCGGGCGCCGCGCGGGGGTGCACGCGCTCGATCTCGGGCCGCTCGTCGTGCCCGCGAACCAGCCCTTCGAGCTCCGCCCAGGCGGAAGGAACGACCGCGCTCGTCCTCTCGAACGCGCGATGGAGCGCGGGAAACGCCCCTTCGCCGCGAAGCCACCGCGCGACGAGAGCGAGCACGTGCAGAGGCGTCCCACAGCTGGCCGCGTCCTTTGGCAGCGGCCCGACGCGCGCACACGTCTCGGCGCTGGCCGCGAGCTCGCCCGCGTCGAGCTGGAGAGCGAGAACGTCCGCGAGCGCCTCCTCGCGCGTCTCCCGGTCGGGTCGGTCCGAGGCGCGCGCGAGACGACCGAGGACCTCCTCCAGCGCTTCGCGGCACGCCGCCCGATCGCCCGCCGCTCGCAGCTCCCGCGCCCTCCAGAGAAGGACCTCGGCGTCGGCGCGAGCCCCGCGCGGCCCCGCCTCCCCGCCGGACCAGCGCGCGAAGGCCTCGACGGCCCCG
>JBCCSK010000483.1:0-3714 GCA_039200205.1 Planctomycetota bacterium
ACCAGATCGCCGACCTCGTTCGTCGGATGCGCGCCCGTCGTTGCAGCCACGAGGCGGCCGTCCTTGAAGAGCTGCGCGATCGCGCGGTCGATCGCGCCCGACGCCGTCTTCTCGCCGACGTAGTCGAGCATCATCCCCGCGGCCATGATCGCCGCGATGGGGCTCGCCACGTTCTTGCCCGCGTGCTTGGGCGCCGACCCGTGGATCGGCTCGAACAGGCTGACGCGCCCGGGGTGGATGTTCCCGCTGGCCGCCATGCCCATGCCGCCTTGGATCATCGCCCCGAGGTCCGTGATGATGTCGCCGAAGAGGTTCGGCGTCACGGCAACGTCGAACCACTCGGGGTTCTTCACCATCCACATGCATGCCGCATCGATGTACGCGTGGTCGGTCGCGATGTCCGGATGCTCCTTCGCCACTTCAGCGAACACGCGCTGCCACAGGTCGTGGGCGCGCACGGCGTTCGCCTTGTCGATGAGCGTGACCTGGGCCTTCTTCCCGGGCTGCCGCTCTCGCGTCTCCGCGAGGTGGAACGCGTAGCGGATCGCGCGCTCGACGCCTTCGCGGGTGTAGACCATCGTCTGCGTCGCGACCTCCAGCGGCTGGCCCTTGTGGGCGAAGCCGTGCATGCCGGTGTACGCGCCCTCGGTGTTCTCGCGGACGATCAGCATGTCGATGTCCGCGGGCGTCTTGTCCTTGAGCGGGCAGAGGCTCTCCTGGAGCAGCTTGACCGGACGCAGGTTGACGAAGAGGTCGAGGTCGAAGCGGCACTTCGCGATGATCCCGTACTCGACGGCGCCCGGCTCGCAGCGCGGGTCGCCGATCGCGCCGAGGTAGATCGCGTTGGATTGCCTGGCCTCTTCGAACATCGCGCTCGGGAAGGCCTCGCCGTGGTCGAGGAAGTACTGGCTGCCGATCGGCAGCTCGTTCTTCTTCAGCGTGAAGCCGAAGACGTCGGCCGCGGTGTCGGCGACCTTGAACGCCTCGCGGGTGACCTCGGGACCGATCCCGTCACCGCCGATGATCGTGATGTCGTACTGAGCCATGTCGAAAGAGAGGGGCAGGGAAGGAGGAAGGCTCAGGCGGAGGGAACCGGCTGGCGGAACATCCCGGGGGTGTACGCGACGATGCGGCCTTCGATCGCGCTCGCGGCGACCGTCAGCGGCGAGGCCAGGTAGAGCTGTCCGGGACCGCTGCGGCCGCGGAAGTTGCGGTTGATCGCGCTGACCGTGACCTCGTCCTTGGTCTCGGACACGCCGGGACCGCAGCCGATGCACGCGCCGCAGCCGGGTTCGATGACCTCGACGCCGGCGTCGCGGAAGACCTGGTCGTACCCGCGCGCACGGGCGTAGTCGCGCACGTGCTTCGAGCCGTACTGGACGACCATGCGCACGCCGTCAGCCACGCGGCGACCCGAGTCGACGGCGTCCCTCAGCACGCGTACGTAGAACTCGAAGTCGTCGGCCTTGCCCGCCGTGCACGAGCCGGCGTACGCAATGTCGATCGCGACGTCGCCAAGGTCGGAGACGGCCTTGCCGTACGTCGGGTCGCCGGGTTCGGCGACCATCGGATGGATCGCCGAGAGGTCGATCGTGTGGACGCCGCCGTCGTAGTGGGCGCCCGCGTCCGGCGCGACGAACGACGCTTCGAGCTCGTCCGCCGCCAGGTCGTCGCGGCGCGTGGCGAGCCACTCGGCCAGCGTTCGATCGCCCTCGCAGACGCCCGACTTCGCCGAGCACTCGGTCGCCATGTTGCAGAGCGTCGCGCGCTCGTCCGGCGAGAGCGAGGCGAGCCCTGGCCCGCCGAACTCCATGACCCGGTCGAGCGTGTCCTCGCGCTTGGCGTACGTGTCGAGGATGTGGAGCATCACGTCCTTGGCGGTGCACCCCGGATCGAGCTCACCGACGAGCTCGAAGCGGATCGACTCCGGCACCTTGACGAACGTGAAGCCGGCGGAGATCAGTCCGGCGTACTCGGTCGCGCCGACGCCGTAGGTCAGGGCGTTGTTGCCGCCGCCCATGCACGTGTGGCTGTCGGTGGCCTGGATGAAGTCGCCGGGGTTCACGAACTCCTCGCGGGCGACCTGGTGGCAGATCCCCGGGGACACACCGTCCGTCGCCGAGTAGTCGCGCACGCTCGTGTGCGACTGGAACTCGTTCTGGAGGTCGCGGAGCAGCTGGATCTGGTCCGCGAACGGCTTCATCCGCTCGACGCCGGTGGCGTACAGGAGGTGGTCCTCGAAGATCGCGAACTGCGACGGATCGGGGATCCCGTAGTCCTCGCCGTACTCCTGCTCGAGGAAGTGGTGTACCTGCGCGGTCGTGAACTCGTGGCTGTAGCCGCCGTCGACGTTCACGAGGCAGACGTCGCCGGGCTTCAGGTGTACGTCTCCGTCCGCACCGACGACCTTCGACGCGAGGATCTTCTCGCCCATCGTCATCGGACGCGCGGCGTTCTCGGGCGCAGGCACGGTCACGACGCCCTCGCGGTAGAGCTTCGCGAACGGGAACAGGCCGCCCGACTCCAGCATCACGCGCGTGATCGGGTCGTAGTCCTTCGTCAGCTCGTCGAGCGGCACGTCCTCGCCGCGCTGCAGGCGCTCCAGGACGTCGTAGCCGCCCATCAGCTGGCCGAGGTTCAGGTTATTCCGCTCGTGGATCGGCGCGAACGAGTGCGCGATCACGAGCCGGATGCCGGACCACTTCTCGCACTGCGGCGCCGTCTCGCGCGACGAGCCGGTGCCCTTGCGCTTGCCGCTGACGATCACCTCGAAGCCGCCGTCCATGAGGTCCCGCGTGCCAAAGACGCGCTCCCCGTTCTCGTCGAGGAGCCCGGCGTACGCGTCCAGCGCGATGTCCTCCGGCTTGTGCCGGAAGCACACCCACGCGGGCGTCATCGTGTCGGTGTTGATGTCGTCGAGCAGGTCGGCGGGGTCGACGTCCTCCATGCGGAGGTCGAGCTCGCCGCGCAGCTGTCTCTTGATCAGCTCCAGGTCCTTCGTCAGGAACAGGATGCGCCGACCCTCGGTGAGGCGAACGACGCGTTCCCCCGAGGGAAGCTCGTGGATCAGTTCGTTCATGGTGGGACCTTCCTGGCCGGCGTCCCTGCGGAACGCGGGCCAAACAGGGGAAGCGAGTCAGCGGGCCGACAGCGTCGGCTCGCCGAGCATCGATCAGGCCGCCGGGTTCTCGATCAGCATCGCGATGCCCTGCCCGCCGCCGATGCACGCGGAGGCGACGCCGTACTTCTTCCCGGCGCGGCGGAGCTGGTAGAGGAGCGTCAGCACGAGTCGCGTTCCGGTCGCTCCGAGCGGGTGCCCGAGGCTGATCGCGCCGCCGTTGACGTTGCACTTGTCCCGGTCGAGGCCGAGCTCCTTCTCGCAGCCGAGGTACTGGGCGCTGAACGCCTCGTTGATCTCGTAGTAGTCGACGTCGTCGGTCGACATCCCGGCCTCACCGAGGAGCTTCTGGATCGCCGGCACCGGGCCGATGCCCATCTCCTTGGGGTCGACGCCGACGTAGGCGTGCCCGCGGACGATGCCCATCACGTCGCGACCGTCGGCCTTCGCGCGCTCGTCCGTCATGCAGACGAGCATCGCGGCGCCGTCGACGATCCCGCTGGCGTTGCCCGCGGTCACCGTGCCCTCCTTGCCGAACGCCGCCCGGAGCTTGCCGAGGGCCTCGATCGACGTGTCGGGCTTGATGTGGTCGTCGG
>JBCCSK010000484.1:0-3682 GCA_039200205.1 Planctomycetota bacterium
CGTAGTTCTTCCATATCTTCTGTCCAGTCCGTAGGTGGTGGGGCTGGTCTGAATTGGTCGGGGCTTAACAATGTTCGCCGTCCGCCTTCGGGAAGTAGCGCCGGTGCACGTCGAGCAGGTAGCTCGTCTCTTCGTCCGTCGCGGCGATTCGCGCGGGGTCGCCGTCGTAGGTGCGCTCGGTCGTCCCGACCATGATCCGCCCCTTCCATGGGATCGAGAACACGGCGCGGCGGTCGGTGGGGGCCTCGACGTAGTAGATGCCGCGCTCGAGATGCCCCGCGATCTCGATGTGCGTTCCGCCGACGAGGTCGATCTCTCGGATCGGCGGCGCCGGCTGTGCGAGCGCATTGACGCGATTCACCCACGGTCCCGTCGCGTTCACGACGGTCTTCGCGCGGACCGAACGCTCGCCGCCGTCCCTTCGATGGTGCACGCGCCAGCGGTCCCCGTCCCGCTCGACGCGAACGACCTCGGCACCGCCGTCCGCGAGCGCTCCGAGCTCGATCGCCGAGGCCAGAACGGCGCGGCAGAGGGCGGCGTCGTCCGTCTGGCCGTCGCGGTAGCGGTAGACCGCCTTCAGGCCGTCCAGCTCGAGCCCGTCGAGCGTGCCCCAGCTCGACCGGGGGAGGGACTCGAATCGCGCGGTCCGGCGCAGCCCGCCGAGCGTGGCGTAGAGGGAGAGACCGGCCCGGATCGTCCACGGGCCACGGCTCGTCGAGCGGTAGACCGGGATGTGGAACGGCACCAGCCGGACGAGGTGCGGCGCGATCTGGAGGAGGATCTTGCGCTCGGCGAGGGACTCGCGGACGAGCTGGAACTGGTAGCTCTCGAGGTAGCGCAACCCGCCGTGGATGAGCTTGCTGGAGCGGCTCGACGTCCCGATCGCCGCCTCGCGGCGCTCGAGCAGCGCCGCGCTCCGCCCGTCCGCGGCCGCGGCCTGGAGCACGCCCACGCCCTGGATGCCCCCGCCGATGACCAGCACGTCGACGTCGTGCCCGTCCACGCGCTCGGCGCTCTCCGGCGTGCGAGGGGCCGGATGCCCCGGGTCGGTTCCTGGATGGCGTTCGACGATCGAAGGATCCGGATCGTTCATCGGGGCCACGCTTCCATTCGGACCTTCGGATCGCAAGGATGCCGAGCGGAGGCACCGCACATGATCCGACTCTCGACTCTCACCCTCACGGCCTTCCTCTCCGCTCCGTTCATCGTTTCCTGCGCGAGCGCGCCGCCGCCGTTCAGTCCCTCGCAAGAGGCCTATCGGGGCGTCAAGGCGCGCACCTTCGCGGGAACTCCGGAAGAGGTTCGACCCGCCGTCCTGGCGACGCTGCGCAACATGGGGTTCGACGTCCACGTGGACTCGTTGGACACGTCCTACATCACCGCGAACCGCGGGATGGCCGCGAAGGACCCGACGATCCCCGGCGAGATGCGGACCTGGACCCGGGCCGGCGTCGAGATTCGCTTCATCGATCGCCACCGCCGCGCCCCGCGCACCCTCGTCGAGCTCGACGTGGAGAACATCCAGGGCAGCAGCGAGGGCGCGATCGAGGCCAGCTTCGGCTCGGTGCCCAGCAGCTTCTACGACGAGTTCTTCCAGAGCGTCGAGTCGCAGGTGCCCCAGGAGGTCCGCCCGATCGGACTGGTGCCGCCCGCCTGACGCCGATTCCACTTCCTCGCAGTGCCTCAGTTCGGGACGATTGCGAGCCAGGGACGGAAGCCGTCAAGGCGCGAAGCCGCGGGGTGACGACGAGGGAGTGGCGCAGCCACCTCACGTCGGCGCCCCGCGGCCTCATGAAGAAAAGGAAGAACTACAAGCCGCTGATCGCGCTGGTCACGTTCGTGATCCTCAGCGCGACCGGCGTCGTCTACACGGTCGGCATGACGCCGGCGAATCCGCTCGGGGCGAAGAACGCCGACGAGGACATGGCCTACCTGCTCGAGCGGCAGACGCGGCGTGTCAAGGAGCTCGTCACGTTCCAGTGCGAGGAGATCGGGCGTCGCTCGTCCCGCTTCTCCGCCCAGCAGCGCCGCTTCGACGAGTGGCTCGAATTCTCGCTCGCCGCGCAGGGGCTGAAGGTCACCGTGGAGCCCTACGCCGCCAACAACTCGCGCGGCAAGAACTTCATCGGCGTCAAGCACGGGCGGGGCGAGGGCGTGATCCTCGTCGGCACGCACTACGACTCGTACGGCAAGAGCCCGTGTGCGAACGCCGTGGCCACCGGCGTCGCGACCGTCATCGAGACGGCGCACCTCCTGCAAACGGTCGGGACCGAGAAGACGATCATCTTCGCGCTCTTCGGGACCGGTGAGCGGCCTCACCGCGGGAGCGATACGGCCGGCGCGCACGTCTGGGTGAACAAGTACCTCGAGGAGGGTGGCAAGCTCGACATGGCGCTGATCGTCGGCAGCTTCGGTATGTGGAACGACGCGGAGGGCTCGCACGCCGCGTCATTCCCCTGGAAGTACTCGGTCCCGAAGACGGCCGATTGGGCAGGTGTCTACGGCGGCCTCTCGGGCCGCGGAGTCGTCGTCGACGTGCTGAACACCTGGGCGCTGGTCACCGATCTCCCGGCGCGGGGATTCGCCGCACCCAGCTGGTTCCCCGGCATCGCCGGAGAGGACCAGGTGCCGTTCCAGAAGGCGGGGATTCCCGCGGTGCTGATCTCCGACTCGGGCACGGAGCGCACCCCCTCCCTCCGCACGGAGTACGACAACCCCTACGAGCTCGACTTCGTCGAGATGACGCGGCGCGTGCAGGCCTTCGCCGACCTGGTGAAGGCGTACTCCGGCGCCGACGATTGAGCGACTCGAGCGCGCCCCGACGCCGCGCTCGCTCGAAAGCCCGCTATTCTGCGCGGCCGTGACCCTCCCTCCGCTCGTCGTCCAGGACCTCACGCGTCGCTACGAGGACCGCACGGCGGTCGACGATCTCTCGTTCTCCGTCGCGGCGGGAGAGATCCTCGGCCTCGTCGGTCCCAACGGCGCCGGCAAGACGACCACCCTGCGTTCGATCGCGGGCGTGCTCCCGATCCAGTCCGGCCGCGTGGTCGTCGGGGGGCACGACCTGGAGGCCGAGGCGCTCCAGGCGAAGCGTCGCCTCGCCTACGTTCCCGATGATCCCGCTCCGTTCGAGGTCCTGACGGTCTTCGAGCACCTGGAGTTCACCGCGCGGCTCTACGGGGTGGACGGGGCGAACTGGGAGGACCGCGCGCGTGAGCTCCTCACCCGTTTCGAGCTCGCCGACCGAGCCGACGCGCTCGGCGCCGAGCTGTCCCGCGGGATGCGCCAGAAGCTCGCGTTCTGCTGCGCGTGGCTCTCCGAGCCCGCGGTCGTCCTGCTGGACGAGCCGCTCTCGGGACTCGATCCGCGCGGGATCCGCTCGGCCCGGTCGGCGATCGCGGAGCTCCGCGACCGCGGCGCGGCGGTCGTGCTGTCGTCCCACCTCTTCGAGCTCATCCAGGCGCTCGCCGATCGAATCCTGATCCTCGACGCCGGCGACAAGGTCTTCGAGGGGACGCTGGCCGATGCGCGCGCCGCCGTCTCGCTCGATGAGCACGAGTCGCTGGAGGCCATCTTCTTCGCCGCGACCGGAACGGGCGAAGAGGACGAGGCGCCCGGCGCCGATTGAAGCTCGCGCCGATGAAGCCCGATCCGGCGCTGCTGCTGCTCTGGCGCCTCAAGC
>JBCCSK010000485.1:0-3681 GCA_039200205.1 Planctomycetota bacterium
CCGCGACGAGCGGAACGGAGCCGCCCCCGACCGCCAGCGAGGCGAACGCGTGCGAGCCGCGCAGCAGTGCATTCTGCTGCACCACGATCGGGCGAGGCCGCTCGCCGAAGCCGCCCTCCGCCGCGCCGGTCACGATGCGCTCGAGCGTGAGGCCGCCGATGATCGCGCCGCAGAGAACGAGGGCCGCCCAGGCGACTCTCGCTCGTCGGCTCGGTCGCCGCTGCGGCGCCGAAGGCCACGCCGCGGGGATCGGGTCCGCGACGCGCTGGATCACGGGACGTCGCGGAGCGCGGCCTCGTCGATCGCCTGCAGCGCGGCGGCGAGCGCCCGGTAGCGGTACGAGGCGCGCCACTCCTCGAGATCGACCGACTCCTCCGCCTCGGCGGGAGCCTCGATCGCGATGTCGGGTCGGAGCCCGCGCCCCTGGAAGCGCTCGAGGGGCGCGACCATGCCGCCCCCGAGCCCGATCGTCAGGACCGATCCGTCGGGGCCCTCGAACTCCGCGGTCGAGAACTCAGCACCGGCCGTGCGTTCGCCCACGACCGTCGCTCCCGCGAGGCCGCGCATCGCCGAAGCCGCGATCTCGCCCGCGCTCGCGGTGTCCTGGTCGACGAGGACGTGCACTCGGCGGGGCAGCACGCAGGGAACGTCCGCGCGCTCCAGCCGCTGGACCTCGCGCGTGCGAATCCGGAAGAGCGCGTTTCCCGTGACTGCGACGGACGCGACCTCGTGAGGAACGACCTCGTCCTCGGGGCTCTGGAAGTAGCTGATGAACAGCCCGGCCTCCTGCCACGAGCCACCGGGGTTCCCGGTCAGGTCGACGATCAGGTCCTCGCACGGAGCGAGGGCCGCGAACGTGCGGCGCAGGACGTGGCGCAGCGACGGCCGCTCCGAGCCCTCCTCGGACGACTCGATCGTCTTCCCCTGCGCGTCGCGCGGACGGAAGCTCCCGATGCGCAGGTACCCCACGCGTCGGCCGCGCGGCGTCCGCAGGATCCACGCCTCGGCTCCGAACGCGCGCGACGCCGCCTCGGGCAGATCGATGCGGTCGCCGCGCCGGAACGGGCGACGGTGCGGATCGCGAAAGCGCAGCCGGAGCGGTGGACGTGCCGTCGTGCCGCCGCGCCCCTCGCCGGGATCGAGGAGCGCCGCGAGCTCCAGCGGACCGAGACGACGCCGAACGCCGCCGTCGGGCCCGTCCTCGAAGACGCCCGCGTTCCGCAGGAGAGCGAGGCGAGTCGGGCCGGCGCGCCCCTCCACCACGACGCGGGCGCGCGTTCCGAGGTCGCCGCGCGCCATCAGCTCGGCGTCGTGCGGCGTCTCGATCGCGACGCCGTCGATCGAGTGCACGCGCAGCCAGACGAGCGGCGCGGCGAGCAGCCACGCGCGATCGTCGGCGCCGTAGGCCGAGCTGAGCCTCAGCAGCGTCGCGGTCTCGCGCTGGTCGAGCTCCGCCAGGGACGAGGCGCCGAGGCTGGAGAGCCAGCGAGACATGGCGTCGTCCAGTTCGTCGTCTGTCCGAAGCGATGGTCCGGGCGCCCCGATCCAGATCGCGTCGCGGGACCGGACGAAGCGGACGCCCTCGGGCTCGGCGACCGGTCCGGCCCAGAAGCGTGACGAGACGCGTAGGGTCGCGTGCGGATCGTCGAGGTCGGCGAGCATCGCGCGCAGCACGGCGTAGAACACCGCGGGCGTCTCGGCCGCGATCGCCTCCTCGCGGTACCGCTCGCGCAGATCGCCGCTCTCCAGACCAGCCGCCTCGAGTCCGCCGAACTGCGTCTCGATGGCGTCGACGTACGCGTCGACCGTCGCGGCCCGAAGCCGTTCGTCGAAGACGTCGGGGTCGAACGACCGGCAGCCGAGCGCGAGGAGCGCTGCGACGCTCGCCAGCCCGGCGAGGACTCGGCGCAGACGCGGGTTCGACGGCAGCGATTCCACGAGCGACAACTTAGCACCGACCGCGAATTGGTCGAGCCCCGGACGACCCACGGTCACTCGTAGCCCTTCGGGTGCCGCGAGTGAAAGGCCCACGCATCGCGCAGGACGTCGCGCACCTCGCTCCGGCTCGGGACCCAGCCCAGCACGTCTCGTGCCCGTGAACCGCCCGCGACGAGCATCGCCGGGTCCCCCTCGCGTGCTCCGACGACCTCCGCGGGGATCGGGTGACCGGTGATCTCGCGGGCCGCCTCGACGATCTCCTTGACCGTGAATCCGTTGCCCGTGCCGAGATGGCACTCGAGGTTGCCGCGGCCCTCCTGGAGGTGGACGAGGGCCCGCAGGTGCGCGTCGGCGAGGTCGTCGACGTGGATGTAGTCGCGGATGCAGGTGCCGTCTCGCGTGTCGTAGTCCTCGCCGAAGATCCGGATCTTCTCGCGCTGCCCGAGCGCGACCTGGAGCACGAGCGGGATCAGGTGCGTCTCCGGGTCGTGGTCCTCGCCGATCTCGCCCGAGGCCGACGCGCCGGCCGCGTTGAAGTAGCGCAGCGCGGCGTAGCGCATGTCGTAGGCCCGCGCGTAGTCCCGCATCATGTGCTCCATGTGGAGCTTCGTGCGGCCGTAGGGGTTGATCGGATCCTGCGGGTGGTCGTCGGGGATCGGCACCTCGCGCGGCTCACCGTACGTCGCGCACGTCGACGAGAAGACGATGTCGCGCACGTTCGCCGCCCTCATCTCCTCGAGGAGGTTCCACGTGTAGTGGACGTTCTCGCGGTAGTAGGTCGCGGGCTCGGTGACGGATTCGCCGACGTAGCACTTCGCCGCGAAGTGGATCACTGCCACCGGCCGATGCTCGGCGAGGGCGGCTGCGATCGCGGCACGGTCGCCGAGGTCCGCGACGACGAGCGGCGCGTCGACGGCTGCCCGATGGCCGGTCGAGAGGTTGTCGAGGACGACCACCTCGACGCCCCTGCGCTGGAGCAGCGCCACGCAGTGGCTTCCGATGTACCCCGCGCCGCCGCAGACCAGAACGGGTCCGCGCGGCGTCGCCTCTTCGTTCGCGTCGCTCATCGTGATGGGATCGCTGCGCCCGCCGACTCGAGATCGCGCCAGAACGACGGCCAGGACTTGGCGACGCACCCGGGTTCGGCGGTGCGCACGTCGTCCTCGAACAGAGAGAGCAGCGCGAACGCGAACGCCATCCGGTGGTCGCCCATCGGGTCGAGCACGAGGTTCGCCTCCTCGCGCGGACGGCCCGGCGCGATGCGGAGCGAGCGCTCGTCCGCGTCGACCTCCAGCCCGAGCGCGGAGAGTCCCTGGCGAAGAACGTCGATGCGCGAGCTCTCCTTGCCCGGGAGCGTCTCGAGGCCCACCAGCTCGGTCTGTCCGAGTCCCTTCCGCGCGACGTACGCACCGACCGCGGCGAGGACCGGCGCGAGGTCCGGCGTGCCGGAGCAGTCGATCGTCGCGCCGCGCGTCGGAACACCGCGGACGCTGAGCCGGTCGTCGCTCGAGGCGCTCCCGTCGCAGCCGAACGCCTGGAGCGCGGAGACGATCGCCACGTCCGGCTGACGCGAGCCGAGACCGACGCCCTCGACGACGACCTCGTCGCCGCCCGAGAGCACGCCGGCCGCCAGAGCGACCGCGGCGCTGCTCGCGTCGGCTTCGCAGTGAATGGGCTCGCGCGGAGCGAAGAGCGGCCCGTGCACGGTGAAGGTCTCGCCCTCCGCTTCATCGCCCATCGAAG
>JBCCSK010000486.1:0-3671 GCA_039200205.1 Planctomycetota bacterium
CGAGCTGGGGCCACCTCGGAACCTCGATGACACCGAGGTCGACCGGAAGTTCCTCCGACTCGGCGCTCCAGACAAATCCGAGGTCGATGCCCGCGTCGAGCAGAACGATCCGCACCCTCGTCGCAAACTCGATCGGCTCCCCGCTCGTCGTCCAGTCGCTGGTTTCGAGGCTTCGAGGGTCGATCTTGTAGCGATCCATGACAGGTGAGAACGAAAACCCACCGTCGTCCGAAAGGAAGTCGTCCGCGAGGCTCGAATCGCCGTTCGCCTCGACGAGGTAGAAGTGGGCGTATCCCTTGACGGGCGACCGATCGTCGATCCAGACGAGCCGCCCCGTGATGGCGGGGAGTGCCACGAGCTCGACCGTGTGTGCGGTCCCGTCGAGCGAGAGCTTGAACGAAGACGTCGGCCGCGTGCTGTGGACGCCGTCCACCGAGCCCACGAGGAACGACTCCGGCGCGCGGAGTTCATACGCAGTCAGCATCCACTGCGGCTCGATCCGAAAACTCCCAGTGGGGTCCGTCTCGATGAGCCGCTCGTCGGAGAGGCCCAGGATCCGGCGGAGCCGTGGCTCGAGATCGGACTCTCTGTCGCCGAGGCCGATCTCCCGTGGGAGAATGTATTCGCGCAGGGGGAGGGGCTCGCCGGGTGTGACGCCGTCGACCGTGATCCGCCCCTCGAGCGCTTGCGTTCGTTCGAGTGCCAGACTCTCCGTCGCCTCGTCATCCGCGATCGGAAACGCCTGCGCGAGAAAGCGGGGCGCCGCAGCGAAGAGCCGCCCGCTCCCACGGTCCGGAAGCTCGATGAGGCCGCCGTCATCGACTTCGAGCTCGACGAGATCGCCGGTTGGCTCGATCCACGCAGCGCGCGCCGAGCCGAGACCCTGACCGCTGTTTTCGACAATGCGGACGCTTCGAGCGCCGTCGTCCGAGGCTGGGTGATCCGACTCTTCGGCCTTCGAGGGCGTGGCGACGCGGCGGTCGATCAGCACGGCCACTGTCGTCAGATTGGCGCCGGCGGTCGAGTCTTCCGCGACAGGTCGATCGCGCTCTGGAAGGGCGAGTGAGGCCCCGTCCGACGTTGACGCGCCCTCTCCGCGCGTCAGGGTCCAGATCGCCCCGATCGCCACGGCGGCGATCAACAAGAGAATCGACGTGAGCTTCATGGTCAGCGCGGGAACGGCGAGGGAACGAAGGGCAATCGTCGAGATCGAAGCGCCGCCGCCCTCTCGCACGAGAACGGCGAGCCCCAGGCTCCAGCCCTCCGAACCGCGAGGTGACGCCGCGAGCCGCGCGCGCAGCCGGTCCTTCGCGCGCGCGACGCGCTTGCGAAGCGTGGGCACGGGCACGCCCTCCTCCGCCGCGAGCTCGCGCTGACTCCGCCCCTCGAGGAAGAAGCCCACGAGGACGCGCCGGTCCACCTTCGGGAGCGCCTGTACTTCACGCGCGAGGTCGACGTGGAGCTGAATGCGCTCGCTCGTCGCGTCACCGGAGACCGCTTCCGGGGAGGCCGCCCGCGCCTCGACGAGCTTCCGCTCGCGCTCGCGTCGCGTCCGGCGGCTCGCGCTCCGTCGCGCGACCGTCGACAGCCACGCACGGAGACTGGCGCCTCGGAGCGCAGGACGCGCGCGGAGCGCAGCCGACATCACGTCCTGGGACAGGTCGCCCGCCGCGTGCTCGTCGCGGACGAGCGAGCGCGCGAGTCGCGCGAGCCACTCCGCCTCCGCGAGGAGGGCGTCGAGGTCGTCGGTGCGTGACGGCGCGGTTCTCATCGGTCTCCATGGGGGAGTGCTGCGGGCCCCAGAGAAGTGACACGCGAGCAGCAGAATCCCCGCCGGCGGATTCTCTCCGATCGGCCGTCGTCAATCCCGGGCCCCGCTCGGGGAGTAGGAAGTCCAAGCTGCCAGTTGTTGGAGCAGGGACCTGATCGGACGAGCGTGGATCGGTGTCACGGGCGTGCGCGGCACCCAGAAGGGGCCGCTCAGACGGCCGCAGGGGCGCGCGAGCCGGTTGGAATGGGCCGCCGGAGGGTCAGGCCGACCGCCGGCGCTCCGCCGCAGCACGAACGGGAGCCGGCGCCCGCTCAGGGGACGTCGGCTTCGGCCCGGGCCGCGGGCGGTCTCGAGATCAGGCGAACCGCATCTGCGGCTCGGGGCGCGCGGGCGCGAGCTCTGGAGGCTCGGCGCGCAGGCCGAGATGCTGGAGGATCTTCCGCGCGACGATCGGGCGAAGCTCGTCGACCACGAAGGTCCGCTCCAAGAGTTCGGCCCCGCAGCGGCGCTTGGCCCGAGCGCAGGGATCGCTGTCGTCAGCCGGTTGGCGCGGCATGGGCGAGCGCGGCACGACTGCATCAGGCAGGGGCGACGCCGGTGCCAACACGCCCAAGTACGTCCACTGGTGCTCGCGCGGGTGGGGGACCAGGGCCACGAGGCGCTCGAACCGCTCGCGATCATCGGCCTCCGCGCGGGTCGCGGCGGGCAAAGCGTACCAGCCGAGCTCGCAGCGCAGCTCGTCCGGCCTGGAGCCGCAGGAGAGCCCTGACCCGATGGACCGTCTCGCAGCTCTCGGGTTCGACCTCCGTCTCGAGATGTCCGTTCGCCCCGACGTACGTGACGTGTCCCGGGGCCCTCAGTCCCTGGAGGCCGCGCCATTCGCCGGAAGAGCCCTTTCCCTGGAGCGCAACGATCGGGAGTCCCTCTGCCAATCGGACGAGACGGACGCCGCTCTCCGGTGAGGGGGCCGGTGGGGAGACGACTTGAACGACGCGCGAACCGCGCGCTGTAGAGCGGCTCAACTCGACGTCCTCGAGCTCCGCTCCGTCTCGATTCCACTCGACGGCTGGCTCGCGCTCGACCTGGTCGTTCCCCGCGGGCCTGGCATCGAGAACGCCAGTCCGCACGAGGACCGCCGCCAAGAGCGCGAGCATCACCACCAACGCGATCCCTCGCCTCGTCACGATTCCGCGACATCGCTGCGCCACTTGCCTACCTCCGAGGGCCCGAGGTTACACCGAGCCGAACGTCAGAGTCGTTCGAGGCGCGAACCGGTCCCGTCGACGAGCAGCTCCGTTTCACCAGAGCCGAGCTCGACGTCGAGCGTGTCCTTCGCCTCGCCCGACGCGTCGACGAGCACGACGCGCAACTTCCCACCCTCGACGAGTCCGCCAATCCGCAGGACGTCGTTCGGCGGGACCGTGAACTCGGTGTAACCGGGTGCACCGGGCTTGGCGTGACTCCAGCCCGCGCTCCCGAGCCATGGACCCTGGAGAGCTGAATGGAGCGATCTGTCGTAGGGCACCCCACAGAGCTCGTCGTCGAGCTGCGCCGTAGCGAAGGGCGTGTGATCGAACTCGAGGCGAAGCTCGACCTCGGTGCGTTCCGAGGACGACGAGTCGGGGGAACGTCGAACGACCAGCGTGGGCGCCCGCTTCAGCTCGACGCGGACGGGGAGCCTCTGGGCGACGTGGGCGGCCGTGAGCTCGACGCTCTCGTACCGGTAGCCCATGGCCAGGACTTTGAGCCGACCGTCCGACTCGACGTCGACGAGCGCGACGCCGTCGCTGCCGGTGTGAATGGGCCCCGCAGCTGCGCGCACCACGGCGTCGACGGGTGCTCCGGTCCGAGCATCGATCGTTCGCACTTCGAGCTGGGGCCACCTCGGAACCTCGATGAC
>JBCCSK010000487.1:0-3648 GCA_039200205.1 Planctomycetota bacterium
AAGGTCGCGAAGATGAACGTGCGGATCTACGAGGTCCCGATCAGCTACCACGGCCGGAACTACCACGAGGGCAAGAAGATCGGCCTCAAGGACGCCTTCATCGCGATGTGGGCGATCTTCCGGTGGAGCTTCGCGAAGGTCGAGCCGCTGATGCCGCCTGCGTCGCCCGACGGCGCGGCCGGCGCGTCCACAGCGAGTGCGCAGGCGCTCGACGCGGCGAAGGCAGACTGAGTCGGGGGTCCTCGGCGACCAGCCCGTCTCGGACACACGATTCCGGCATGAGCGATGTCTCGTGCGCGTGGACGGATGTCCCCGACGAGCACGGGGCCGCGTGGAATGCACTCTTCGCGGTTCTCGGTGGCCACCGCGTCGGCGGCGTATGCCCGTGTTGCGGAGCCGAGGCGCTCCATCGCTACCACCAGGGGCGTAGCGGTCGCTCTGCGTCCCGACGCGGTGTGCACCGATCGACCGCAGGACCTTATCGTCGCCCGGGTAGCGGCCCTTGATCTGGGCGAGCGGACGGCCTCAGGGCCGAGCGAACCTTCGAATCGACTCGAGGCTCCAGTCGATGACCCGGACCATCGATCGGCGGTCGTCCTCGGATTCGATCACCGGCGTCGCCTCGCCCGGCCAGGCGACGCACCGCAGTCCATCGCCATCGCGCCAGAGGAAGTGGAACACGAAGTACCGACCGAAGGACGTCGATAGGACGAGCGGTGCCACGGCGTTCTTGGATGGGCTCGATCGTGCGATCCGGAAGCGTCCGTCGAGGATCGCGACCTGCCAGGAGAACCGAATCCAGTCGAAGCCACGGATGCGCCCGTGCAGGACCCACGTGTCCTCCTCGCGATCCCAGTCGACGACGGATCCATCGGCGTAGACCGCGAGTCCGCTCGGCAGATCATGATGCCCCTCCAGGTCATGGAGGAAGAGCAGGGCGGGATCGAGCGTCGTCTCTCCCCTGCGGACGAAGATGTAGCGGCCGAGCGTCGGTAGGTCCTCTCGCGTCCCGGCGAGCAGTGGTGTCTCTTCGGGAGTGTCGTGCTCAGCGGCTGGAGCCGGTGGATCGGGTCCACCGATCACAGCGAGCGCCGACAGCGCGCTGAGCGAAAGGGCGAGCACGCTAATGCGGACGCTCCTCTCCAGCCCGGCGACCGACGGCTCCTGGGTCATCCCCGGGGCGTACGTGCCCGCCCCGAGGGCGTTGGCGTGAGCTACTCGAAGCTCGCGTCCTTGCCTTCGTAGTACCCGCGCAGGCCCACGCGCATCGGTCGGGCGAACTTGCGCCACGTGCCACCGGACCAGTTGCGGCCTGCCGCGCCCCGGCGCGCGTAGTACTCCGACGCGTCGCCGTCGTGGTCCTCGATCGAGTGCAGGACCTCGTCGTCGCTCGGATAGCGGCCCTTGCTCCACACCGCGTTCGGCGCGAAGCGCGGGCGCGTGCCCGGGTCGCTCTTCGGCGTGCCGACGCACAGGCCGAAGAGCGGGTACACGCCTTCGGGGATCTCCAGCAGCGCGTCGACGCTGGGCAGGTCGTTGCGCAGCCCGCCGATGTAGCACACGCCCTTGCCCAGCGACTCGAAGGCGAGCGTCAGGTTCTGCGCGAACAGGCTCGCGTCGATCGCCGCCAGCAGGAACACCTCCAGCGACTGGACGTACGGCTTGCCCTCGCGCGCCGCGATCAGCCGGTGCCTGCGCGTGTCGCCCGCCACGACGAAGAACGCGCCGGCCTCGGCAACCTGGCGCTGGCCGCCGGTGAGCTCGGCGAGCCGCGCACGCTCGTCCGCGTCCGTGACCTGGAGCAGGTGGTAGGCCTGGATCCAGCTCGACGTCGCCGCGCACTGGGCGGCGGCGACCGCGCGCTCGATCGTGGCGTCGTCGAGCGGGTCGGGGGCGAAGTCGCGGACGGAGCGGTGGCGGGCCATCTGCTCCAGCACCGCGTCGGCGCGGTCGGAGTTTGCGAAGTCTGGGCTCGCGAAGTCGGGGATCGACATGGCTGCGTCGAAGTCAGACGTCGAGGACGTCGAGCGGGGTGTCCTGGGTCGCGAGGAGGACCCGTACGTCGGGCCGTCCGAGGCGCTCCAGCGCGTCGCGCGCGGCGCCCTCGGCGAGGTCGGGGCGGTTGTTCTTCTCGGACAGGTGGGCGAGCACGACCGTGTGCAGCTCGGGCGCCGCCAGCCGCGTCAGCATGATCGCCATCTGATCGTTCGACAGGTGCCCGCCGGCGCCGGCGACGCGGTCCTTCAGCGGCGCGGGGTAGGCGCCGGAGCGCAGCATCTCGACGTCGTGGTTCGACTCGATCACGAGCACGTGCGCGCCCATGAGCGCCGACGCGACGTCCTCCCGCGGCTCGCCCATGTCCGTCAGGAACGAGAGCACGCGGCCCTCGTGCTCGATCCGGAACGCCACGGTCGGGTCGCAGTCGTGGGGGACGCGCACGGTCGCGACGCGCGGGCCCGCGCCGCCGTGCTTCGCCTCCAGCGTCGTCTCCACGCCGATGCGCAGGTCGCGCTTGTCGGGCGCGCGCGCGACGGAGCGGTGCTCCTGGATCTTCGCCGCGCAGTGCAGTACGGCGCCGTGGCGCTTGGCGATGATCCCCGCGGTCCGCGCGTGGTCGAGGTGCCCGTGGCTGACCAGCACGTGGTCGATCGCGCGGTGGCCGATCCGCGAGCCGAGCAGGCGCTCGGACAGCGTCCGCACCGGCAGTCCAGCGTCGATCAGCACGAGTGTCTCACCCGCCCACAGGAGCGCGGCGTTCCCGCGGCTCCCGCTCCCGAGGATGCGCAGCTTCAAGGCGTCGATGCGTCCGCGCCCGGTGGGCGGGTCACGCTCACTCGATCGAGCGCGGCGGCCCGGTGACCTCCAGGACGACCGCCATCTTCACGAGATCGGCGAAGCTCTCGGCGCGCATCTTCTCCATCACGTGCGCGCGGTGGACCTCGACGGTCTTCTGGCTGAGCCCGAGGTCCGACGCGACGACCTTGTTCGGCTTGCCGGCGACGACGAGCTCGAACACCTGGGTCTCGCGAGCGGTCAGGCGCGCGGCGCGGCGCTCGATGTCGGCGCGGTCGCGTTCGCTCGCGCGCTCGACGGAGTCCTGCTGGAGCGCCTGCTGGATCCGCTCCAGCAGCACCTGGTCGCTGAACGGCTTCTCGATGAAGTCGAACGCGCCCGCCTTGAGAGCGCGCACGGCCATCGGGATGTCCCCGTGGCCCGTGACGAGCACGACGGGGGGCGCGAATCGGTCCTCCTTGAGGCGCTCCATCAGCTCCAGGCCGGACAGGCCGGGCATGCGCACGTCGAGAACGACGCACCCGGGGCGCTCGTTGTCGTACGCCTGCAGGAAGTCCTCGGCGGAGGCGTACGTCTCGACGCGTCGTCCGACGGAGCCGATGAGGAAGCCGAGCGAGTCCCGCATCGCGGGGTCGTCGTCGACGATGAATACGGTCGGCTGCGCGTTCATGGCTCGATTGGAGCAGCTCGCAGGGGAAGGGTGAAGCGAAAACAGGACCCCCGGTCGGCGTCGTCGGTGGGCTGGACCAGGCGCAGCCTGCCGGCGTGCGACTCGATGATCGAGCGACTGATGGTCAGCCCGAGCCCGAGCCCGTCGTTCCGGGTGGTGTAGAAGGGATCGAAGATACGGAAGGC
>JBCCSK010000488.1:0-3644 GCA_039200205.1 Planctomycetota bacterium
CCGGGTTCAGGTCGCTCGCCCCCGGCCCCGTACGGTCGAAGCCAGCGGGTTCAGGTCGCTCGCCCCGCGCCCGATCAGAGCTGGCGGTCGGGGACGATCTTCAGGAACCAGGCGATGCAGCGTTTGCACCAGCTCGTGTCCGGCTCCGTCGTCGTCACGAAGGCCTCACCGTCGATGTTGGCGTTCCACTCGACGCTGCCGCGCTCGTTCAGCTCGACGCGGTACGTCCATGTGTCGAGCCCGGAGAAGAGGGCCTCGACCAGACCCGATCCCAGCTCGGGCGAGTCGATCAGCAGTCCCATCTCAGAGTTGATCTCGATCGACCGCGGGTCGAGGTTGAGCGAGCCGATGAAGACGCGCTCGCGGTCCAGGACCATCGCCTTCGTGTGGAGCGTGAGCGAGCCCGGGTGATCGGACGAAGCGAGGGCGCCGGCGCGCGCTTCGTACAGTTCGACACCGGCCCGCAGGAGATCCTTGCGGTAGCCCGAGTAGGCCGACTGCACGGCCGTGTGGTTGTTCGACGCGAGCGAGTTGGTGATCACGACGACGCGGACTCCGCGGTCGACCTGTCGCTTCCAGAACGCGACGCCCTCGTCCAGGGGAACGAAGTAAGGCGTCAACGCGATGATCTCGGACCGCGCCTCGTTGCAGGCCTCGGCGAGCTCGCGGACGAGCGCCTGCTCGTCCGGTGAGCGGTCTCGCACGAGCTTGTCCGGGCCGTCGGTCAGGAGCCTCGCGTCGGCCGAGAGGAGGTCCTCTTCCCCGCGAACGAAGCGTCCCATCAGGTTCGAGTCGATCGCATCGCGATAGATCGTCTCGGCCTCGTCGAGGAACGTCCCATTCATCCGGTCGCGGAGCCTCTCCAGCTCGGACTCGGTGTACTCGCGCACCACCGCCGACGCGGGAAGCGAGCGCTCGTGGTTCCAGTACGAGTCGAACTCCGTCGAGACCTCCGCCACGATCGGGCCGACCGCGAGGACGTCGAGGTCCAGGAACTCGCCCTCCGCGCGCAGGTCGAAGTACTCGTCGGCAATGTTCCGACCGCCGACGATCGCAACCTGGTTGTCGACGATGAACGACTTGTTGTGCATGCGGCGATTCGCACGCTTGAAGTCACCCAGGAAGTTGAACGCGCCAATGCCATTGCGCGAGATCGGGTTGTACAGCCTGAGCTCGACGTTGGGGTGTGCGTCGATGAACGCGATCTCCTCGTCGCGGATGGTCGTGAAGATGTCGTCGAGGAGCAGCCGGACCCGGACCCCCCGGTCGGCCGCGGCGAGGAGCGCGGCGGCGAACACGAAGCCCGCCGAGTCGCTCTTCATCAGGAAGTACTGGGCGTCGATCGTTCGCTCCGCCGCCTCCATCATCCGCAAGCGCGCGCCGAGCGAGTCGGTCCCTTCGACGAGCGGATAGAACCCGGATGGCCCCGGGTTCCGGGCCAGCCAGGTGTCGACGTCCCTCTTCGCCCGCGTGTCGGGCCCAGGGTCGAGCGCGTAGCTGGGCTCGCGCGGGACGTCGAAGTCAGGGGCCGCACACGCCGCGAACGCGAGGGCGAGAAGGAGCCACCGGCATCTCACGCGCGTCCGAGGCGGGATTCCGGATACTCTCTCCGCCCCATGCGCGCTGCAATCTCTCCTGTCTTCGCGCTCCTCGCCGCGCTCGCCAGCTGCGCCGAGGAGCCCGAGCTCCAAACGCCCCCGCCGCCCCCCGTCGTCGTCGCAGAGCCCGAGATCCGCGACGTGACTCTCTACGTCGCGGCCAGCGGTCGCACGGAGCCGTTCGAGACGGTCGACGTGCGCGCACGCGTCGAGGGGGTGCTCTTGGAGATCGCTCACGAGGAGGGTTTGCCGGTCGAGAAGGGAGCCATCATGTTCCGGATCGATCCGCGTCCTTTCCAGGCCGCGCGCGACGCAGCCGCCGCCGAGGTCGCCAGCGCCGAAGCGACGGCGGAGCTCGCCGACGTCACCGCGACGCGCATGGAGTCGGCCTTCAAGAAGGAGGCCGTCTCCGAGCTCCAGGCCCTGGAGGCTCGCGCACAGCACAACGTAGCGGTCCAGAACGTCGAGGTGGCGGAGAAGAACCTCGCGATCCGCGAGCTGGACCTGTCCTACACCGAGATCTCGGCGCCGATCTCGGGCCGTGCGAAGAAGAGCGACTACTTCGTCGGCAGCCTGGTCGGCGCACTCGGGAGCCAGGCCCTGACGCAGATCGTCGACGACTCGAAGATCCGGGCCTGGTTCACCGTGCCCGACGCGGTCGTCCTCCAATACGTGGTCGAGGACAGGGCCAAGCCGGACGAGCCGGGGGCCGGACTGCCCCCGGTCGAGCTCGCGCGCGAGGTCGACGAGGGGTTCCCGTTCGTCGGTCGGATCGACTACGTCGATCCCGAGGTCGACATCGAGACGGGGACGATCCGCCTCCGCGCGGTCTTCGACAACGCGGACCAGAACCTGCCCTCCGGGATCTTCGTTCGCGTTCGCGTCCCGCAGGAGACGAAGGAGGACGCGATCGTCATCCCCGAGGTCGCCGTCGGGCGCGACCAGGCGGGCACCTACGCATTCGTCGTCGGCGACGGTGACATCGTCGAGCGCCGGGAGATCGAACTCGGCGCGCGCGTCGAAGGCGGGATCGTCATTCGCAAGGGCATCGCGCCCGGGGATCGTGTCGTCGTCGCCGGTCAGCTGTCCGCGCGACCCGGCAGCCAGGTGTCCCCGCGGACCGAATCGCGCTCCGACGGCTGAGCGAGGCCACCGATGCTCTCCCGGTTCTTCATCCAGCGGCCGATCTTCGCCGCGGTCGTCTCCATCGTCATCGTCACGATGGGGCTCGCGGCGCTCGTCGCGCTGCCGATCGCCCAATACCCCGACCTCGCGCCGCCGTCGATCGCGGTGAACGCGAACTACCCCGGCGCGGACGCGACCGTCGTTGCGGACACGGTCGCGGCGCCGATCGAGCAGGAGGTCAACGGCGTCGAGGGGATGCTCTACATGTCGAGCGTCTCGGCGGGGGACGGGAGCTACGCGCTCACGATCACCTTCGCGCCCGGGACGGACCTCGACATCGCCTCGGTCCAGGTTCAGAACCGCGTCGCCGCTGCGGAGCCTCGGCTTCCGGAGGACGTTCGTCGGCTCGGCGTCAAGACGAACAAGAAGATGCCGGACTTCGCGCAGATGGTCTCGGTCTTCTCGCCGGGCGGGACCTTCGACGACGTCTATCTGAGCAACTTCGCGACGCTGCGCCTGCGGGACGAGATCAAGCGGATCGACGGCGTCGGCGATGCGACGGTCTTCGGCGCCGCCGAGTACGCGATGCGGCTCTGGCTCGATCCGGCGAAGCTCGAGGCGCGCGACCTCGTCCCGGGTGACGTCGTCAACGCCATTCGCGAGCAGAACGTCCAGGTTGCGGCGGGCAAGGTCGGTGAGGATCCGGCGCCCGCAGGCACGCCGTTCGAGCTGTCGGTCAGCACCAAGGGGCGCCTCCAGACCGTCGAGGAGTTCGGCGAGCTCGTCGTGCGCACCGGAGACGACGGTCGACTCCTGAGGGTTCGTGACATCGCACGCGTCGAGCTCGGCGCGCAGAACTACACGATCGGTTCCAACCTCGACGGCCGGCCTGCGGCGAACATCGGGATCTACCAGCTTCCC
>JBCCSK010000489.1:0-3620 GCA_039200205.1 Planctomycetota bacterium
CAGGACGAGTCGATCGAGCACGCGCTCGGTCGTGATGCGGGCGAGCGCGTCGCGCAGCGGCAGGTGCCGCGTCGCGAGCATGACGCGCAGGTCGCCGGCGAAGCCCATCATCTCGGTGCGATCGGCCTCGGCCCACTGGCTCAACAGCTCGGTCTGTCCTTCGACCTTCGCACCGGCCGCGTGTAGCGCCGCCTTGTTCACGGGCCCCGTGACGAGCGCGTCGATCGCGCCGCGCATCGCGAGGTCGTGACCTGCGCGCAGCGCGGCAAGCGCGGCGTCACCGCAGCTCGCCTGGACCTCACCGAGGCGCCACGTCTCGGGACCGCCCGTGTCGATCCAGCCCACGTCGCGGTCGCCGAGGGACTCGACGCCCGCCACGAGCGGGACGTCATCGGGCCGCGTTCGACCGTGTCCCAGGACGAGGACGCGCGCCTCGCCGCGAACTTCGGCGAGCGCCCCGGGCACGATCTCGGGACCGATCCCCGCCGGGTCGCCGGCGGTCAGAGCGAGGAGAGGCTTCATCCGCTCGGAGTCTAGGCCCGACGGGGACGCGCTACAGTCCCTGGTATGCACCTGCTTCGCTACACGACCTGGGCCGGGACGATCGTCCTCGCGCTCGCGAGCCTCGTGCTCGCCCTGCGCTTCGGGGGCGCGCCGCTGTGGATCCTGTTCGCGGTCGCCGCTGCCCTCGCGCTGCTCGGCCTCCGCGACGTGCTGCAGACGCGTCACGCGATCCAGGCGAACTACCCGGTGATCGGGCACATGCGCTACATCTTCGAGTCGGTCCGGCCGGAGATCCGCCAGTACTTCATCGAGGGTGAGCTCGACGGTCGCCCCTTCAACTTCGAGCAGCGCGCGATGATCTACCAGCGCGCGAAGGGCGCCCCCGACTACGACCCGTTCGGCTCCGAGCTCGACGTGCGCGAGGTCGGCTACGAGTGGGTCGAGCACTCGATCGCCGCGAAGCACGCGCCGAAGACCGCGCCTCGCGTTCGCGTCGGCGGGCCGAAGTGCTCCAAGCCGTACGACGTCAGCCTCCTGAACGTCTCGGCGATGAGCTTCGGCAGCCTCGGCCCGAGCGCGGTGCGCGCGCTCGGCCGCGGCGCGAAGCTGAGCGGCTTCGCGCAGAGCACGGGCGAGGGCGGCGTCAGCCGCTACCACCTGGAGACCGGCGCCGACCTCGTGTGGCAGATCGGCACCGGCTACTTCGGCTGCCGCGCGGACGACGGGACCTTCGACGCGGATCGCTTCGAAGAGCGCGCGCGCCACGACGCAGTGAAGATGATCGAGGTGAAGCTGAGCCAGGGCGCGAAGCCGGGGCACGGCGGGATCCTGCCCGGGCACAAGGTCACGCCCGAGATCGCCGAGGCGCGCGGCGTCGAGGTCGGCCAGCCGTGCCTCTCTCCCCCCGCCCACACAGCGTTCTCGACCCCGCGCGAGCTCGTCGCGTGGGTCGATCGACTGCGCGAGCTCTCGGGCGGCAAGCCCGTCGGCATCAAGCTCTGCGTCGGCCTCCCCCACGAGTTCATGGCGATCGTCAAGGCGATGGTCGAGACCGGCTCGGGCCCCGACTTCGTCACGGTCGACGGCGGCGAGGGCGGAACCGGCGCCGCCCCCCCTGAGTTCGGCGACAACATGGGCTCACCGCTGGAGGAGGGACTCGTCTTCGTGCGCAACGCGCTCACCGGCGCCGGGCTCGCCGACCGCGTTCGGATCGCCGCGTCCGGCAAGGTCGTGAACGGGATGGATCTGCTCCGGTGCCTCGCGCTCGGCGCCGACTTCTGCAACGCCGCGCGCTCGTTCATGATCTCGATCGGCTGCATCCAGGCGCAGGTCTGCCACACGAACCACTGCCCCGCGGGCGTCGCGACGATGGAGCCGCTGCGGAACCGCGGGCTCGACCCGACGGACAAGGGCGTGCGCGCGGGCCGCTTCCAGGAGGAGACGGTCAAGGCGCTGCTCGAGCTCTCGGGCGCGGCGGGCCTCGACGCGCCGAACGACATCACCCCCGAGCGGATCCGCCGCAGGATCGCGCCGGACGTCGTGAGGACGCTGGCGGAGATCCACACCTTCGAGCCGGGGCCGACCCTGCTCGGCGGCAACGCGCAACAGTCGCTCCAGGAGGCCTACGACCGCGCGAATCCCGACAGCTTCGCGCCCCGGTCGCCGACACGCGCGACCGCCGACGAGGTCATCGTCCCCCAGCCAGCCGCTCCTCGTTGAGCGACCAGAGGAACGACACGAGCTGCGCGACGGCGGCGTAGACCTCCACGGGGATCTCGTCGCCGACCTCGACGATCGACAGCAGCTCCAGGAGGTCGGCGTCCTCGCGGATCGGCACGCCGGCGGCCGCGGCCGTCTCGAGGATGTTCCGCGCGACCTCGCCGCGCCCCTTGGCGACGACCTCGGGGGCGCGCTCGCCGGCATCGGCGTCGTAGCGGAGCGCGACGGCGTGGCGCGGTGCGTTCGATTCGTCGGTCATCCTTCGAGGTCCATCATGTGGCGGTCATCGTCCGCTCCGACGGCGCGATGCGGGTCGACGCGGACGTCGTCCACCTGTCCCTCGGCGACGGCGAGGAGCACGTCTCGCCCCTCGAGTCCAAGGCGCGCTTCGAGCTCGTCCGAGCGGCGGCGGATCGCCATCGCAGTCCGCGGATCGGAGGCGACGATGCGCGCGGCGATCCGGCCCTCGCGGACGACGAGGTCGGCGCGCACGGGCCCGAGTCCGCTGAAGTCGACGCCGACGGTGACGCGGAACGGCGCGTCGTCCCCGTCGCGGACCCGAGCGCTGTCCTCTTCCTCGCTCGCGGTCGCTCGGACCGTCGTGTGACCGTCGGGGCCGTCCGGAACGACGAAGGCGAAGCCGGTCGGATCGCCGAGCTCCCGGCGCGCGACGTTCCACGCGTGCTCGAGCTCGCCCGTCGCCACCCACGACCCGAGCGCGGAACGCAGGGCCGTATCCCCAGTCACGCGACCGGACTCGACGACGAGCGCCGCGCCGCCCTCGGCTGCGCCGCCCGTGGCGAGGCTGGCGACCGAGTCGAGGAGAGCCGCCGCAGCGCCGCCTCGCCCGTGCGTGAGAAGGACGCGTGCGAGGGCACCGTCGAGCGGCGCGTGCGAGCGAGACGGGTCCGCGAGGGAACCCAGCCGCGCGTTCGCGCTCGTCCCGAGCTGTGCGAGGACGGAACGGACGAGCTCGGCGCGCAGTGCGCGCAGCCTCGGCCCCGCGCTGGACAGTGCGAGCCCGGCGCGGTCGCGGGCGACGAGCGAGTCGAGGGCAGCCAACGCCACATCGCGGAGGCGCGCGGCCTCCGGCGTCCCACCGTCGATCCCGAGCGCGACGAGCAGTCGGGCCGCCACCGATTCGCGCGCGGCGGCCGCGTCGTCCGCGCCGCCGAGTGCGGCGGTCGCAAGCAGCGCGAGACGCTGACCGAGGGCCGTGTCGACGAGGCTCCGCGCGAGCGCGGCGCCGTCGGTCCGCCGCGGGTCGAACGCGATGCGATCGAGTCGCTCCAGCAGCCGAAGGGCGTGCGGGTCCCCGGCCCGAGCGGCGCGGGCCGCTGCGGCTCGAACCGCATCGAAGCGAGCCGCGAGCTCACCCTCGGCGGCCGCCCCGAACG
>JBCCSK010000490.1:0-3614 GCA_039200205.1 Planctomycetota bacterium
GCTTGTCGACACGGCCGGTCGGTCGACGTTCGCATCGGTCGTCTCCGCCCGTTCGGACGATCCCGACGCGATCGCGGAGGCGTCCGCCGGGCGCCTCGTCGAATCGGCGGACGTCGTTCTCTGGGTCGTCGACGCTTCGTCGACGGACGGGGCGGAGTCCGCTCCCGCAGAGCCCGGCCGCACGGTGCTCGCGTGGAACAAGACGGACGTCGCCGATGCGCCGGATGCGCCCCCGCGAGAGCTCGCGGCGACGGTCCACGCAGCCGTCCCGCTCTCGGCCGAGCGAGGCGTGGGGATCGGCGAGCTCGGCGTCGCGGCGCGCTCTCTGCTCCTCGATGCCCCCGGAGGTCCCGACGCCGGCGGGCGGATCGGGCTGGGGGCGCGGCACGTCGCGGCGCTGGAGGAGGCGCAGCGGCGGGTCCAGGCCGCGCTGGACGGCGTGCGCCGGGGAGCGCCCCTCGACGTGGTCGCCGAGGACCTGCGGGCCGCCACCGACGCCCTGGACTCGATCGCCGGCCGGACGACGCCGGAGGACCTCCTCGACCGGATCTTCGCCCAATTCTGCCTCGGGAAGTGACGCGGGACCGGCTCGTCCGCCGCGCTCGTTGACACGCCCTTGGGCGATTGCTCCACTCGCGTGCCGCGGGCTCCTCCGCGTCCAGGACTGCCTCGTGAAGTGCCCTCGGTGTGGATCGGACGACGATCGCGTCGTCGACTCGCGGACCTCCGCGGACGGGACGGTCATTCGAAGGCGTCGCGAGTGCCTCGCGTGCTTCCTCCGATTCACGACGTACGAGCGGATCGAGGAGAGCCCGCTGCGCGTGATCAAGAAGAGCGGGGAGCGCGTCCGCTTCGACCGCGACAGGATCCTCCACGGGATGCTGCGCGCGTGCGAGAAGCTTCCGGTCGCGATGGAGGACATCGAAGAGGCCGTGATGCGGGTCGAGGCGCGCTGCCAGAGCGACTACGACCGCGAGGTTCCGAGCTCGGTGATCGGATCGCTCGTCATGGATGAGCTGCGCAGCCTGAACCAGGTCGCGTACGTGCGCTTCGCGAGCGTCTACCGCGAGTTCAAGGACGTCGGTCAGTTCATGTCGGAGCTGGAGACGATCCTCGACGAGGACACCACTGGCGCGGACGACGGGGCGCCCTCGCCCTCGCAGGGCTGAGGCAGCGGGGCGTGGCGAAGGAGCTCCACCGAACGCGCGGCACCGAGGAGCCCGACGACGGCGAGGGGCGTCGAGCGCGTCGCCGCCTGCCCCTCGTCGCGGCGAGGACCGGCCGGCGCATCGAGTACGACGCTGCGCGCCTCGCCGCGAGCATCGAGCGCGCGCGTCGCGTCTCGCGCCACGGCGACGCTTCGCTGTCGGCGGAGGTCGCCGACGTCGTCGCCTACTCGCTCGCCGCTCGTGAGGCGGCCGCCGCGGAGGCGGGGACGGTGGGGCAGGGCGTCGTCGACGTCGACGATCTCGGCGCGCTCGTCGAGCGCGTGCTCGTCGAGCTCGGCTACGCCGCGGTGGCCCGCGAGTACATCCTCGCGCGCGATCGTAAGGCGCGGCGCCGCGAGGCCCGCCGGAGCGACGGTCCCCACGGCGAAGGCGTCGGACTGACCCGCCTACCCGCGATTCGCGGCCGCGAGGGGACCGAGCCGTTCGACGCTCGGCGAATCGCGGCTGCCCTCGTCGAGGAGGCGGACGTCGACGGCAGCGAGGCGGAGCGCGTCGCCGCCGCGGTCGCGGGCACGCTCGCAGGGTCGACGCTGCGCGTGGTCTCGACCGGGCTCGTCCGCGAGCTCGTCAGCAACGAGCTCCTTGCGCTCGGTCGGACGGACGCGCTCGCGAGGCACGGCGTCGTCGGCATCCCGCGGCACGACCTCGCGCGGCTGTTCGAGTCGGCGCGCGCGCCGCTCGCAGAGTCTGCGCCGAGCCCGAGCGCGCGGGTGCAGGGCCGTGCGTCGGAGCGCTTCGAGGACCTCGCGGCGGGCACTCTGCTGGAGCGCTGGCTCCTCGCCGACGTGCTGTCGCCCGAAGCGGCCGAGGCCCACCGCACGGGCTCGCTGCACGTCGTCGGCACGGACGCGCCGCATCGGGTCGTCGCGCGCAGCGTTCCGGTCGACCTCCTGCTGAACGGCCCGCGCTGGACGCGCGTCCGAGCGCTCGGTCTCGCGAGCCAGGTCGCCCGGATCGCGCGCGACGTCGATCGCCTCGTGGTCCTCGAGGACCTCCAAGTTCCCGTGTCCTCTCTGATCTCGAGCTCCGGCGAGCGACGGGCCGAGCGCGAGGCGCCGCTCGTCGACCTCGTCGTCGCGCTCGGCGCCGTGGCGATCGCCTCCGATCGCGACGTCGCCGTCGCGCGCCCCGGCGCAGAGGCGGCCGGACCGCTCCTGCGAGCGCTGCGGACGGCCGTGGACGAGGTCGGCGTCAGCGTCCAGGTCTTCGCCGCTCTTGGCGAGGTCGAGGCCGCCGTCGGATCGGATTCGGAGACGGCCGATGCAGCTGAGGCGCTCCTCGCGAGCGGTCATCTCGTGCCCGCCTGGGCTCCGCCCGGTTCCGATTGGGCCGGTCCGGGTCTGGCGCGGACTCGCGGCGAGCGAGGAGTCCTCGCGACCGGCGCCTGCGTCGCACTCAACCTGCCGCGCCTCGCGCGCCGAGCGGGTCCGTGGCGGGAGGACGAGATGCTCCGCGGTCTTCTGGAGGGGGTCGAGCTCGCCGTCGACGCCATCGAGTCCATCGCGGCGCTCCAGGCGCGCGCGCGCTCCGCCCATGGGTCGTTCGCGTCCGATCGCGTCGTCCACGCCGTCGTCCCGGCCGGGTTGGTCGACGCGCTCGGGATCCTCGGCGACGGCGTCGCGCGTGCTCCCCAGGGCGCGCGACTGCTCGGTGCGCTCGCCGACGCCGTCGACAGAGTCGGGCGCGAGCGCGGCGTCGCGGTCCGCGTCGCGACGCGGTTCGCGGACGAGGCGTCCGCTTCGCTCGCAGCGGCCGACGCGCGGATCGCCGCAGCTCCCGCTCAGCCGCGCCTGTTCTCCGATCTCCCGCGCCCAGAGGTCGCGCTCCGCGCCGCGTACCGAAGCGGATTCGGAGCCCTGGCTGGGGAGGCCACCGGGGACCCGTTCCACGGGCCGGACGCGCTGGCCGCGCTGCTCGCGACGGTGCCTCTCGGAACGCTCTCCCCCGGAGCCCGGGACGAGGCCCTGCCCACGCGAGCGGACGAGACTCCCCTCCGCGGCGTCGATTCGAGAACGCCGGCCGGCGGGAAACCACGCCGCGCGGACGGCGCGGAACGGCCTTGGATGGCGGCCTGGCGGCGATTCGAGGCCGAGCGGCGGACGGCGCCGGCGGCCGCTCCGCTCCCGGGTGAGAAGAGCCTCTTTTGACGCGCCCTGCGATTTGACACGCTTCGGCCAGCCACCGAGCCCGCCCCCTCGACTCACGCATGCGCCTCAAACGCCTCGAGCTCCTCGGCTTCAAGTCGTTCGCCGATCGAACGGTCATCGACTTCGGCAGAACGACCCTGACCGGCATCGTCGGTCCGAACGGGTGCGGCAAGACGACCTTCCTCGAGACACTCGTAGGCGCGCGTCCAGCGCGCGCCGGCGTGCTCGAGGTCGGCGA
>JBCCSK010000491.1:0-3610 GCA_039200205.1 Planctomycetota bacterium
GGTCCGGGCGGCTGCGACCTACGCCCGCATCGCGGTCTTCGCCGCGGCCTGCGCCGTCTACGCGCTCGTCCTCTACGCCGTCCTCGGGCGCTTCCGAAGCGCGGCGGGAGCGGGCGCCGAACCGCGGCCGGCGACGCGTTTCCCGCCCCGCGGCCGTTGATCGACTCCCGCGGTGGGGGGACACTCCCGCGATGCGCCCCCTCCTCGCCCTCGCCCTCGCGGCGGCCCTCCTCGGGTCCGCCTGCCGGACGACGTCGGTCGCGACGCAGAACCTCGATGCGACTCTGAGCTCGGGTGACACGTTCCGCTATCAGGGCCGCACGACGAGCGTCTGGCGGGAGACGCTCGACTACGGGTTCGACGCGGTCCGCCGGGTGATCCGCGCCGCGGACCCGGACGATCGCATGCGGGCGATCGCCAACCCGACGAAGCTCGCCCTCGAGAACCTCATCGACCTCGAGGACTCGTCGGAAGGGCGCGCCGAGTGGCGACACGGTGAACAGGTCCGCACGTTCACGCGGTACGCCCGCTACGCGCCGAGCCAGCTCTGCCGCGAGCGCGCGCTGCTCGCCCTGCGCGAACACGGTCAGCGTCTGGAGCTGACCGAGGGACATCGCCCGAACGACGCCGCCGCCAACGCACCGGAGCTGATGGAGGCGCTCGACGGCCTCGTCGACGCGATGCGCGGGATCGTGGCGCGCCGCGGTCGCGGCGACGAGACCGATCTCGCGGACTTCCGCGCGGCCCTGGAGGTCCTGCGCACGACGCCGGTCGACATCCAGGGCGGGTCGCGGCTGCTCCGGGCGCTGTCTCCGTTCATGCGCAGCGGCGCCCTGCCCCGCGAGCTGCGCGACGAGGTCGACGATCTCTCGATCGAGGTCCAGCGAAAGCTCATCCCCGAGGCGATCTGGGCCGGCGTACGCGACCAGTCCGAGCTCGTTCGCGCGGCGGCCTTCCGCTCGGGGACGGCGATCTACGGCGACCTGTTCCGCATCGAGGCGATCCTTGCCCTCGCCCCGCCCAGCGACATCCGCGAGCGCGTACGGGAGGCCTACCGGCGCTTCGACATTCCGACCGTCGCCCCGAACCTCGGCCAGGTCCACGTCGCAGTCGCCGACGACCTCGCGGAGAACGGCATGCCGCTGGCCGCGCGACGCCAGACGCTGGCCGGCGTCGAGCTGCGCGGGACGATCGTCTTCGTCCTCCTGCGGATCGCAGCGAGCGAGCTGACGTTCACCGAGCCCGCGCAGCACGCCGCGATGCGGGCCCTCGGGACTGTCTCGGGTGGAGAACTCGAGACCCTGAGGCCCGAGGAGTGGGACGATTGGTGGCAGGTCGTCGGCCCGCGCCTCGAGGCCGAGATCAAGGCCCTCGAGCAGCCCGAGCCCGGCGGAGACGCTGGGCCTCCCGGCTGATCCGTCGTCGAGCGACCACTGCGGACCGTCTCACCCTCTCGCCCGACGCGTTGAAGAACGAGCCCTCGCCCGACGCGAGCCGCCCGGAGCGGCAGGCGATGATCGTCGACCTGCGCCGCGCGGTGGCGGAGACCGCGCGCGAGCGGTCGATCGTCGTTCGCGTCGCGGGCTTCCTCGTGCTGGCGCTCGCGGTCTGGGTGATCTCGCGCAACGTGAGCTGGAACGACACGCTCCGGATCGAGACGGCGGACGGGGCCGTCGAGATCGAGGGTCAGATCCTGGGCGACTGGCGCGACGCCGAGGTCGGCTTCTCGGTCCCGGAAGCCCGCGTGGCGGCGGAGTCGTTCGCAGTGCCGGGGCTGCCGGCCGCCGCGGCCGCGGCGCTCGAGGATGCGGTCACGCCCTACGCCGAGCTGACGCTGACCGAGGACGAGCTCCGGGCAGCCGACGGAAGCGTCGTGGCGGCGACGGACGGGACCTCGATCCTCCGCATCGAGGCCCGGCCGGGAATGCTCCGCGCCGTGAGCGAGATGCGCATCGGCCGCCTGCTGCCGGCGTTCGGCTTCCTCGTGATCGCGTCCCTCTTCGTGGCGACGCGGTGGTGGCGACTGCTCGCGCTGAACGGCTGTCCGACGCGCTGGTACGACGCGCTCCGCTACACGTACGCAGGGCTGTTCTTCAACACGATCGTTCCGGGCTTCAATGGCGGCGACGTCGCGCGGGCCTTCGCGGTCGTCCGGAACCACCCGAACCGGCGGGCCGATGCGCTGATGACGGTCGTCGTCGACCGCGCCGTTGGCCTGGTCGCGATGATCCTGATCGGCACCGGATTCGTCCTGACGGCGGACGAGCGGCTGGACGCCGTCAAGGTGCCGGTGGCCGTGTTCTGCGCGGCCGTCCTGATCGGCGGCGGACTGTTCTTCAGCGGCCGCGTGCGGCGCGTCGTTCGCTTCGACGGGATCGTCGGGCGGCTGCCGCAGGGGGAGCGGCTGCTGCGCCTCGACGCGGCGGCACAGCGCCTGATGCGAAGGCCGCTCGAGATGGTGATCGCGCTGACGTTCTCGATCGCCAACCACGTGTTCAACGGTCTCGCGGTGATGTTCGCGGCGAGCGCGCTGGGCAGCGAGCTCGGGTTCGCCGACTGGATGGCGACGATGGCGATCGCGAACACGCTATCGTCCGTCCCGATCTCGCCCGGCGGTCTCGGGGTGGGAGAGGTGCTGTACGGCTCGCTCGCGCGTTCGCTCGGCTCGACCTACGCGATCGGCGTCGCGACGAGCCTCGTCTACCGCCTCTGCCTCTACGCGCTGTCGCTGCTCGGCGGCGTCGTCATGCTGCTGCCGAGCTCGCGAAGCGAGGCGACGGCTGCGCCCGCGGGAGCCGACCCCGGATGAGATCCACCCCCGGACCAGGCGTGGAATGCCGTGGTCCGGGGAGGCGCGACCTGTTGCAATGTCGCGCCGCTCCACGCCCCTTCCTCAGCACCAAGCCACCGAATCGACCGAAGCCATGTCCCTCGTCGCCGTTGGAACCCTCGCCTACGACTCCGTCGAGACTGCCCACGACAAGCGCGATGACGCGCTCGGGGGCTCGGCGATGTACTTCGCGGTCGCTGCCGCACCCTACGTGAAACCGCGCCTGGTGGGTGTGGTCGGCGGCGACTGGCGAGACGAGGACACGCAGCTCCTCGCCGGCCGCGGGATCTGCCTCGCCGGCCTCGAGACGGACGCGGACGGGAAGACCTTCCGCTGGGGCGGTCGCTACGAGCCCGACTGGAACACGCGCCACACGACCTTCACCGAGCTCAACGTCCTGGAGACGTTCGAGCCGAAGCTGCCGGAGGAGTACCGCGACTCCGAGTTCGTGTTCCTCGCGAACGCCCACCCGAGCGTGCAGATGCAGGCCCTCTCCCAGGTCGAGTCGCCGACGCTCGTCGTCGCCGACACGATGAACCTCTGGATCGATATCGCGCGCGAGGACCTCGACGAGCTGCTCAAGCGCCTCGACGGGCTGATCCTGAACGACGAGGAGGCGCGCATGCTGACCGGCGAGAGCAACCTCATCCGCGCCGCCCAGCGCGTGCTCGAACTCGGGCCGAAGATCGTTGTGCTCAAGAAGGGCGAGCACGGTGCATTCCTCCTGGGCGAGGGGCTGCACTTCTCGCTCCCGGCCTATCCGGTCACCGAGGTCGTCGA
>JBCCSK010000492.1:0-3606 GCA_039200205.1 Planctomycetota bacterium
CGCTCTGCCGAGGCTGAGCTTCTCGCGTCGGGGATGGAGACGGACGGCCTGCGGGTCGTCTGGACGCCGGGCACGTTCGAGCTGCCTCTCGTCGCGCGGCGCCTGGCGCGACGCGAGGACGTCGACGCGGTCCTCTGCCTCGGTCTCGTCCTCACCGGAGAGACGACGCACGACCACTGGGTGGCGATGGGCGCGACCCAGGGGATCACGCTCGCGTCGCTCGAGACCGACAAGCCGATCCTCTTCGGCGTGCTGACCTGTCAGACGCTGGAGCAGGCGCGAGCCCGCGCGCTCCCGGAGAGCGAGGGCGGGACCGAGGACAAGGGCCGCGAGGTCGCCCGCGCCGCCATCGAAACACTGGCCGCTCTCGACGAGTGCGGCATCGAGTCGGAGTCGCGACCCGCCGGGTTCTGATCGCCGCCCCCCCATCGATCGACGCCTTGAAGAAACGCACACGCTCACGCGAGCTCGCGCTCCAGTTCCTCTACCAGGTCGACCTGCTCGGACAGGACAAGATCGACGAGCTGACGGAGTTCCTCCGAGAGGAGGGCGGTGACGCGGACACCGCGCGCTACGCACGGACTCTCATCGAGGGCGTCGCCGATGCGACGCCCGAGCTGGATCGTGAGATCCAGGCGGTCGCCCAGAACTGGCAGATCGAGCGAATGGCGGTCATCGACCGGAACGTGCTGCGCATCGCCGCGTTCGAGCTGCTTCACCGCGAGGAGATCCCGCCGAAGGTCGCGATCAACGAGGGCATCGAGCTCGGGAAACGCTTCTCGACGCAGAACTCGGGCGCGTTCATCAACGGGATCCTCGACAAGATCAAGAACCGAGCGGCCACGGCGGAGGCCGAGTGAGGATGGGGCTCCTCGATCGCTTCAAGGAGCGCCTGACGAAGACGCGGAGCGCGATCTCCGACGGCCTTTCCGGGCTCTTCCGAGGCGGGCGGCCGATCGACCAGGGGCTGCTCGACGAGCTGGAGGAGCTGCTCTACACGAGCGACCTCGGGCCGCTCGCCGGCGAGCTGACCACCGAGCTCGCGCGCCTCCACAAGCGCGGCGAGCTCAAGGGCGAGGACGACGTGCGGACGGCTCTCCGCGACACGCTCCTGCGCGAGCTGGAGGGCAGCGGCGGCGGTGACCCGGGCTTCGAGGCCCATCCGACGGTGATCCTCGTCGTCGGGGTCAACGGCTCCGGCAAGACGACGACGATCGCGAAGCTCGCGCACCGCTACCAGTCGCAGGGCAAGAGCGTGCTGCTCGGCGCCGGCGACACGTTCCGGGCCGCGGCCGCCGACCAGCTGGAGATCTGGGCCCAGCGGAACGGCGCCGACATCGTCCGTCAGCACAAGGACAACGCCGACCCGGCCGCCGTCGCGTTCGACACGTGCTCGGCGGCGCTCGCGCGCGACGTCGACGTCGCGATCATCGACACCGCGGGCCGACTGCACACGCAGTCGAACCTGATGCAGGAGCTCGAGAAGGTCCGCCGCGTCATCGACAAGAAGATCCCCGGCGCGCCGCACGAGACGTGGCTCGTGATCGACGGCACGAACGGCCAGAACGCGATCCGCCAGGCCAAGGAGTTCACCGCCGCCGTCGACGTCACCGGCCTCGTCGTCGCGAAGCTCGACGGGACCGCGCGCGGCGGCGCCGTCTTCGGCATCCACCGCGAGCTCGGCCTACCGGTGCGCTACGTCGGGACCGGCGAGTCGGCCGAGCTGCTGGAGGTCTTCGAACCCGAGGCCTTCGTCGACGCGATCGTGTCGAAGACGGTCGGCGCGGCGTAGCGGGTCAGCCCTCGCTCCCACGCGGCTTGAAGAGGTCGTCCTGGGTCGCGACCAGGCCCGCGAACCCGACCAGGCCGAGGATCGTGAAGACCGCCCACAGCGTGCGCGCGATGGCGCGCGCCGCGACGAAGTCGAGCGAGGGCTCGCCGCGCAGGATCGGCGTGGCCTCCGCGGGGTCGCCCTCGGCGCCGACCACCTCGAACGTGATGCGGAGCGGGTGCTCCCACGACATCCAGAGCGGACCGAACTCGAGCTCGCCGCTCTCCTCGCCCGGCGCACCGACGATCCGCTCCTCTCCGACGAAGGCCGGGAGCTGCGCCTCGTCGCCTTCACCGAGGTACTCGGCGACGGCGGCGATCGTCGCCCCGCCCGCCCCGCGCAGGTAGAGCCTCGGCTGCCGCTGCTCACTCGGCCAGGCCTGCTCGACGCGCCGCTCGCCCAGGTCGATCGTCCACGTCGCCCCGCCGCCCAGAGCGGCCTCGAAGGTCGGCCCGCGAAGCTCCCGCGTCGCCTCGCGCTCCAGCCGGGCGTTCGACGCGTTCAGCAGGAAGACGAGGACGAGGAGAACGAAGCCGACGGTCAGAAGCGCCAGGAAGCGGAAGGCTCTCATGCGAGGATGATGGCGAGAGTGGCCCGGCGCAGCCACGACGCTTGAGAATCGATTGCCGCGAGCCGATCCTCTGCGGCACCACCCCGTGTCCCCCATGGCCGATCCGAACGGCGCCGCGACGCCCGATCCAATCCACACCGACGCTCCGGGCGGCGACGGCGCGGACGCTCTTTTGGGCTGGCTCGTCGTGGCGCCCTTCGCGTTCCTCGCGTGGCCCGGGCCCGGCGGCCTGTTCTCGGGGGCCCCGGACACCGTGTCGATCGGGATCGGCGCAACGGCCCTCGGCGCGCTCCCCGCGGTCCTCCTCGCGACGCTGCGCGGCCGCGGCGCAGCGCTCGTCGGGCTGCCGCTGCTCGTCATCGTGCTCGCGTTCGCAGCGTTCCAGACGACGCGGGCGGACGACTCGTTCAACGCGTGGCGGGCCCTCGTCGGCATCGCGGCCGCGCTGGGCTGGACGATCGTCGGGGCCTCGCTCGGCCCGTACGGGCGTCGCGTCGTCGCGAGGGGGCTGCCGCTCGTGACGATCCTCCTCGTCGCAGCGACGCCCTGGACCCCGGAATGGGCCGGTGTGTTCGGCAACACCGGCGACCTCTCGGAGGCCGCGTTGCCCGGGGCCGTGCTGGGTGCGGGCGTCGTCTGCAGCGCGGCGGGCGGGCTTCGCGCCCTCGGCCTCGCGGCGCTCGTCCTGTTCGGCGTTTACGTCGGCGCGACGCCGGTCCACGCCGGACTCGCCTCACTCGGCGTCGCCGCGCTCGCGGCGGGCTGTGCGGCGCTGGTCGGACGCGCGGGCGGCGAGGAGGGGCGGAGCGAGGCCGCGCGCCGCTTCCGAATCCTGCTCGTCGGCGTCGCGGCGGGCCTCGTTCCGCTCCTCGTCGGCGGCTGGATCGGCGGGGACGGGGAACCCGAGCAGCCGCCGGCGGAGCCCGCGCGGACGACGACCGGCGGGTTCGAGTTCAGGCGCCTCACCTGGGCCCGGGTCCCTGCGATGGTCCTCGACCACGCTCAGCTCGGCGTCGGCCCTGGCCAGTTCCAGTCCGCGTTCCCCCCCTACCGGGATCCCGCCGAGATCGAGCTCTCGTCGTTCGACCGCCGCGAGCCGACACCGATCGAGGTCGAGCACGCGCACAGCGACTGGCTGACGATCCCGGCGGAGTACGGCTCGTTCGCGGGTGGGCTCCTGCTCGCCGTCCTCGTCCTCGCCCTC
>JBCCSK010000493.1:0-3599 GCA_039200205.1 Planctomycetota bacterium
CAGCGGGCGACCGGTGTGCGGTACCGTTCCGAAGTCGAACTGCGCGCCGGTGTGCGACACCGTATCGCTTACAGCCGTTCTGATAGCTCCCGCGCGATCTCCATCGGGTCGCGCTCGCTCGTCACGACGCGTCGGTCGGCGAGTGCGTAGAGAGCCGCGCGGCGATCGAGGATGCCCTCCAGCTCTTCCAGCGCGCGGGGTCGGCCCTCCATCGGCCGGCTGTCGCCCTGGTCGAGCACGCGCTTGAGGTGCTCCTCGGGCGCCGCCTCGAGCCAGACCGTGCGGCAGGCGTCTCGTAGCCGCGCGTAGGTCTCGTCGCTCGTGACGATCGATCCGCCGGTCGCGATGACGAGGCGCTGGCCCTCGGCGAGAACCTCTTCGAGTGCCTCCCGCTCGAGGCGCCGGTACGTCTCCTCGCCCTGAAGGTCGAAGATCGCGGCCAGGCCGAGGCCCGCCCGACGCTCGATGCGCTCGTCGAGCTCGACGAAGGGCACCTCCAGCTCACGTGCGAGGAGCCGCCCGACCGTGGACTTCCCGGCGCCGCGCAGCCCGATCAGCGCGATGCGCTCGTGCGGCGGCCCAAGCTCGGGCAGGTCGCAAAGGTCCCGCAGAGGGATCCCGAGAGCGCTCGCGAGGCGCGCGAGCTTCAGGAGCGTCAGATTGGCGCGGCCGGCCTCCGCCTCCGTGACGTAGCGCCGTGAGACGCCGGCGGACTCGGCGAGATCGGTCACCGTCAGTCCGCGGTGCTCCCGCTCGGCGCGGATCCGCCGTCCCAGGGCCCGCAGCAGCGATTCTTCGTCTTGCCGCACCATCGGATGGAAACTATAGTTCACGCGCAGCCGGATTGTGCGCATCATCCTGCTCTCCGCCTTCGAAGAGACACCCAGCGCCGGAGCCTCACGTGACCTCGACCGACCCCGCGACGACGACCGCACCCGCACCCTCGGCCGCCGCCGATCCGCCGATCTCGTTCCAGGTCGAGCCCGACGACTACCGCCACTGGTCGCTGGCGATCGACGGTGACGTCGCCACGCTCCGCATGGCGGTCGAGCCCTTCGGAGGCCTCCGCGGGGACGACTACGAGCTCAAGCTGAACAGCTACGACCTGCGCGTCGACATCGAGCTCGCCGACGCGATCCAGCGCCTGCGGTTCGAGCACCCGGAGGTGCGCTCGGTCGTCCTCACGGGCGACCTCGACCGCGTCTTCTGCGCCGGGGCCAACATCGTGATGCTCCGCAGCAGCGCGCACGCCTTCAAGGTGAACTTCTGCAAGTTCACGAACGAGACGCGCCTCGGGATCGAGGACGCGTCCGAGAACTCGAACAAGCGCTTCCTCGCCGCGCTCAACGGCACCGCCTCCGGCGGCGGCTACGAGCTGGCCCTCGCGTGCGACCGCATCCTGCTCGTCGACGACCGCAACAGCGCCGTGTCGTTCCCCGAGGTTCCGCTCCTGGGCGTGCTGCCCGGAACCGGCGGCCTCACGCGGATCACCGACAAGCGCAAGGTCCGGCGCGATCGCTGCGACGTCTTCTCCAGCGTCGCCGAGGGCATCAAGGGCAAGCGCGCCGTCGAGTGGGACCTCGTCGACCGCGTCGCGCCGCTTTCGAAGTGGGACGACGCCGTCGCCGAAGAGGCCCGCGCCCTCGCCGACTCCTGCCCCGAGCGTGAGGGGGCCAGCGGCGTCGCGCTCGGGACGATCGCCTTCGAGGAGGACGGGAGCGGCCGCCGCTACCACCACGTCACGCTCGGGATCGACGACGAGGAGCGCACCGCGACGCTCACGATCGAGGCGCCCGACAGCTGCCCCGCGAACGAGGCCGACGCCCTGTCCGCCGGCGCCGACTGGTGGGTCCTGCGCGCCTTCCGCGAGCTCGACGACGCTCTCCTCCACCTGCGGATGAACCTGCGCGACACCGCGCTCGTGCTCGTCCGCGCGACAGGGAACGCGGAGACCGTGCGGACGACCGACGAGCTCCTGGCCGGGGCCAGCCACTGGTTCCTGAACGAGGTCAAGCACTACGTCAAGCGCACGCTCAAGCGGATGGACCTCACCGCGAAGAGCTTCTACGCCGTTGCGGACGAGGGGACGGCCTTCACCGGCACGTTCCTGGAGCTCGCGCTCGCGAGCGATCGGATCTACCTCCTCGACGACCCGGACGTCGACGTCGAGATGGGCATCACGGTCGCGAACGCCGGGATGCACCCGATGTCGAACGGAATCTCGCGACTGGAAACGCGCTTCCTCGGGGAGCCCGAGCAGGTCTCCGAGATCCTGCAGCACATGCGGCAGATCCCCGCGAGCGAGGCCGCCGAGCTCGGACTCGCGACGTTCGCCCCCGACGACATCGACTGGGAGGACGAGCTGCGCCTCGCCATCGAGGAGCGCGCGAGCTTCTCGCCCGACGCGCTGACCGGGATGGAGGCGAACCTGCGCTTCGCCGGCCCGGAGACGATGGAGACGAAGATCTTCGGCCGGCTCACCGCCTGGCAGAACTGGATCTTCCAGCGCCCGAACGCCGTCGGCGAGCGCGGAGCGCTCAGCTGCTATGGCACGCCCATGCGGCCCGAGTTCAACGTCGAGAGGACCTGACCCTTCGGCGTCTTCACCCTTTTCTTCTGCGCCAGCGCGACGGGCGACGCCCGAGAATCGCAGCCGCGCAAAGTCTGACCCAACGCAACGACACCTTCGACATGGCTGGAATCGACTACTCGCAGAAGATCCCGAACAACGTGGACCTGAAGTCGGACAAGCGACTGCAGCGCGCCCTGGAGCGCTGGCAGCCCGACTACCTCGACTGGTGGCGCGACATGGGCCCCACCGACTTCAACGAGAACGACGTCTACCTTCGCACCGCGGTCAGCGTGGACCGCGACGGCTGGGCCAACTTCGGCTACGTGAAGATGCCCGACTATCGCTGGGGCATCTTCCTGACGCCGACCGAGGCGGGCCAGAAGATCGCGTTCGGCGACCACATGGGCGAAGACGTCTGGCAGCAGGTGCCGGGCGAGTACCGCAACTGGCTGCGCCGCTTGATCGTCACCCAGGCGGACACCGAGCCGGCCTCCGTCGAGCAGCAGCGGCTCCTCGGCCTCACCGCCCCGTCGCTGTACGACCTCCGCAACCTGTTCCAGGTCAACGTCGAGGAGGGCCGTCACCTGTGGACGATGGTCTACCTCCTCCACAGCTACTTCGGGAAGGACGGTCGCGAAGAGGCCGCCGAGCTCCTCGAGCGGCGCTCGGGCAACGCGGACAGCCCGCGGATCCTCTCGACGTTCAACGAGCCCTGCCACGACTGGCTGAGCTTCTTCTGCTTCACGATGTTCACGGACCGCGACGGCAAGTTCCAGCTACTGTCGCTCGCCGAGTCAGGCTTCGAGCCGCTCGCGCGCACGACGCAGTTCATGCTGACCGAGGAGGCGCACCACATGTTCGTCGGCCAGACGGGCGTGGCGCGCGTCATCCGGCGTACCTGCGAGGTGCTCGCCGAGAACCCGGACGCCGACCTGATGGCCGAAGGCGTGATCCCGCTGGAGACGATCCAGCGCTACATCAACTTCTGGGCGTCGTCCTCGCTCGACCTGTTCGGGTCCGAGGTCTC
>JBCCSK010000494.1:0-3598 GCA_039200205.1 Planctomycetota bacterium
AGCCGTTCACGATGTTGAGCACGCCCGGCGGAAGCAGGTCGGCGATCTTCTCCATGACGAGAAGGATCGACGCCGGCGTCTGCTCGGCGGGCTTCAGCACGACGCAGTTGCCCGTCGCGAGGGCCGGCGCGAGCTTCCACGTCGCCATCAGGATCGGGAAGTTCCACGGGATGATCTGCCCGACGACGCCGAGCGGCTCGTGGAACTGGTAGCTCACGGTGTCGCCGTCGAGCTCGCCCTGCGTGCCCTCCTGGGCGCGGATCGCGCCCGCGAAGTAGCGGAAGTGGTCGATCGCGAGGGGGAGGTCGGCAGCGAGCGTCTCGCGCACGGGCTTGCCGTTCTCCCATGTCTCGGCGACCGCGAGCTCTTCGAGGTCGGCCTCGAGACGGTCTGCGATCTTGTTCAGGATCGCCGCCCGCTCGGCGACGGGCGTGACGCCCCAGGCCGCCTTCGCGCGGTGCGCGGCGTCGAGCGCGAGCTCGATGTCATCCGCATTCGAGCGCGGGATCTCGCAGAACGCTGCGCCCGTGACGGGCGTCACGTTCTCGAAGTACTTGCCGCTCTTGGGCGCGACCCACTCGCCGCCGATGTAGTTCTCGTAGCGGGAGCGGTATTTCGCGGGGGAACCGTCCGTGTTCGGATTCGCGTAGGTCATCGATCGTCATTTCGGCACGCAGGTCGCACGCCGTGGGAAGGAGGCGGAATGGGGCGGCGACGACGCGCTCGTCCCGTCACGCGCCCACGGTATCAACCACGGGGTGACGGGGTGGCGCGGCCACCCGTCGCGGGTCGAGGGCCTCGCGCGGGCGATCGCGCTCACTCGACCTCCCCTCGTCTCGATCGCTCCCCTCTGGATGACACGGGGTCTCGCGCTGGGAATGCGACGCGGTCTCGCTGCGTCGGAGCTCCGGGCCCGAGCTTCCGACGGTGGATGATGACCTCGGCAGGCGCACTTCACCTGCGGGCCGCGTCGTCCCCGCTCCAACCGCGATGCGTCCTCGTATGCTTGCTGTGTCATGGCGCACGACGACTCGGACGACCTCGATCTCGACCGCGCGATCCAGCTGGACGTGCTCGCCGGGGAGTATCGCGAGGCCCTGGCTCGAGGCGACGCTCCATCGCCCGAGGAGTTCGCCGAGTCGCACCCCGACGTCGAGACCGAGCTCCTGGCGGTCCTCCGGGGCATGGCCCTGCTGGAGCGCCCCAAGGGCCCCATCGGGCCCCTCCGACGCGGACAGCGCGTCGGCTCGGCGACGATCCAGCGCGAGCTGGGGCGCGGCGGCATGGGGGTCGTCTACGAGGCCGTCGAGGAGAGCCTGGGGCGCGTCATCGCGATGAAGGCGATCGACGCCTCGCGGACCGACGAGCGGTTCCGCGCGCGGTTCCAGCGTGAGGCACGCGCCGCGGCGCGCCTCGACCATCCCGGGATCGTGCCGGTGTACGGGTCGGGCCAGGACGGCTCGATCCTCTGGTACGCGATGCGGAAGATCGACGGGGTCGCCCTCGACGCGGTCCTCCACGCGCTGACCGCGCCGGAGGGATCCGACGACCTTCGCAAGGCCGAGTCCGCCCTGTCGAGCATCGCCTCGGACGAGTCGAGCGGCTCCGTCGGCGGCGGGACGCCCGCCCAGCGCGCCGCCGCGCGCATCGTCGCGCGCATCGCGGAGGCCCTGGCCTACGCGCACGCCGAGGGAGTGCTCCACCGCGACGTCAAGCCGGGCAACGTCATGCTCGACCGAGACGGCGCGCCGCTGCTCGCCGACTTCGGGCTCTGCAAGATCGAGGGCGACGCGTCGCTCACCGGCGAGGCGGACATCGTCGGCACGCTTCGCTACCTCCCGCCCGAAGCGCTCGACGCGAGCGCGGACGCGCGCGGTGACGTGTACGGCGCGGGCCTCGTCCTGTACGAGCTGCTCGCCAGGCGCCCGGCCTTCGCCGCGTCCGACCGCGCGTCGATGCTCAAGCGCATCCTCCACGAGGATCCGCCGTCGCTCCGGAAGATCGCGCCGGGCATCCCCGGCGACCTCGTGCGGATCGTTGCGAAGGCGACGGCCAAGCTGCCCGAGCAGCGCTACGCCACCGCGGGCGACCTCGCCGACGACCTCAATCGCTTCCTCGACGGGCGGCCGGTCCAGGTCCGTGCACCGAGCGCCTTCTACCTCGCCCGGCTGTTCGTGCGGCGCAACCGCGCGCTCGTTGCGGCGGCCGTGGCGCTCGTCGTCGCGCTCGGCCTCGGAGTCATCGGAACCACGATCGGATTCGTACGCGCCGTCGAGGCCCGCGAAGCCGCCGAGAAGAACGAGGCGCTCGCGTCCGCCGAGCTCGCGAAGTCGAGTGTCGTCACGTCGTTCCTCCAGGATCTTCTCAAGGGCAGTTCGCCCTGGGTCGCGGCCGGGCGCGACACGAGCCTCCTGCAGTCGATCCTCGACGACGCGGCCTCGCGCGTGGGAGCCAGCCTGGCCGAGCAGCCCGAAGCCGAGGCGACGATCCGCGGCACGCTCGGCGGGACGTTCCTCCAGCTCGGAGACCTCGAAGCGGCGCAGCGAGAGCTCGACCGTTCGCTCGACCTCATGACCGCCACGCTCGACGCGGACGATCCTGCCACGTTCCGCGTACGTCGGAGTCTGGGCTGGCTGGCGCTCGAGTGCGCGGACCCCGCGACATCGCTCGCCTACTTCGAGGAGAACCTCCGGCTCCGGCCTCTCGACCTCGAAGCGCTCGAAGTCGGCGCGATCGAAGACCTGCACGGTGTCCTCGGCGTGCACTTCTATCGGTTCGAGTACTCGGAGGTGATCGAGGCGACGGAGGAGGTCGTCCCGAAGGTCCTCTCCCAGTTCGGCATCGACGAATGGGCGGCCCAGAAGATCATCTCGGACCGCGCCGAGGCGCTCGTGAACATGGGGGAATTCGACGAGGGACTCGAGCTGCTCACGAACGTCTTCGACGCTCAGTCCGCGACGTGGGGCCGCGAGCACCCCTGGACGACGACCACGATGCGCGACATCGGCGCCGTCCACCGCCGCAAGGGCGACCTCGATGCCGCGGAGCCGATCTACCGCGAGTACGTCGCGATCTGCCGCCGCGTCTTCGGCGAGGAGAGCTCGAGAACGGCCGTGGCCAAGAACAGTCTCGGACTCCTTCTCGGTGACCGCGGGCACCACGACGAAGCCGTCGAGATTCTCGAGGAGGTCGTCGAAGCGCAGCGGCGTCTGCTCGGCGAGGAGCATCGCGACACGCTCGTCGGGATCTACAACCTGGCGTCCGCTTACGAGAGCGCCGGTCGCTACGACGAGTCGACCGATCTCATGACCGAGCGCCTCGAGATCCACCGCCGGCACTACGGAGAGCGGCACGAGCAGACCCTCCTCGCGCAGGTGAACACCGCGATCCAACGGATGCACGTGGGCCGGGTCAAGGAGAGCCTCGACCTCTATGCGGACGCGGTCGCGAAAGCCCGCACCGTGGACGGCTTCGACAAGGGGTTCCTCGGCTATTTCCTCGTGACCTACGGCCAGGGGCTCATGGGCCAGAGTCGGGGCCGGGAAGCCGACACCCCGCGAAAAGAAACCGAGGGCCACAAAGGGGGGGAGTAAGACAC
>JBCCSK010000495.1:0-3590 GCA_039200205.1 Planctomycetota bacterium
AGCTCCAGAGGGAGCTCGAGGAGCTGGAGGCGGCCGGCGCGCCGGCGATCCCGGTCGATGCGACGGCGGAGGAGCTGGAGTCGCTGCTTCAGGAGGTGCGCAGCCGACGCGAGCAGCTCGAGGGCTCCGACGTCGAGCTCGAACGCATCGCCGAGTCCCGACGGACGCGCGCCGAGGTTCTTCCGAATCAGCTTGCGAACGCGAAGTCCGAGCTCGCCGAGGGGCTGGCCGCGCTTCCGAACCTCGACGCGACCGAGCGCAGCTCGGCGCGGGGCGTCGCTCTGCGCGCGAAGATCGGAGCGCTGCGCGCGGAGGTCGACGCGATCGGCGCCGAGCAGCAGGCGATCGACGCGCTGCGCGACGTGCTGGTGGCTCGGCGCGAGGTGGCCGAGAAGAGGCTCTCGCTCGCACGCGACGAAGAGGCGCGACTGAACGAGGCGCTGGCTGCGCGTCGGAAGGAGGCGACCGAGGCGACCGTCGCCGAGACCCGTGAGCGCGTGGAGGAGGCCGCGCTGCAGGTCCCGGAGCTCGCGGCCGCGGTGGAGCGCGTCGAGGAGCTCACGGCGCTACTGACGAGCGACGACTCGCTGACGACGCGCATTGGTTCGGCCAGGGCCGAGCTGGAGGAGACGAAGTCGAACGCGGAGGAGGTCGAGCGACGCTACGAGGTCATGCGCGATCGGCTCGAGGCCGGCGGGCTGACCAAAGGCCTCAGCACGACCCTTCGTCGCGACGACATCTGGCTTCCCCGCGAGCGCACCCTGGACGCGCTCGTGCGTGCGCGAGAGGCCCGACGCTCCGAGGCCGAGCTACAGGCCCTCGACCTCCGCGAGGAGCGCGAGACGCTCCCCAAGCTCGACGCGGAGCTGGAGACGATCGTCTCCGGCATGCCAGGCGGGTCGATCGACGACGCGGGGCGCGCGGCGATCCGGACGGCGCTCGAACGTCGGCGCGAGCTACTCGATCGTGCGATCACCGATGCGACCGAGCTCGTCGACGTGACGTACGCACTCGGCGAGGAGACCGACGCGTACGAGGGCAGCGTCCAGCAATACCGGGAGGCGATCGGCGAGACCATTCTCTGGGCGCGAAGCGTCGGTCCGAACCCGTTCGAGAGCTTCCTGCGCGTCCCGGGTGATGCGGTCGACGCGGCGCGGGAGCTCGACCTGGGCGAGGCGCTGCGGTCGACGGGGGAAGCGCTTCGCAGGCGACCGGGAGTTCCCGCCGCGCTCGTCGCGCTGGCTGTGCTGCTGCTCGCGCTCCGGCCTCGAGGCAACCGTCGTCGCCGGGAGCTCGCCGAGCGCGTCGGCTCGTATCGAACCGATCAGTTCGTCTACACGGCGGAAGGGCTTGCGATGGCCGTCGTGGGCGCGCTTCCGATCCCCCTGATGCTCTTCGCGTTTTCCCACGCCGCGCTGCGCGCCGATGACGAGCTGGCGAGAGCCCTCGGCGATGCGGCGCGCGAGATGGTCGCTCCGCTCTGGGCGCTGCTCTTCGCGCGTCGAATCGCGGCTCCCGACGGAATCGCGGACGCGCACTTCCGCTGGTCGGAGGCCCGCGTGCGCGCCATCTCCAGCGCGCTGCGCTGGTTCACGCCGGTCGCAGTCCTTCTCGGCGGCCTGGCGCTCGTCCTCGAGGGCCTCGAGAAACGCAACTGGAACGAGTCGATCGGCAGGTTCGCGTTCATCGCGATGATGATCGCGACGAGCGTGTTCGTCTCGCAGTTCGTTCGAGCGTTCCAGGACCCGGCGTCCTCGGGCGCGACGCGAGATGACGACGGCGCGCCCTTCTGGACCCGACTGCTCGTCGCGCTGCCGATCGTCCTCGCCGTCGCTTCACTACTCGGCTACTCGTACACGGCTCTGCGGCTCGAGGAACAGCTGCGGGCCGGCCTGTTCTTCGCGGCGGGGCTCCTGCTCATCCACTCGGTGCTGGAGCGCTGGCTGTTCATCACGCGTCGACGCCTGGCCGTCGAGCGAGCGCGCCAGCGCGTCGAGGCCCGAGCCGAAGGGGGAGAGCCCGAAGACTCCGCGACCTTCGACGAGCACAAGGTCGATATCCCCGCGCTCGACGCGCAGACGCGACAGCTCTTCCGCAGCCTCGTCACGATCGCCGCGGTGGTCGGCGCCTACGTCCTGAGCGCGAGCACGATGCCGGCGCTCAAGGGGCTCGACCGGGTCCAGCTCCTGCCCAGGCCGGCGATCCTCTCCTCGGTGGAGTCGAGCTCGTCGACGTCAATGGCCGTCGTCGAAACGAGGGCCGATGACGCCGCGGGCGGAGGCGAATCGATCGCGCCGCCCGGGACGCCGCAGCTCTCCTCCGACGGTCTCGCCGAAGGACTCGGACTCCCTGCGGTGCTGACGCTGTCGGACCTCCTGCTCGCGATCATCTTCGGGCTGATCGCATTCGCCGCTGCGCGCAACGTCCCGGCGCTCCTCGAGCTCGCGCTGCTGCGGCACCTCCCGATGGACGCCGGCGCGCGCTACGCGACGACGACGATCCTGCGCTACGCGATCGTCATCGTCGGCATCAGCGTGGTCACAGGCACGCTCGGGCTCGGGTGGAGGCAGGTCCAGTGGCTCGCCGCTGCGCTGACGTTCGGACTCGCCTTCGGGCTGCAGGAGATCTTCGCGAACTTCGTGTCGGGCCTGATCATCCTGATCGAGCGGCCGGTTCGCGTTGGCGACATCGTCCACGTCGGGGGAACCGACGGAAGGATCACGCGCCTTCGGATGCGAGCGACGACGATTCAGGACTGGGATCGGCGGGAGTACCTGATCCCGAACAAGGAGTTCATCACCTCGACCGTGATCAACTGGACGCTCACCGACACGGTGTGCCGCGTCAAGATCGCGGTCGGGATCGCGTACGGCTCGGACACCCGCAAGGCGAAGAGCCTGCTCGTCGACGTCGCCCGGCGCTCGCCGCACGTCCTCGACGAGCCCCGCGCATACGCGATCTTCAAGGGCTTCGGGGACAGCACGCTCGATCTGGAGCTGCGGGCCTACACGGCGAGCATGGACCACTGGCCCGAGGTGATCGACGCGCTGCACACGTCGATCGACGACGCGTTCCGGAAGGAGGGCATCGAGATCGCGTTCCCGCAGCGCGACCTCCACGTGCGATCGGTGGACCCTGACGTCGCGCTCCGCATGAGCGACGGACGACGTCCGGGGGACCCTCCCGCGCCCGGCGCCTGACCCGTTCGGGAAGAAAAGTGCCAAGATCACTGAGGTCGCGCCGGGGCGCCGCGCGTGGGATGCCGTGTTCCCCATGAGCACGAATCAGCCCCGCTTCCGCCTGGTCCGCGAGCTCGCCGAGAAGGCCCTGGCGCTGCCACCCGAGAAGCGCCGAGCGTTCGTCGAGGCGCGTTGTCCGGGCGATCCCGATCTCGCGCGCGAGGTGCTCGAGCTCGCCCGGGACGAAGTGGGGGGCAGCTTCCTCGACGTGCCGCCCCGAGTCTCTGAGCGGCCGCCGCCGCCGGAAAGTGGCACCTGAGAGAGCGGGCCCCACCCCCGGTTGGGGGGGCCCCCCCCGCCGGCGCCCCCCGGGGTGGGCGCCCACCAGCAACACGCGAGCCCCCCCCCCGC
>JBCCSK010000496.1:0-3542 GCA_039200205.1 Planctomycetota bacterium
CCCCGGCGCCGTCTCACCCCCGGGGCCGCCGCCGGGGGGGGGTTTGTCTTCTGCCCCTTTGGTTTGCTGGGGGGGGGCGGCGCCGCGCCCCCCCCCCCCCCCCCCCCCCGCCACTCGTTTCAGCGTCGCTGGTCCGTGCGCCTGCGCAGCCCGCTACCCTGCAGCCATGAAGGAGCCCGTCCACGACGACCATGTCCGCCTCGCCACGCGGCTCGCCGACGAAGCGCGCACCTACCTCGTGGATGCGTTTCCGCGCCGCGGCGAGGTCGAGATCAAGTCGGACGGAACGCCCGTCACCCCCTTCGATCGCGGCCTCGAGGAACGCCTGCGGGCGATCCTGGCCCGCGAGGCCCCCGACCACGGTGTCCGAGGCGAGGAGTTCGGTGACGAGCGACCGGACGCCGAGCTCGTCTGGATCCTCGACCCGATCGACGGCACGAAGGCGTTCCTGACCGGGAAGCCGACGTTCGGCACGCTCATCGCCCTGGCCCGCGGCGGCGTTCCGATCCTCGGGGTGATCGAGTGCCCGCTGGCGGGCGAGCGCTGGATCGGCGGCGACGGGCATCCGACCCGCGGGCGCGACGGCCTCGTGAGTGTGCGCGCTCCGCGCGCGCTCGACGACTGCTTCGCGTACTCGTACTACCAGGTCGGCCTCGCGCCGGACCGACAGGCGGGGATGGACCGGGTGCGCGGCGCGGTTCGGTTCACGGTGCACGACACGGACTGCTTCGGGTACGGGCGTCTCGCGAACGGCGACATCGACGTCGTCATCGAGCCAGGACTCGCGGTCCACGACCACGCCGCGCTCGCGCCGGTCGTGCGCGGCGCCGGCGGCACGTTCACGCTGTTCGACGGCAGCGCCCCCACGACGGAGCGCGGCGGAGACGTGATCGCAGCCACGTCGCCCGAGGTCGCGAACGCGGTGCGGGCGCTGCTCTAGTGGCGCTCGACGTCGCGCCCTTCGATGAGCGAGCGGACGGCCGGGTTCGACTCGCCCGCCTCCGTCGTCAGTGCGAACACGCGGGCCTCGATCTCCTCGGTCGTCCCGATGCACTCGACCTCGTACTGACGCTCGACCGCGTCGCGAACGGCGGCGGGCATCGCAAAGACACCGCGCCCGTCCTGCCCGAAGGCCTTGAGCAGGCCGCTGTCCTCGACCTCGCCGACGATCCACGGCTCGAGCCCGCGCCGAGAGAGCCAGCGCTCGACCTCGGAGCGCAAACGCGTCATCGCGAGCGGCACGAGGAATCGCGCGCCGTGCAGGCAATTCGGGAAGTCGCCCTCGAGCTGCTCGGCGAGCTCCGGTGCCGCGAAGAACGCGGTGCCGCTGGCGGCGAGCAGGCGCGTGCGGATCGCAGTCGACTGGAGCTGGGACGGCGCGTCGCTCAGCACGACGTCGAGCCGTCGCGCGAGGAGCTGGGCGATCAGCGCCTCGCGTTCGCCCTCGACGCACCGCAGATGCAGCGCGTCGCCCGTCGAGTCGAGCATCGGCGCGAGGAGCTGCCGGACGAGCAGCTTGGCGAGAACGCTGTCGATGCCGACGCGACCGAGGACGGTGCGCCCGCTCCGACGCGCGTCGACGGCCTCGACGAGCGCGGCGGCCGTACCGAAGAGCTCGCGCGCATGCTCGTGCACGACGGTCCCGTCGTCCGTGAGGTGTAAGCGGCGGCCGCGCTTCTCGAAGAGCGACACGCCGAGCTGCGCCTCGAGCTTCTTGAGCTGCTCGCTGATCGTGGGATGGGAGATCCCCAGGCGCTCTGCCGCCTGCACGAGGCCGCCCTCCTCGACGACGATCAGGAAGTAGAGGAGGTGGTGGTAGTTGAGCTGAATCCATCCGTCGGTCACGCCTACACAATGCCGGGTCTTTCGTTCATTTCCTACAGGTTGTCGCAGGCCACACTCTCGATGAGCGAACGCGCTCCCCCGACCGCCCTCCATGGACCCGCTGCAGCCCACGATGCCTACCAAGAAGGTCACGATCGCCCCCGGCGACGGAATCGGCCCCGAGATCACGGACTTCGTCCTCGACGTCTTCCACGCCGCCGAGGTGCCGCTGACCTACGAACGGGTCGCGATGGGTCGGGCCGCGGAGAGCCCCGAGACCCCCGACGGGCTCAGCCACGAGGCGATCGCGTCCATCGGTCGCACCGGCGTGCTCCTCAAGGGGCCGGTCGAGACCCCCGAGGCCGATGGGGTCCCGCGAGCCGACGCCGCCGCCAGGCGCCGCTTCGGCGCCTACGCCGAGAAGCGGATCTACCGGATGCTCCCCGGGGTCCCCACTCCGATCGGCCAGCACGACCTCGGACTGACGATCGTCCGCGGCATGGTCGAGGAGGGCTACGAGACGGTCGAGCAGATGGTCGACCGCGACGTGGCCCAGGCCCACCGCTTCTCCACGCGATCCGGGGCCGAGCGTCTTCACCGCTACAGCTTCGAGATGGCCTCGAAGAAGGGCGCGCGGCGGATCACCTGCGCGCACCAGGCCGACGTCATGCGCCTGACCGACGGCATGTTCGTCGAGGTCTTCTATCAGATCGCGCGCGAGTACCCGCACCTGCGTGCGGACGACCTCACGGTCGATCGGCTCGCGCGTCACCTCCTCGTCGACCCCGACGCGTTCGACGTCGTCGTCCTGACGGACATGCCGGGGAACATCGTGCCGGAGCTCGCCGCGGGCCTCGTCGGCGGCCTCGAGTACGCGCCCTCGGCGAGCATCGGCGAGTCGGTCGGGATCTTCGAGCCGGTCCACGGGACGGCGCGTGACCTCGTCGGCCAGGACCAGGCGAACCCGACCGCGTTCCTCCTCGCCGGTTCGATGATGCTGCGCCACGTCGATCTCGTCGATCACGCGACGCGGATCGAGTCGGCGGTCGAGCGCGCCCTGTACCGCATGAACCGCGACGCGGGAGTCCGCGAGCACGTTCGACGCTTCCACACGTCGGTCTTCCGGCACCTCGTTCTGACCGAGCTCCGCCGCGAGCAAGAGGCCGTCGCAACCCCGCCGGCCTCCGAGCGCGGCAGCTCCGTCGCGACGCCCATCGAGAGCAGTGGCGCGCCGCGCTCGGCCGGACTCGCGCTCCCGTCCCTGACGGGCCAGCTCCAGGGTCTCGCCTGAGCGCGAGAGACCCGCTCAGGAAACGATAGGCAGCCCGCCCTCCCTCGTCGCGACGGGGGGGGGCGGGCTGCTTGCTAGACTTCGGTCGCGATGAGCGAATCCTCCCCTCCGAGCCTGCGCCGCGTCGCGCACGCGCTCTTCCTCGCCTGTCTCGTCGGCACCGCCGTCGTGATCGGCTGTAAGTCCAGTCCACCGCCCACCGCGCCGGATCTCCTCACCGCGGGCCTTCAGCGCACCGAGAGCGCCATTCGGGAGGTGGTCGCCGACCCGGAGCGGCGCGACGAAGCGCTCCGGGTCATCGAGGAGTTCGGCGAGATCGAGGAGCGGCTGTTGGCCGAGACGAGTGAGGTCCGCAAGCGGCTGAAGGAGCTCAACGACGTGCACGGCACGACGCGGGAGTCGATGCAGATCCCGCTCGACGAGCTCG
>JBCCSK010000497.1:0-3534 GCA_039200205.1 Planctomycetota bacterium
AGCGCCGCCGCAGCGGCGAGCTGGCCCACGCCGTACGTGACGCCCATCGCCCACGGCGATGCGAGCGACCCGCTTCGAGCGGCGATCGCCATCGCCGCTCCGGACACGACGTAGAACAGCGCGACGCCGAGGACCGCCGACGGAAGGTACGGCCGCGACGCGAGGACACCGAGCCCGAAGACCATGGTCCAGACGCCGGGCAGCAGCTCGGCCCGATCGAACAGCAGCCCGCCCAGCACCAGTCCCACCAACAGCGATGGAACGAGCTGTGCAACAGCGATCGACACGGTCCGCACCGGGAGCGACCGCCGGGTGCACCACATGTCGACGGCGCCGATCCCCGCGCAGAGCACCGCGACGCCCAGCCAGTAGAGCGCGTGGTCGACCGGCTCCGGTCGAGGCAGGACGATCGTCTCGACTCCCGCGGCGACGAGCGCGACGACCCCCATCGCCGCGACGGGCACCGCTCGATACCCGCGGAAGAAGGCGCCGCGGGCGACCTGAGCGTGGATGTCGCTCAGTCGCGCGAGCGCATCGTCGACGTCGGCGTGACGGTCGAGGGCCATGGGGAAACTCTGCATGGCAAAGCTCGGTACGTCAAAGGCCAGTCTCGGCAATCGGTTCCCCAGCGCACCTCGAGGTGACCGCGCGTGCGGGACTCGCTACCGGGACGTCATGCACGTGCTCGCTTCGGCCTTCGTCGCGTTCCTTCACTCACCCGGCTATCCCCCTCCCCCGCAGTACATCGATCCCTACGCCGTCGTCTCACCGGACGGTCGCTTCCGCGTGGAGGTCGAGCCGTCCAACCGATTCGGCGAGGGGCCGGCCACCTACCGGTTCACGGTCGACGGGGCGGCCGCCGGGGTGCTGCGGGAGTTCGACTTCACCCTCCACCGCGCCGAGGTGACGGACGCGTGCGTTCTCGTCGGGTACGGGATCGACGGACCCAGGGACTGCCCCGACTCGCGGCTCGTCGTCGCGGCCGTCGATTCGAGCGGCGCCGTTCGCTGGGAGCACCGCTTGCCCAAGGCTCCGTCGGACGCGGAGCGAGCGAACTGGCCGGCGGTGTTCGACATGGCCGTGCAGCACGAGACGAACCGCCTTTTCCTGCTCGCGCACCTCGCGGATCACGGGGATCCCAAGTCCCCCACCGCATATCGCATTCGCGCCTACGACATCAGCGACGGAGCGCTCGCCGCAGATCGCGGTGGGTTCACGGGGGACGAGGACGCGACGGACGGGGCCCTCGCGATCGACGCGATCCCCGATTGCGAGCTGCTCCTCGAGACGCGCCGCGTCCGAAGGCAGATCGACCGTCGCGTGCGCGTAGGGATCGAGTTCCACCTGGTCGATCTCCAGGGCGCCACCGCGTGGAGCACGGAGTGGAATGACAGAGACTCCGTTCCGGCCGGAGGCTCGTCGGGGTCGCCGATGCTGCGTCGGCCGCAGGTCTTCGAGACGTTCCCCCGCGGGTTTCGCGCGTGGAGTGCATCCGAGGAAGTTCAGGTTCGCTTCGACATCGCTCAGATCGAGGACGGCTGGTGGACCGCGAGGCCCGGCGATCCAGAGGCGATCGAGCCGCCGCCAATCGTCGCAGCCGGCGTCGTCGAGGCCCAGCCGATCGAGCTGGAGCCGATCTGCGTCCACCCACTCGAGGGACTCGATCCGGATCGCCCGCGCGGTGACGGGCCCTTCGAATGGCACCCGCTCCCGGGCGGCCGGCGAACGGTTCTTCGGACGCGCTTCGAGCGCGACGACCGACTGGAGACGGAGGTCGTCACGTATGCGGAGGACGGCACCGTCGAGGCGACGCTCGCCGTGACCGGCATTCCCGAAGAGGAACGATCGCCTTTCGACGAGCGCTGGGCGTACGGCGCAGCGGTCGGCTGGTTCCTTCTGGACCCGCTCGCCGGGCCGCACGTCGTCGACCCCGAGACCGGTCGCCTCGAGCGGACGCACGTCAACGCCACCATCGACCCGCTCGAGGCATCGGCTGCGGCCTCCGCACTTTCCGCGGAGGGGGCGCTCGCATTCATCGAGGACAAGCATCGCAAGTCGAGGCGACTTCGCGTCGTGCGGATGGACGGTGGAGACACCTGGGTCGCACCGCTTCCGCCCGAGGTCGACCACGTCGTGGCGTTGACCTGGCTCGGCGAAGAGCGCGTCGCGTACGTCGGCGTCCAGGAGAGAGTCTGGACCTTCGGTGGAGCGGAAGCGCCGTCCGGGCCCTGGCCGCTGGCGGATCAGTTCGATGACGACTTCAGTTTGGCGTCACCGGAGTACAGCCCCGCGTGGACGACGACCGTCGGCGGGAACGTGCTCGCGCAAAGCTACGACGAGGCGCGGCTCGTCGTCCTGCGGCCTCGCGAGGAGGACGCGACCGGTCCCCTCTTCGAGCGAACGCACGCGTTCACGCCGCGCTTCCCGAACGGCATCCTGTCCGAGTCGCTGGCCGATCGAACCCGGATCGACGAGGACGGCGTGGCCTGGGCCTTCGACGGAGCGCAGTTCCATCGCATGGACCACGCCGGCAGGATCGTCGAGTCGGTTGGCGAGCCGCGTTCCCTCGATCGGCTCTACCACGACAGCGCGGCAAGTGTCCTTCCGCGGCGGGTCGCCCTCTGGGATGAGGTCTCCGGCGCAGTGCTGCTCTGGACGCACCGCGGTGAGCGCGCGGGTGTCGCGCGCCCGCTGCTCTCGGATGCGGACGGTGACTCTTTCAGCGGGACCGTCGAGTCCGGGCCCGAAGAGACCGTTTGGCTCGGTCCGTTCCACGATCCCGAGACTCACCTCAGACGCTGGAGGTCGGACGGCCTCCGACTCCCCTCCGTCCCAACCGAGTGGATCGACTCCTACACCGCGACGCCTGAGGGGATCTGGATGTGGGAGGGGTACGGTCCCCCGGCCCTCCACGTCGGCGCAGGCGTGAGCGCGAAGATCGAGCGCTCGACGGACCGGCGCTGGATCCGGTCGGTCCGTGAGGTCGAGCAGGTGCCCGGAGGGCCGCTGCTCGTGCTCCACGATCGGCACGTCGGCAAAGACCGATTCGGCCTGGAGGCTCCGAAGCACGTCGAGCTGCTCGAGTGCGAGCTGACCGATGGCGCGTACCAGCCGATTCGCGCGACGACGCTGCCCCCATCCACGAGCCGGATCCGTGCGACGGCGGACTGGATCGTCGTCGCCGCGGGCGAGGAGGTCCTCCTGCGCCGGACGGACGGCGACGCGTGGCTGTCGTTCGCGGTCGAGCCCGATCTCTGCTGTTCATTGCTCGCGTCCGAGGATGGCAGGGAGCTCGTCGGATTCGCGTGGGGCGAGTACGAGGTCCATCGCTGGGAGCTGCCGTAGGGCCGACGGCTCGAATCGGCGGGTTTCCTCCGGACGGTCGGCGGCGCCGGGCACTCGACTGACAGAGTGGCCCGCTGCCGCCGATCCCCATGACGCCCCCCGATACCGACTTCCTCCTCGCCCAGGACGCCTGGCGCGCGAGTCGCTTGAGCCAGGCGTCCTGGGCGAGGAGGAAGTCGGTATCGGGGG
>JBCCSK010000498.1:0-3513 GCA_039200205.1 Planctomycetota bacterium
CCCCGGGCCTCGAAGGCGGCCTCGAGGCTCCCCGACGCGCCGAGCGCCTCGGTCGTGCGCTGCAGGAAAAGCGGGTCGTTCGTCTCGCGATAGGCGAACGCCCAGGCCGGCATCGCGGTCGTGTGGTCGAAGAAATTGCCCTGGAAGATCGCGTCGGGTGGGACGCCGAAGCAGAACTCCGGCAGCGCCGGATCGCGCGGACGCACGCCGACCAGCGGCTCCTGCCCGTTCGTCTGCTCGTTCCAGAACGGCGGCGTGATCGTCGAGTAGGCCGCGTCGACGATCAGGTTCGTGAGAATGCCGGTCGTCTGGCCGTCGACGCCTTCGAAGACGGTCGTCAGCAGCGCGTGCGCCGCGTTGACGAAGTAGCCGACCTCGAAGGCCTGACGGGAGCGGTAGACGCCCTTGAAGTGCTTCTGGATCGGGTTCGCCGTGGGGTTGCCCGTGCACGTCGACTGGGCCCGGCGGGCGGTCTCTGCAACGTTTCGCAGCCACGGGCGGATGCGCGCCCGCTCATCCTCTCCCGAGATGGCGTAGTGGCTGGCCGCCGCGACGAGGCCCCAGGCGACGGTGCGGCCGAAGTTGCCGCCCTGGCCGGGGTTCTGAAGCGTCTCCTCGATGCGGATCCGGAAACCCGTGCTCTCCATGAAGCCGAGCCCGGAGTTGAGGTGCTCGTGGAACGACATGTGGAAGAGCGCGCTGGAGAGCTCCAGCTGGATCTTCGAGACGGCGTCGTTCGCGAGCCAGACGAGCCCCAGGTGCGGATTCAGGAACCTGGTCAGGTGCGCCAGGTCGATCGGCTGGTACCGGGCGAGGGCCTTGGCGTAGTACGGGACCCGACCCGTCGCGTACGCCGACTCCGTGAAGCGCCGGTCGACGCTCTCGAACCCGAAGTAGTCGTGGTGCGGCGCGGGCGTCAGGAAGAAGCTCGTCGGAACGAACGCGTCCGGCGTCCCCGCGGCGACGACGTGCTCGTCCACGTAGGGCGGACGTCCGTCGAGGTCGAACAGCGCGGCACGCTGACGGTCGATATAGGCCCGCGAGCGAAGCTCGAGCTTGCGCAGCGCCTTCGGGTGGCGTGCCCACGCCTCAGCCATGTTCGGGTACATCTCGATCTCGTCGCCGCCGGTCATTCCTCCGTAGGCGACGCCCCACGGCTGCGACCAGCCGAGCACGGGCGAGAACCGCGGGTAGGGCCCTTCTGCGCCCGATCGGAGCTGGGCGAGGTGGGTCTGGAAATCGGTGGCGATGGTCGAGACGAGGCCGCTCCTGGAGACGTGATCGAAGCGGGGCAGCGGCGTGTTGGTGGTCTGGAAGCGCGCGGTCTCGGGGTTCCACCACGACCACTTGCCGTCCTCGGGGACGCAGAACCCGCGCGTCTCGCGCTTGAGGACGCTCCGTCCCCGCGCGGCGGCCTCCGGGCCACGGGCCAGGATGAGCCTGCGGACGAACTGCGCCTGCTGAGGGACGAGGTGGTACTGCCCGTAGCGCAGCGACTCGACGAGCGGGTGACGCTCGACGCCGTTCGTCACGACCGGATCTCCGAAGCCCGGCGCCTCGACGGACGCCTGCACGGACCAGTTCGAGGGGAACTCGAGCGCGAGCTCGTCGAAGTACACGTCGTCGATCGGGTCGTCGAGCGCCGTCGGGTACTGGCTCCACATCCCGTTGTGCACGATGAGGTCGACGGCGAGGAAGTCCTCGTGCCCGTAGGTGCGCGTGATCACGTGGACACCGAGCAGGTGCGGGGCCGGTCGCGTCGGTCCCTGCACGCTCGTGTCGAGCGGTGCCATCACCTCGTGACTGAGCGTCTCCTGGACGAGCGCGCCTTCGCGCAGCGTGCGAACGCTCGGGTGCCGCTGCCGCACGCGGTCGAAGAGGTCGGCGTCGTACTCGTTGCCGAACACGTCGCGGGCGCGCAGGCGAACGCCGCCGCCGTAGATCAGGTCGACGACGGCATCGGTCGTCGCGGGCGGGCCGGGATCCTGGTCGGCGCGCACGACGTCGAAGACGACCTCGTCGCCGGGGTTCGCGCCGGCGGGACGCTGGACGCGTGCGATCAGCTCGACGACGTCGGCGCCGAGCGCGGTCTGCGGATAGCGGCTGACGATCTCGACCTGCGTCGTGAACTCGACGTCGCCGCGCGCGATGGCGAGCGGCACACGGTCCATGTCGTCGAGCACTGTCCGCGGCGGGACGGGAAGCGTCGTCTCCAGGACGAAGAACTCCGCGGACGGCAGCACGACGGAGATCGCGGCAACGGGCTCCGACGGCGTCGAACGCTGCATCGACGCCATCGCATGGGTGGTCGAAGCGAGTGCGATGGAGAGGGCGAGTGCCGCCGTGGCCCGAGTCGTTCGGAGCACGGCGGGGACGCGCGAGTGCTTCGGTCGAGTCATTTGGCTGGTTGCGTGGGGTCGGTGGGAGAGTGTTCGGAGCCCGGCGCGGTCTTGACCGACGGCGCGCTCGCAGCGGACGGACGAGAGCGAGGAGCGCAGCGTTCCAGCTTCTGGGAGTTCCGTCTGCAGGGCGTTCATCTGGTCCTCACCCCGCGCGAGACGTCGCGTCACGTCTGGAAGTGCGCGCTTCGCTCGGGCGAGGGGCGGGAGGCTAGGAGCTGTGCGAGAAGCGCCTCAAGTGCGTGAAACGCAATTCACCGCGGGCACCCACGGGCGCGTGCAAGAGTCCAGCTCGACGCGCGAGATGAACTCGATTTGACGCACTCTCCCGTGCGCGCGAATCGCCGTCGACGTGAAGCGGGCGAGACCGCCGCACGGCAGTCTCGCCCGCTGTTCGCGTGAGTCTCCGCAGTGCGAGCTCACGAGGTTCGAACGATGATCAGAGCTTCACGTACTCGAACTCGACCGGCTGGCCGTTGATGCCGCGCAGCGGCGGCGCGATCCAGTTCGCGAACTTGCCGGCCTCCGTGACCGGACGCATGAGGCCGCGCACGTAGTCGGCCTCTTCCTGGCTCGGCAGCCACTCGCGGCAGCCGTCTTCGTACGCGTCCTTGGACATCGCTTCGCCCGTCGTGACGTGGAACATCCCGCCGGACCACTCGCCGACCCTGCGGTTGAAGCGGCGGTGCGGATAGGTGAACTCGAAGTCGATTCCGGCCTTCTGGCACTCCTTGTTCCAGTACGCGACGCCCTTCAGGTTGTCCTTCACGTAGGCGTCGCGCAGGACCTCGTTCATCGCGTTGCGAAGCGGGACCTCCTCGCTGACGACCTGGCCGTCGACCCAGCGATCGAGGTCGTACACCTGGTCGAGCGCCGTGTGCTCGTCGTAGTTCTTCTGCTCGTAGGCGCGACCCTTGATGCTCGCGCCGAAGAAGTTCGCCGAGTTGCTGGAGACCTCAGCGCCGAACAGGTCGAGCGAGGACGAGGCCCAGAAGTTGATGTAGCGCTGGATGATCTCCAGCGGGATGACGCCAAGCTCCATCGGATCCTTGCCCGGGGTCTCGTTCATCACCTCGCAGGTGCGGCGAATCACGCGTGCAACGCCGGTCTGGCC
>JBCCSK010000499.1:0-3508 GCA_039200205.1 Planctomycetota bacterium
GCGCGCGCACGGGGGACGACGTCCACATTCCGTGGCAGCGGCGTCCGGCCAAGCGCGCGCTCCGCTCGATCGCGTCGTACCTCGCAGGGGAGCCCATCCCCGACCTGAACTCGGGCCTGCGCGCGATTCGCCGCAGGCACAGCTCGCGGCGAATCGCGCGCAGGCCCGAGTTCAGGTCGGGGATGGGCTCCCCTGCGAGGTACGACGCGATCGAGCGGAGCGCGCGCTTGGCCGGACGCCGCTGCCACGGAATGTGGACGTCGTCCCCCGTGCGCGCGCCGACGGCCATGTCGGCTCCGTCGTCGACGCGCGCGAGGAGATCGACGATGCGATCCTCTGGATAGGTTCCGTCCGCGTCCGTAATCACGATCACCGGATGGGCCGCGGCGCGGATCCCGGTCTTCAGCGCGGCGCCGTAGCCGCGGTTCTTGGGGTGCCGGAGCACCGTCAGCCGCTCGTGGTGGGGCTCGAGCCGCTCCAGCGCCGCCGCCGTGCCGTCCTTCGACCCGTCGTCCACGACCACGAGCTCGGTGGGCCGTCCGAGATCGAGACCGAGGAGCCGCTCGACGACCCCCTCGATCCCCCTCTCCTCGTCGTAGGCGGGAACGACGATCGTGACTCCCTGCACGTCGGAATCTGTCGGGGTCTCCGGCATTGCGAGCCGGAAAGGCTACCGGGATGGCCGGGTCGAGGCTCGTCCGCCAGCCCTGATTCGAGGCCGGGAATTCACCGCAGGGCGCTCCGCACACGACCGCCGGCGGCGGCCGTCACCCCTTACCCCCCGACGTAGGGCGGTGCAGACTGCTTCTCGAGGCTACCGCCCCATGAACGCTCGCTTCCTCGCCATCGCACTCGTCGCCCTTTTCGCTGCCCTCGTTGCGATGCTCGCGCTCTCCGGGCGCGACCCGTCCACTCCGTCCAACGTCCAGCCTTCGATCGCGTCACCGGACGCGAGCGCCACCGCTCCTGAGCTCGTCGAGCTCGAGGCAGATGGCGCCGACGTGCGCAAAGAGGCGGAGTCCGAGGACTCCGATCAGGCGACCGCCCCCGATCCGGCGACCGTCGACGACGGAGCGGAGGAGGACGCGCTCGCGCGTATCACCGGTCGCCTGCTGCTCGCGAACGGAGCGCCCGCCGCAGGAGCCGGGCTGGTCGTCCACGGATGGCAGTCGAATTCGGAGCGCGTCCAGGAGTTCGGGCTGCCCGAGGACTGGTCGGACGTGACGGGAACGGCCGACGCGGACGGGCGCTTCGAGCTGGCGTTCGACGCACCGCGCGCGTTCCAGTTCACCCTCGACGCTTCGGCAGAAGACCATGCGGAGCTCTCGTGGAGGTGGAGCAGGCTGGAGCCCGGCAGCGTGACGGACGTCGGGACGCAGACGATGTCGCGTTCGTGCGCGATCGTCGGGCGCGTCGTCGATGCCAACCGCGACCCCACCGGGATCGCGTGGTTCGTGTACGGCGACGCCTCCGTGAGGGCGACCGGCGACGGCGGCGACGCGACACGTGTTCGCGCCCCGGCCGACGTCACCACGGGTGAATTCGAGCTCCGCGGCGTCCCGCCCGGGCCGGTTCGCCTCCAGGCCTATTCGAAAGCAGCCAGTTGGATCGACGGGCCCACCGTCGAAGCGCGCCTGGGCGAGGAGGTCACCGCCGAGATCGTCTACGACGGGCCGGACCTGTCGTCGACGATCACCGTCACGACCTTCTGCCGCAACTTTCATATCTTCAGCACGCCGAGGGACGGCCGAATCCTCGCGCGAGGCCCCTCTGGGACCGTGTACGAAGCCGCGAAGATCGAAGGCTCGTCGCAGAGCTACGCGATCGAGGGCGTGCCCCCCGGGCGCTACACCGTCGAGATCGAGAGCTCGGTCCACGAGCCATGGTCGAAGAGCGGCGTCGCACCCGGCGAGACGGTGAGCGCGCAGCTTCGGGGCAGCGCGCGGATCGCGCTGGACGTGGTCGACGATGCCACCGGAGAGCCCGTAGAGGGATACCGCCTGATCGTGCGATTCGAGGGCAGCAGCTGGTCTCCGAACGCTCTCACGATCAAGGAGAGCACGAGCGAGCCGCCAGCCGGCGGCCTGTACGAAGGGATCATCCCGTGGGACCTGACGCTCCTCGTCGATGCGGACGGCTACGCGACGTGCGAGGTCCCGCTCGGTCCCGTCGATGCCGGAGTGACGGCAACCGCCGTGGCGCGGATGACACGAGGCGGCACGCTGCTGGTCAGTGCGCTCGATGGAGCCGAGCGGCCGTTCGGAGGCGCAGAGGTCACCCTGCACCCGTTCCGCGAGGGTTACGACCCGCGCGACCCCTTCACGTGGCCCAGGGAGTCAGCTGAACGAAACGCACTCCGACAGTCGACCCGGACGGCGACCACGACGCCGGACGGGATCGCGCGGTTCGAAGGCCTTCCGCCGGGCGCGTACGGTTTCCTCGTCAACCGCGGCGCGCTGTCCGTTCGCGCGGAGCGCGTCGAGGTCGAGGACGCAAAGACGACCGAGGTCACCGCGCAGCTCCCGGACGGCGGTTCGATCCGCGGTCGGCTGATCGGCGGCGCCGCGGGGAAATTCGCGGGTCTCATCGTCCATGCGAAAGAGGTCGACGCGCCTCCGAGCCCGTCGTTCGGGCGCGGAGCCGACCGGCCCGGGACGGCGACGGTAGACGAGGCCGGCCGGTTCGAGATCGACGACCTCATCGCTGCCGAGCACATCCTCGAGCTGAGCGTCCCGACTCACATGGTTCCGTCGAGTGCGAACGGAGCGTCGAGTACGCAGAGTCCGCTCCATGAGATCGGCCGCGTCGAAGTCGAGCCCGCCCGGTTCACGGAGACGGAGATCCCGGTCGCCCACCTCGCTCCGGGCAACGTCTCGATCACCGCCCGTCGGAACGGCGACATCGCACCCGGCCTCGTCGTGCAGCTCCGCGAGGTCGAGGGGCCTGCCTGGGATGGCGCCGTGCTCGATGCGAACGGGAGGGCCACGCTCGCTCCGGTCCTTCCCGGCCGCTGGAGGGTGCTCGCTCGATCGCTGAGCGGCGAATGGACGTACGAGCACGCAGCCCCGATCGAAGTCGCGCCCGGGGCTGCCGTCGAACTCGCTCTGGAGGTCGTCACGACGCGCGGTCGTCTGCGTGTCATCGACGCGGCGACCCGCGAGCCCCTGTCGTCGCAGGTCGTCTATGTCGATGGTCGAGGCTCGAAGACGGACGAGGACGGCTGGCTCGACCTCGAGCTGTCGCACGGGCTGCACCGCCTGTCGAAGGACTGGATGAACGAGGGCGAGACCACGTTCGACTGGGGGGCGTCGGGGCCCATGATCGAGGAGGTCGCGATCGATCCTTGAGACCGGAGAGAAGCGCACGAACGTGTAGTTTGTCCTGCATGAAGACCGTCACCCTGCACGTCCCTTCCCTGCTCGTCGGAGCCGCGGTAGGCATCGGCCTCCTTCTCAGCCTCGGGGCCGCGCCGCAGAGGCCCGCGTCCGCCGTTTCCATCTCGAGCGCC
>JBCCSK010000500.1:0-3484 GCA_039200205.1 Planctomycetota bacterium
CCTCGAGTTCCTCCCCGAGCGCCCGGGCACCTACGACATCGTCGTCCGGACGAGCGACCAGGAAGTGACCAAGCGCTTCGTGGCGGGAGAGGAAGCTCCGGTCCGCATGCTGCAGGGGCGGCGCGTCCGCAGTCTCTTCGAGGCCCTGCTCTGGCCCGCCGAGGACACCCTCGCCGGAACGGGTCTGGAGAGCGTTCGGTTCACGGCGAGCGGCAAGCCCGAGGGTTACCCGGAGAGCGACCTCGGCTGGCTCCCGTTCTCGGGTCCCATCGGCGTCCTGCTCGTCTTCGTCCTCGCGTCGATGGTGATGGGCTTCGCGGCCTTGAAACCGCTCGGCGTCCAGATCTAGGAGAGAGCGTGGTCGGACTGTTCTCGGAAGGCGTCGAAGCGGCTCTGCGTGCCGCGTTCGACGCGCACGAGGGACAGACCCGCAAGAGCGATCCGGTCCCGTACGTCACGCATCCGGTGCACGTCGCGCTGGTGCTCGCGCGGGCGGGCGCGGACGACGTCACCATCCAGGCGGCCCTTCTGCACGACGTGGTCGAGGACTGCGACGACTGGACGGAGGAGCGCGTTTGGCGCGAGTTCGGGCCCGACGTCGCCTCGGTCGTGGCGGAGCTCACCGAGCCGAGCGGCACCTGGGAGGAGCGCAAGCAGGCCACCTTCGACAAGGTCAAGTCGCTGACGCTGCGCGCGCTCGTCGTGAAGTCCGCCGACAAGCTGCACAACATGCGGTCGCTCGCGGCGAAGCTCGACGCGGCCGAGGACGCGAGCGCCGTCTGGGCGTCCTTCAGCCGCGGTCCCTCCGACACGATCGAGAACGCCCGACGCCTCGTCGGTGCTCTGCGGGACAGGCTCGACGCCGTGAACGGGTTCGACGCGCTGTCGATCGACCTTCAGCGCGCCCTCCAGGCGTTCGAGCGGCACGACGAGGCCTGATCGGGGCGCGTCATCCGCGGGGCGATCCCGCGCGAATCGCTCCCCATGCGGAGCGACGGTCGCCCCCTCCTCGTCACCGGTGCGACTGGCTACATCGGCGGGCGGCTCGTGCCGCGGCTGCTGGAGCGCGGGTACCGCGTCCGCTGCGCGGTGCGCTCGCCGCGCAAGCTGGAGTCGCGCGCCTGGGCGGACCACCCGAACGTCGAGATCGTCGAGGCGGACGTCGACGACATCGGGGCGCTGGAGCGCGCCGCCGAGGGCTGCTCGGCCGCGTACTACCTCGTGCACTCGATGCAGGCGGCGGGCAAGCGCTACGCCCAGGTCGACCGCCGGCTCGCCTCGAACTTCGCGGAGGCCTGCGCACGCGCGGGCGTCGAGCGAATCCTCTACCTCGGCGGCCTCGGAGAGACCGGACCCGAGCTGTCCGACCACCTTTCCTCTCGGCGGGAGGTCGAGGAGGTCCTGCGTGCGGGATCCGTTCCGCTGACGGTCTTCCGCGCGGCGATGATCATCGGGTCCGGCTCGGCGTCGTTCGAGATCCTGCGCTACATCGTCGAGCGCCTGCCGCTGATGGTCACGCCGCGCTGGGTCCGGACGAGGTCGCAGCCGATCGCGGTGCGGAACGTCCTCGCGTACCTGATCGACGCGCTCGACGTGCCGGAGACGATCGGTCGGACCCTCGACATCGGCGGTCCCGACATCGTGACGTACCACGAGCTGATGGACGCGATGGCGAAGGCGCGTGGACTGCCGCGACGGCGCGTCCTGACCGTGCCGCTCCTGACGCCGCGCCTGAGCTCGCTCTGGATCCACCTCGTGACGCCCGCGAGCCATCGCATCGCGCGGCCGCTGACCGAGGGCCTCAAGAACGAGGTCGTCGCCCGCTCCGACGCGGCGACGCGCCTCATGCCGCAGGACCTCCTGAGCGTCGAAGACGCGATCGCCGCCGCGCTCGCGCGGATCGACACGCAGGACGTCGAGACGTCGTGGAGCGCCGCCGGTCCGATCCCGGGCGATCCCGGCTGGGCGGGCGGCGAGGTGTTCCGGGACGCGTGGACGTGCGTCGTCGCGGCGCCCGCGGACGTCGCGTTCCGCTCCGTGTGCCGCGTCGGCGGAGGCCACGGCTACTACGCGCTCGACTGGCTGTGGCGCGTGCGCGGCTGGATGGACCAGGTCGTCGGCGGCCCGGGGCTCCGTCGCGGTCGGCGCGACCCCGAGAACGTCCGGTTCGGAGAGGCCCTCGACTTCTGGCGCGTCACCGGGATCGAGGACGGTCGTCACCTCGCGCTGCGAGCCGAGATGAAGCTGCCCGGCGAGGCGCTGCTCGAGTTCCACGTCGAGCCGGTGGATGACGGCCGAGGGGACCTCGTGCGCGTCGTCCAGACGGCGTCGTTCATTCCGCGCGGCCTCTTCGGACTCGCGTACTGGTACGCGGTCCTGCCGCTCCATGGCTTCGTCTTCCGCGGGATGCTGCGCGGGATCCGCAAGACGGCCGAGCGCCAGGTGCACTCCAGCGGGCGTCCCTCCGAGTGGCGCGATCCCAAGGTCCGGTCGATCGAGCCGGAAGGCAAGTGGCGCCGCATGACGCCCGGAACCGCACTCGCGCGGCCCTCCTGACGTGCCGGAGGGACCCGAGATCCACCGGGCTGCGGACCAGATCGCCTCGGCGATCGAAGGCGAGACGGCGACGCTCGTCCAGTTCGGGCTCGACCGGCTGCAGCCGTGGGAGACGGAGCTCACCGGCGCGACCGTGACCGGAATCGAGGCGCGCGGCAAGGCGATCCTCACCCGGTTCGACGTCGGCGTCGCGGTGTACAGCCACAACCAGCTCTACGGGAAGTGGTACGTGCGCAAGGCGGGCCTGTACCCCAAGACCGGTCGTTCGCTCCGCATGGAGGTTCGCGGTGACGCCAAGGCGGCGCTCCTCTACAGCGCGTCCGACATCGAGGTCCTGCGGCCCGAGGACGAGCCCAACCACTCCTACCTCGGCAAGCTCGGACCCGACGCGGTCGACCCCGAGGTGACGATCGACGAGATCGTCGAGCAGATGGACGACCGGCGCTTCACCGGCCGCAACCTCGGCGCGCTGCTGCTCGACCAGAGCTTCGTCAGCGGCCTCGGCAACTATCTGCGCAGCGAGATCCTCTGGTGGGCCGGTCTGCATCCGAGCTGGCGGCCCAAGGACCTCGACGACGAGGCCAAGCGCGACCTGGCTCACTGGATCCTCGACGTGACGCGGCAGTCCTACCGCACGAAGGGGATCACCGCCTGCCCGGCGCGGGCGGCCGAGCAGAAGGCCGCCGGCGTGCCGTTCCGCGAGTACCGCCACTCCGCCTTCGCGCGCGCCGGCCGCCCGTGCCCGGAGTGCGGCCGGAGGATCGACAAGGTCGAGATCGCGTCGCGCCGGCTGTACCTGTGCACGAGCTGCCAGCCAAAGGGGTAAGTAGGCGTGCGGCCTGAACCCGGTTCGGAGCGTCCGCGGATCGCGGCGTGCGGCCTGAACCCGGTTTGGAGCGTCCGCGCCTCCTCGGCGGCTTCGCCGCCG
>JBCCSK010000501.1:0-3473 GCA_039200205.1 Planctomycetota bacterium
CCTCGACCTCCCGGTCGCGACCTCGGTCCGGACGATCTCGGCCAAGCTGCTCGGCGAGAACCGCTCGATCGTGAACGAGCACATGCTGGTCCGCGCGATCGGCAAGTCGTCGTACACGCACATCGTCGCCTTCGCGCTCGCGCGCGCGCTCGGCGAGATGCCGCGGGTCCAGTCGTCGTACGAGGAGCACGGCGAGAAGCGCTTCCGCCGCGTCCCCGAGCACGTGAACCTGGGCCTGGCGATCGACGTGCCGGGGCCGAAGGGGCGGATGCTCGTCGTCCCGAGCATCAAGGCCGCCGAGACGCTCGACTTCCGCGGGTTCTACGCGGCGTTCCAGGACCTCGTCGACCGCGGACGCGAGGGGAAGCTCACGACCGACGACTTCGCGGGCACGACCTGCACGCTGACGAACCCCGGAGGCTTCGGGACCGTGATGAGCGTCCCGCGCCTGATGCCGGGCCAGGGCCTGATCGTCGCGACGGGCTCCATTGGCGTGCCGCCCGAGCTCGCCGGCATGTCGAAGGCAGCGCTCGCGGAGAACGCGATCGGCCCCGTCATGACGATGACGAGCACCTACGACCACCGCGTCATCCAGGGCGCGGAGTCGGGGCTGCTGCTCAAGCGCGTCGACGAGCTCCTGCACGGCGAGGAGGGCTTCTACGACGAGATCTTCGAGGCGCTCCGCGTCCCGTGGCAGCCCGCCCGCGCCGGCGCGGACCTGCGCCCGACCGGCGGCGTCGACGCCGCCGAGATGCAGGCGAAGGTCTGGCAGCTGATCCAGGCCTACCGGACGCGCGGCGGTCAGCTCGCGGACCTCGACCCGCTCGGCTACCAGCCGGAGCTGCCCGAGTCGCTCGACCCCGGCTCGTACGGCCTGACGGTCTGGGACCTCGACCGGACGTTCCTCTGCGGAGGGATGAACGGCAAGAACTCGATGACGCTGCGCGAGATCCTCCGCACGCTTCGCCGCGCGTACTGCCGCCGCTGGACGAGCGAGGTCGGTCACATCACGGACCGCGACCGCAAGCTCTGGCTCCGCGCGCGGATCGAGAACGACGACCACTTCGAGGAGTTCGACCACGAGGAGCGCGTCGCGATCCTGGAGTGCCTGAACAAGGCCGAGAACTTCGAGCAGTTCCTCGCGAACACGTACGTCGGCAACAAGCGCTTCTCGCTCGAGGGCGGCGACACGATGATCCCGGCGCTCGCGGAGATCATCGAGCGCGCCGCGAAGCAGGGCGTCGAGAAGGTCGTCATCGGGATGGCCCACCGCGGACGCCTCAACGTGCTCGCGAACATCATGGGCAAGTCCCACGAGCAGATCTTCCGCGAGTTCGAGGGGGGCCTGCTGCCGCTCTCGACGGAGGGCTCGGGCGACGTGAAGTACCACCTCGGCCAGAAGGGCATCTACCGGACGCGCGACGGCAAGGAGATCGAGGTCTCGCTGTCCGCGAACCCGAGCCACCTGGAGGCCGTCGATCCCGTCGTCTGCGGGATGACGCGCGCGTACCAGGACGCGATGGGGGACGGCAAGCGCCGCAAGGTGCTCGCGGTGCTCATCCACGGCGACGCGGCGTTCTCGGGCCAGGGCGTCGTGGCCGAGACGCTCAACATGAGCGAGCTGCGGGCCTACACGAACGGCGGCACGATCCACCTGATCGTGAACAACCAGATCGGCTTCACGGCCGGTCCGCGCGACCTGCGCTCGACGTACTACTGCTCCGACGCGGCCAAGGCGATCGAGGCGCCGGTGATGCACGCGAACGGGGACTTCCCGGAGTCCGTGCTGCGCGCGTGCCGCCTCGCCGTCGACTACCAGCGCGAGTTCGGCGCGGACGCGGTCGTCGACATGGTCTGCTATCGCCGGCACGGGCACAACGAGGGCGACGAGCCCGCGTACACGCAGCCGCTGCTGTACCACCGCATCGGCGAGCACCCGACGGTGCGCGCGACGTACAGCGACCTGCTCGTGCGCCGCGGCGCGCTCACGCGCGACGAGACCGAAGAGGTCAACGCAGGAGCCGAGGAAGAGCTGCGCCAGGCGCTCGCGAACCACAAGAGCCAGGAGACCGAGGAGCTGCCCTTCGACGAGGTCGTCGACCAGGACCTCGACGATCCGCGCGACTACGTCGCGTCGGAGTCGCCGGAGACCGCGGTCGCGGAGGACACGCTCGTCGAGCTGATCGACGAGCTGAACCGGATGCCGGAGAACTTCGTCGTGCACCCGAACCTCCTGCGCCAGCTCCGCCGCCGCGAGCGCATGGTGCGCGGCGAGCTCGACGTCGACTGGGGCTGCGCCGAGGCGCTCGCCTACGCGACGCTCCTGAAGGAGAAGATCTCCATCCGCCTTGCAGGCCAGGACTCGGGCCGCGGCACGTTCAGCCACCGCCACGCGGTCATCCGCGACCAGGCGACGGACGAGGAGCACGTCCCGCTGCGCGAGCTCGGCCAGGACGAGGTTCGCTTCGAGGCGTGGGACTCGCTGCTCAGCGAGGAGGCCGCGCTCGGCTTCGAGTACGGCTACGCGCTCGCGTCCCCTGACGCGCTCGTCCTGTGGGAGGCGCAGTTCGGCGACTTCGCGAACGGCGCGCAGATCCCGATCGACCAGTTCGTCGTCTCGGGCGAGGCCAAGTGGCGCCAGCTCGCGGGCCTCGTGATGCTCCTCCCGCACGGCTACGACGGCCAGGGTCCCGAGCACTCGTCGGCGCGCCTGGAGCGCTTCCTGCAGTCGTGCAGCGGCGGCAACATGACCGTCGCGAACTGCTCGTCGACGGCGCAGATCTTCCACCTGCTGCGCCGCCAGGGCCGCTCGGGCTCGAAGCGCCCGCTGGTCGTGATGACGCCGAAGTCGTTCCTGCGCGACAAGCGCGCGGCGAGCCCGATCGGCGACCTCGCCGAGGGACGCTTCCACGAGCTGATCACCGACGGCCAGGCCGACCCCGCGAGGGTCGAGCGCCTCGTCCTCTGCTCGGGCAAGGTCGGCCACGAGCTCGCGACCGCGCGTGAAGAGAAGGAGCTCGACAACGTCGCGATCGCGCGGGTCGAGCAGCTCTACCCGTTCCCGAAGGACGCGATCCTCGCCGAGATCGACCGCTTCCCGAACCTGAAGGAGGTCGTCTGGGCCCAGGAGGAGCCGCGCAACATGGGCGCATGGTCCTTCGTCCTCCAGCGCTTCTACGACCTCGGACGGACGATCCGCTACGCGGGCCGCGCCGAGTCGTCGAGCCCGGCGACCGGCTCCTACCGCCGCCACGGCGCGGAGCAGGAGCACGTGTTCCAGATGGCGTTCGGCCTCGTCGAGCCGGTGACGTCGGTCAACGGCTAGCCCGAACGCGTCGCCAGACTCCATGCACTGGGCGTCGAGTCCGGCGACGCGTTCGGGCCAAGGACGCTCCAGGCAAGCGCCGAGTGACGGGGGACGGTTGACGCGCGGCCTGAACCCGGTTTGGAGCGCGCGCCATCTCCCTCGGCGC
>JBCCSK010000502.1:0-3449 GCA_039200205.1 Planctomycetota bacterium
CGCCCCTGTCCCCTCGCCCCACCCACACACCTCACTCGACGAAGAACGGAGAGGACCAGGCCTGCTCGCCGTCCTCCTGGAGGACCCGCACGAGCAGCCAACAGGCTTCGCGATCTTCAGGTCCACCCCACACCCAAGTCGTCGCGATCGCACCTCTGCCATCGCCAGCAATCGTCTCGACCAGGTCCCCCGAATCCCACAGTTCGACGCTCTGGATCGGCCCCGTCCCACGCGCGTCGATCTCGATCGTGAACGGCCCATCGCCAACGAGATCCTCCCCCATCCACGCCCCGCCGGCCGTGACAGCGAGCTCGATCCGCGCGGTCGCCCCGTACGTACGCCGCTTGCGCAGCGCGTCGAAGATCGGCCGGCGCGAGAGCGCCGCCTGCGGCTCGCCTTCCACCCAAACGCACGCGTACGCCCCCGACGTCGAGAGGTGATCGGAGCTCGCGATGAAACCCAGCTTCTGACCGGTCGCGAGCGCCTTCACCTGGAGCTCGGCGAGCGAATCGGCGTCGCGGAAGGCCTGGTACACCTCGGCAAGCGGTCGGCGCTCGTCGTCGCGCTTGTTCCAGACGTTGCCGCAGAAGCGCGAACCGGGCCGCGGCGCGGTCGCGTGCGGGATCGTGATCACCTCCGACGGAGAGAACTCGGTCCAGAACTCCTCCAGCGGCGGATCGTGCGGACGTAGGACGTCGGACCGGAGCGAGATCACGTTGTGGTCGCAGTTGCCCTGGCTCCGCTCGTAGGCATGGAAGGCGACGAAGCGGCCGGGAGCGTGATGCCGCTCGACCGCGGCGATCGCCCGGAACCAGGGAATCCCGCGAACGTTCCCTCGGTCGAGGTCGCGCGCGTGGTCGGTCACCGCAACGAAGTCGAGTGCGCCGGGCCCTTTCGCGTAGCGGTAGGCGTCGTCGAGCGAGCCGTCCACGAAGTTGAAGCACAGCGAGAGGTCGGTGTGGCGGTGCAGGTCGCCGAAGAGCAGCGTGTAGCGCGCGTCACCGACTTCCCGCACAGGTCGCTCACGCACGCTCGTACGCGCTTCGAGCGTCGGCGCAGCGCGCCGGGGCAGAGGTTCGGCGAGCATTGCGTCGAGCGAGACGGGCTCACTCGACTCGACGGGGATCAGCCCGGAGACGATCCCGTCCCACTGGTCGTCCTTGCGGCGGTCGCTACGCCCGACCTCCGCCCACACCTCGACCCCGCGGCCGTTCGCCCGTAGCGCGAGCCCCTGACCACCGTCGCGCTGTCGCTGGTCCAGGCGGACGCGGTTCCCCCACCCGTCGCTCCCGAGCCTCAGCACGTCGACCACGAACCCGTACTCGACGTGCGTCGTCAGGCGCTCGACCTCTCGCCCCAGTTCCGCCTCTTGCACGTGGCGCAGCGCGAGCCAGAGCGCGCCGTCCGCGTCGAACTCGATGACCGGCCGCTCGTAGAACACGCCAAGGCGCTGGGACTCTCCGAAGCTCGGCATGGGGACGGGCTCGCGCGTCGCAGCAACGCGGCCCCCCCGATCCACGCACGCGACGCGCACCTCGCGCCAGGAGTGCAACGGTCCGTACGTCTCGGTGGCGTTGTTCCACTTGACGTCGACCGATCGATACGTCCCGCCCCAGTTCTCGGCTCCCTCCTCCCACGCGATCCAAACGGCCCCATCCGACCCAACGGCCAGCGAAGGCCGCGCCTGGAACCGCGGCCCGTCCGCGATCACGAACGGCTCGCCCCACGCGCCGTCGGTCCACCACGCCCCGAGGACGTCGAACGACGCGCCGCGCGCGACGTCGCCGCGGTACTCGTCCCAGGCAGCGAACGCGTGGCCGTCCGGCGTGACGACCTTCGCGACGGACCCGATGTGATCGACGGGTCCGCGGATCGGGGTCCCGGCGTCGATCCACGGCTCCTCGTATGCGAGGAGATGATCGCCGTCCTCGCGCACCCCGATGCCGATCGACCGCCAGGTTCGCCCCTCGTCGTGCCACATGAGGTCGAAGCGGACGTCACTCCCCAGCTCGGCGGGAGTCGGCCCGTCCGATGGCCACGTGGCGACAGTCGTCTGGACCTCGTCCACGCGGAAGACGTCGTCGGAGATCGAGCTCGCCGCTGCCGCGAGCAGGAGGATGGAAGACGTCGCGAGGGTCGTTCGCATGCTGCCAACCTAGCCTCGATGAATGCGACACAAGAGCAGGCATTGCACGATCATCGACCGTCGGTCACGTCGCTCGGTCCCTGAATCGGACGCTCGTGCACCGGTACGCGACCGTCTCGTCCTGGACCTTGCGAAAACGGGGGAGGTGCGATCGTCTGCACAGCCTCTCCGCTGTCTCCCGCCCGGCTCCGTGCGATGCCCGATCGCTCTTCACTGCCTCCGAGGTCCTTCTGGACTGCGCTCCTCACCTGCGCAGTCCTCGCCGGCTGCATGACGCCGCGCGACGGTCCGCGCGACAACGACCTGCCGAGCCGTACGACGATCGGATTCACGGTCGACAACGACTACTTCACCGGCTCGGACAACAACTACTCGAACGGCTTCGCGTTCTCGGCGCTCTCCGGGCCGGTCGTCGATGCCGAGCCCGGATCGCTGACGAAGGCCTGGGGCGAGGCGTTCGCGTTCTTGCCGGGCGTCGATCCGTTCGAGGGCGAGTCGTTCGTCGGGGTCAGCTTCGGCCAGGAGATCTTCACGCCCGACGACATCTCGGACCCGAACCCGCCACTCGATGACCAGCCGTACGCTGGCATCCTGTTCCTCGACTTCTCGTTCGCAGGGCGCGGCGAGAGTCAGTGCGCGAGCTGGGTCCTCCGCGTCGGCCTGGTGGGGCCGTGGTCGCAGGCGGACGAGGTGCAGACGTGGTTCCACGACATCACCGACAACGACGAGCCGCTGGGGTGGGACACGCAGCTCCCGAACGAGCCGATCCTGAACCTCGACTACAACCTCGTCTGGGAGTTCAACCCGATCCGGCGGGACGGTCTCGACCTGCGGCTCGTGCCGATGGCGGGCGCGTCGGTCGGCACCTACTTCACGGGCGCGAGCGCGGCCGCGTACGCGGAGTTCGGCTACAACCTGCCGGACAACGTCGGCGCGGTGACGCTGCGCCAGGGCGTCGATCCCGTCGGGCTGATCTCCGCGACACGCAACGATCGCCTCTCCGTGAGCCTGCTCGCGGGCGCTGGTGGCTTCGCGGTCGCGCACTTCCTGCCGCTCGACGGGACGGTGTTCCGCGAGAGTCGATCGGTCGACAGCGAGCCGCTCGTGGGGTTCCTGACGACCGGCGCGTCCGTTCGATACGACGCGTTCTCGCTCAGCTACATGCTGTCGTTCTTCACCGAGCGGTTCGAGACCGAGCGTGACAACGACGACTTCGGGCGGGTGACGCTGTCGTGGTCGTTCTGAGCTTGTCGCGAGCGACCTGAACCCGGTTTGGAGCGTCCGCCGGCCTTTGACGCCAGAG
>JBCCSK010000503.1:0-3449 GCA_039200205.1 Planctomycetota bacterium
CGGATACCCCCCAGTCGGCGCTGCTGTCGATGAAGATCCGCTCCGAGCCGAAGCGGCGCGCGACGTCCACCATGCGCTCGCTGCCCATTTTGGTCTTGGGGTACAGCGTGAAGGCGGCCCAAAACCCGCGGTCGAGCACCTCTTGGACCGTCTCTTCGTTGTTGTGGTCCATGATCACGGTGCTGGGGTGCAGGCCGTGCTCCACGATGACATCCATCGTGCGCGAGGTTCCGCGCTTCTTGTCGCGGTGCGGCGTGTGGATCATGATCGGGAGATCCAACTCCTTCGCCAGCTCGAGCTGGAGACGGAAATATTTGTCCTCGGCCTCGGTCTGCTCGTCATAGCCGATCTCGCCGATCGCGACGACGCCCTCCTTCAGCGCGAACCGGGGGAGGATCTCCAGGACCTCCTTCGCGAGCCCCTCGTCGTTCGCCTCCTTCGAGTTCAAGCCGATCGCGCAGTAGTGCGTGATCCCGAACTGGGAGGCGCGGAAGCGCTCCCAGCCGACGAGGCTCGAGAAGTAATCGATGAACGACCCGACGTTGGTGCGCGGCTGGCCGAGCCAGAACGCCGGCTCGATCAGCGCCCGGACGCCCGCCGCCGCCATCCGCTCGTAGTCGTCGGTCGTCCGCGACGTCATGTGGGCGTGCGGATCGAAGAATCGGAGGTCTGTCATCGTCAGGTCGTCGTGCGTGTGCGAGCGCGCGAGGTGCGCCGGTTCAGTCGGCTGCTTCGGGCGTCCCGGCCTCCGACGCGTGGGTCGTCGGCGCGGCGCCCTCGGGAATCGACACGGCCCTGTAAGCCGCTTGATCGTGGCGTCCCAGGAGTGCCCACCGCGCAGTGGGCCCGAACAGGGATCCCCCGTCCCTCTCGATCTCCTCGAGGCGATCGGTCCGCCCGAGGCGGCCGAGCGCCAGGATCGCTCCGCGGCGCGAGAGCTCGTCGTCGCCGCCGAGCTCACGCTCGATCGACTCCAGTGCTCGGTCGGACGGCTCGAAACCGAGACACATCCAGAGCTCGGGATAGACGCTGCGGCCCGCGCTGCGGCGTTCATCCGCGAGGTCGAGGGCCATTCGCGCGAGCTCCGAGTCGACGCGCTCGTCGAAGCCGAAGACGCGCCACAGCGGCGCTTCGACGAACAGCGCCTTGATACAGAGCTGACGCCAGGCGACGTCGTCGAGGTGGCGCACCGGAAAGCCGGTGTCGCACGTATCGGCCTCGAAGACGCTCTTCATGTTCGTGCGGCAGCCCTCGCCCGCGCGCCAGATGAAGCGCTCCGGTCCCGGCAGGAACTGCAGGCTGCGGTAGAGCGCGCGGAGCTCGCCCTCGTCCGCGTAGCGGAACGCCTCCTCGATCGCGGCCGGCAGCGTCTCGGCGTCGCCGCGCGCGCGGGCGACGACGAGCCGGACGCGGAGGGCCTCGAGGACCGACCAGCGCTCGGGATTCCAGCCGCCCACGAGAGCCCCCGCCGCGTCCACGGCGTCGGCGGACGGAGCGAGCGGGGCGCGCGGCGCGAAGCGGCTCGCAAGGGACAGCGTGCGCGCGAAGCCGTCGTCGTCCACGCCCCCCTCGGCGAGCTCACGCACCCGCTGATCGGCCCAGGCCGCCTGGCGCTCGTCCGCGGCGCGCGCGAGTTCGGCCGAGAGCCAGGAGTCGACGTCTTCGAGTCGTTCGCTCATCGCTTGGTTCGGCGGCTGACGGCCGCTGCCGCGCCATGATGGGTCCACGCATCGACACTGCAACGCGCATTTGGGAGACTCCTCGCCCTTCGCCCGCCCCCTCTCCCTCCGAGGCCCCCAGCCATGACCCACGGCGTCTTCCGCGTTCCCACGCCCGAGAACGAGCCCATCCGCTCCTACGCCCCCGGAACGCCCGAGCGCGAGAGCCTCGCAGGACGCCTGGAGGCGATGTCCGGGGAGACGATCGAGATCCCGCTCATCATCGCGGGCGAGGAGATCGAGACCGGCCAGGTCGTCGACGTCGTGATGCCCCACCGCAAGGGGCACGTGCTCGCGAAGGCGCACATGGGCGGAGACCGTGAGGCCCGCGCCGCGATCGACGCGGCCGAGGAGGCGCGGAACGACTGGCAGCGACTGCCCTGGGAGGAGCGCGCATCGGTGCTGCTGCGAGCGGCCGATCTGCTGGCCGGCCCGTGGCGGGACACGGTCAACGCCTCGACGATGCTCGGCCAGTCGAAGACCTCGCACCAGGCGGAGATCGACGCCGCGTGCGAGCTCGCCGACTTCTTCCGCTTCAACGTCGAGTTCGCGCGCCAGATCTACGAGGAGCAGCCCGAGTCGTCGCCCGGGGTGTGGAACCGGATGGAGCACCGCCCGCTCGACGGCTTCGTGCTCGCGATCACGCCGTTCAACTTCACGTCGATCGCCGGCAACCTCCCGACGGCGCCGGCGCTGATGGGCAACTCGGCGATCTGGAAGCCCTCGACCACGTCGCTGCTCAGCAACTGGTACGTGATGAAGCTGCTGGAGGCCGCGGGCATGCCCCCGGGCGTCATCAACTTCGTCCCCGGCAGCGGCCCGGCGATCGGCGGCGCGGCTCTGCCGGACATGCGCCTCGGCGGGATCCACTTCACCGGCTCGACCGGGACCTTCCAGCACATCTGGAAGACGGTCGGCGAGAACATCCAGGGCTACGGCCAGTACCCGCGCCTCGTCGGCGAGACCGGCGGCAAGGACTTCGTCTTCGTCCACCCCTCCGCCGCGGGCGCGACCGAGGTCGCCGTCGCGCTGGCCCGCGGCGCGTTCGAGTTCCAGGGCCAGAAGTGCTCGGCCGCGAGCCGCGCCTACGTCCCGAAGAGCCTCTGGCCGAGCGTCTCCGAGGAGCTCCGCCGCATCCTCGGCGAGATGACGATGGGCGACGTCTCGGACTTCTCGACGTTCCTCGGAGCCGTCATCGACGGCAAGTCGTTCGCCAAGCTGAAGGACGCGATCGACCGCGCGAAGGACGAGTCGAACGTCGACGTGCTGATCGGCGGGAACTGCGACGACTCCGAGGGCTGGTTCGTCGAGCCGACGGTCGCGGTCGTCCAGGACCCCAAGCACGACCTCATGCGCACCGAGTACTTCGGTCCGCTCCTCGCCGTATTCGTCTACGACGACGCGCGCGTGAGCGAGACGCTGGAGCTCTGCGCGACCACCTCGCCGTACGGATTGACCGGCGCGGTCTTCGCCGACGACCGCTACGCCGTGCGCGAGGCCGTCGACGCCCTCCGCTTCGCCGCCGGCAACTTCTACGTGAACGACAAACCGACGGGCGCCGTCGTCGGCCAGCAGCCCTTCGGCGGCTCGCGCGCGTCGGGGACCAACGACAAGGCCGGGTCGGTCCTGAACCTGCTCCGCTGGGTCAGCCCGCGCTCGATCAAGGAGACGTTCGTCCCGCCGACGGATTGGCGCTATCCGTTCCTCGGCTGAGGGCGAGCGCCCCAAACC
>JBCCSK010000504.1:0-3447 GCA_039200205.1 Planctomycetota bacterium
CGCCGCCTACCACCTCGATGGCCACCACGAGCCCGCCCCCCTCCTCCTGGACGAGGCCTTGGTCAACTGGGACGCCCACCGCCGCGCCGGCCTCTACCGCGGCCTGACCGACGCCCCGACCGCCCGCCAAGTGGTCCTCTTCACCTGCCACGAGCACCTCGCCGACGAGGCCACCCAGGCCCTCGACGGGCTCCGGATCGACCTCTAACGGGTCGCCTGGATCGTCGAAGTCCCTCGAGCGACGCCATGGGTCCGCCTTCGGTCGGGCATGGCTGACAGCTGATCGGGCCAGCCAGCCGTGAATTGAATACTCTCAGAGACATGAAAGGGGCCGTCACCGCCGTATCCCATGCTCTTGGTCTCGAGATGGCGGGGCGCATCGTTCCCAGGTCCTTCGTCCAGGTTCCGCCCGACTCGAATCGAAACGACATGCGAATCCTCGTCGTCGAAGACAACCCGAAGATGGCCGAGTCGGTGGCCAAGTCCCTCCAGGAGCTCGATTACGGCGTCGACACCGTTGGCACTGGCTACGAGGCCGAGGAGCTTGCGGCGGCCGACGTGTACGACCTCTACCTGCTCGACCTCATGCTGCCCGACCGGGACGGGATCGACCTGTGCCGGAACATCCGGCGCATGGGGATCAAGGCGCCGATCCTGATGCTGACCGCGCTGTCGGGGACGGCGCGGAAGGTCGCGGGCCTCGACTCGGGCGCGGACGACTACCTGACCAAGCCGTTCGAGGTCGAGGAGCTCGTCGCCCGCGTCCGCGCGCTGCTGCGGCGCGGCGCGGCCTCGGAGTCGACCAAGCTGAAGTACGGCGAGGTCGAGATGGATCTCGCGAAGCGCTCGGTGCGCCGCGGCGACCAGCGCGTCAAGCTGACCGCGAAGGAGTTCGCGCTGCTCGAGTTCCTGATCCGAAACCCCGACAACGTACTGTCGCGGAGCGTGATCACGGAGAAGGTCTGGGACATGAACTACGAGCCGACGAGCAACGTCGTCGACGTCTACATCTCCAACCTGCGTCGCAAGCTGGACAAGCCCTACGAGGACAAGCTGATCCACACGGTGATCGGGACCGGATACCGATTCGGTCGCTCGGACGCGTAATCGATGACCGATGTCGAGCGGGATCCGAACGCACCAGTCAGCCTGTCGCTCCGCGCGCAGCTGACGATCTGGTTCGCGCTCAGCTTCGGCGTCATCCTGGCCACGATCATCGCGGGCCTCGTCGTCCTCGACGCGGGCCAGCTCTTCGACCGTCGGAACGAGTACTACGACTGGCTCATCAAGCTCGTCGGAATCGCCTTTCTGTGCGCTCTGATCGGCGGAATCGCTGCCGCCTGGGTGATCGTCGGAGCCGCGCTCGAGCCGCTGCGCCGCATCACGGCGGCCGCGCGCGTCGTCGCTCCGGAGCGCCTCGACGAGACGCGCGTCGACATGCCTGAGGTCGGCGTCGAGGTCAACGAGGCGCGGCGCGAGCTGAACTTCGCGCTCGACCGCATCGAGGCGGGGTACGAGTCCCAGGAGCGGTTCATCTCGAACGTGAGCCACGAGCTCAAGACGCCGATCGCGGTTCTGCTGACCGAGGCGCGACGTCTCCGGATGCGCGAGCGACCGATCGAGGACCTGACCGAGTTCGTCGACGACGTCGCGGACCAGATGGCGCGACTCGGGAAGATCGTCGAGAGCTTCCTGACCCTCGCGCGGATCGACTACGAGGAGCGGCTGCAGAAGAACGAGGAGTTCTGGTTCCACGACCTGCTCGTCGAGGCGGTCAGTCGCACGCGGGCTCACGCGCTGACCCACGACGTCCACATCGACCTCGAGCTGCCCGAGGACACGCTCGCGTTCGACCGGCCCACCTGGGGGGACCCGGAGCTCGTCTCGTCGCTCGTCGAGAACCTGATCCGCAACGCCATCCGCTTCTCACCCCGCGGCTCGAGCGTACGGGTGTGGCTGGAGAGCGATGGGCCGACGGATGAGTCGAAGACGACCGGCGACGACGGACACGCCGCGCGCCCCGGCGCCGTCGTCCGCGTGCGCGACGACGGTCCCGGGATGCCAGAGGAGCTCATCTCGACCGTGTTCGAGCCGTTCTCCCAGGCCGATGGGGAGCGTCGACGCGGCACCGGCCTCGGCCTCGCGATCGCCTACAAGATTGCGACGCTCCACCGCGGCACCATCGAGGCGTACAACCGCGCGGACGGTCGCTCGGGGTGCACGGTCGAGGTCCGACTCCCCTTCCTCCAAGAAGACGACTGGACCGCCGACCGAGCCGTGACGGCGGACCTGCCGAAGGGCGGAATCGGCAGCGGGATCCCGGTCGCGCGCCTCGACCCCGACGCCGCGCGAGCGGCCGAATGATCGGGGATTCACCGGTCCGTCAGCAAGTTCGCACGGGACCGGCCGATGGTCTCTGGGTTCGTCAAGGGGGATCGAACTCACCACTAGGTCTGCCACCGATGCGCGCACTTCGCCTCTCCGCCGTCTTCCTCGTCGTCGCCGCCTTCGCGGGCGGCGGGGGCCTGCGATCCCTCTGCGTGGTCGCTCTCGTTGGGTTCGCGGTCAGCTTCCTGGTCGGCCTCGACCGGAGCGCCCTCGTGAGGCGCTGAGGGGCCTGGGGCCGTCTGGAGCACCCGCCGTGCCACGAAGGGCGGAAATCTTCTCACGGTCTCGGGGTCTCAAGTCGACCTCCAAGGGCGACCTATAATCCCCCGGTTTCGGGCCCGCGGGTGCGTCCGCCCCGGCCCCGCCACCGGACCCTCCGTGGACCCATCGCCCCATCCGATGAACTCGAGATCGCGCTTTCTCGCCGCGTGCCGCCGCGAAGAGACCGACAGCCCGCCCGCCTGGATGATGCGTCAGGCGGGCCGCTACCTCCCGGAGTACCGCGAGGTGCGCAGCGGTTCGACCTTCCTCGGCATGGTCCACGACTCGGAGCGCGCCTCCGAGGTCACGCTCCAGCCGATCCGCCGCTACGGCATGGATGCGGCGGTGATCTTCTGCGACATCCTGGTCCCGCCGGCGGCGATGGGCCAAGAGGTCGAGTTCGTGGAGGGGACGGGCCCGCTGCTCGAGCCGCGCATCGCGACGCGCGACGACGTCGAGCGCCTCGTCGACTTCGACGCGAACGACGCGACGGGCTTCCTCGGCGAGTCCATTCGACGCGTCCGCGGGGAGCTCGGTGACGAGCGCGCGATCATCGGCTTCTGCGGCGCGCCGTTCACCGTCGCGAGCTACATGATCGAAGGGCGCTCGTCCCGGAACTTCGAGAACACCAAGCGCATCATGCTCGGCGAGCGGGAGACGTTCGATCGCCTGCTGGAGCGCGTCGTCGACAACTCGCCGAGCATGATGCGCTTGGTGTTCTCGAAGTTCCGGGACGAGCGCCCTTCGAGCATGTAGCTCGCGACGGTGAACGGCGCGCCGCAGAAGCCGATGATCGCG
>JBCCSK010000505.1:0-3431 GCA_039200205.1 Planctomycetota bacterium
CGCCGCCGGAACGGCGAGCGCCGCGGCCGCCGCGAGGAGGCCGTAGCCGACGTCCTGGATCCGCTCGCGCTGCTCGATCGCTCGGGCGCTCCGGCGGAGGCGGAAGAGCAGTCGTCGACGTCGGCCCGCGCGGTCGACCGTGTCGTCCATTCGAAGATCACTCACCGCTTCGCACCTCGCCGGTGGCGGCGTCGAGGACGAAGGGAACGGTGTCGCGCGCGCGGCCGAGCGAGAGCAGGCGCCCGCCGCCGGCGGACTCGTCCGAGTCGTCGACCACGCTGAGGCCCAGTCGCCGCCGCAGGAGGTAGGCGTCGATCGACCCGACGTCGTCGACCACGACCGTGTCGTCGGGTCGCGTCTCGCCGAAGCTCGTCGCAGCGAAGGACTCCGTCGAGCTCGGGACGAGCGCCGCGATCGCGCACGCGAGGGCGGCCTGGGCCGCCGCGAAACCCAGCGTCCAGCGAAGCGCACCGTCCGGCCGCGCTCGGCGGGCGAGGACGCCGGCGAGGAGGTAGGCGAACAGGGGGACGAGGAGCGCTCCTGCGGCGCCCGGCTGTCGAGGCCCGAGCCACAGGGCGGCGACGATCCACGCGAGCGTCCAGGGGGGCGGCGGCTCTTCCTCCGACTCGCGAGCGAAGGCGAGCGGGAGCGCCAGCCAGAGCGCTCCGCCCGCGAGGGCGAGGTCGATCCAGCCGCCGAAGATCGGACCCGCCCCTCCACGGACCAGGCGCGCGACGCCTTCGGCGACGAGAGGAGCGGGGGCGATCAGCAGCGCGAGGCGGAGCTTCGAAGCGTCTGCGACGAACTTCACGGCAATCGCAGCGGCCGCCGGAGCGGCGAGCGCGAGTGCCGCGCGATGCAGGAATGCCGCGAACACGACCGACGCTGCGACGCGGACGGCGTACCCCCTCGCGCCGTGCGCTCCCGGATCGTGCGGGGCCGCGATCGCAGCGAGAACCAGGGCCGCAGCGAGCGCTGCAAAGGGCGCGTCCGACGGTAGACGAGCGTGGAGGAGGAGGAGCGGCGACGCAGCGACCGCGACGAAAGTCGCAGCGAGCGAGAGTCTCCCCGCGAAGCCGGCCGCGCGCAGCGCGAGGCCGACGGCCAGGAACGACGCGCCGAACGCGAGGGCCGAACCGAGGAAGAACGCGGCCTCGATGCCCAGCCCCGTTCGCCCGACGGCCGCGATGATGCCGTGGACGGGAAGGGCCAGCGCGGGCTCGAGTGAAGCGGCCGTCTCGACCGGCTGCGTGACGACGTGCCGCGCGATCGGTGTTCCCGCAGTGAGTAGTGCGATTCCTATCGAGGCGAGGACCCATGCCACCAGCGGGACGCTTCGGTCCCGCCAGTCCGATTGCGCGACGGCCTCCAGCAGGTCCTCGCGCGGGAACAGGTTCCCATCGCGCGCGATGTCGATCGGCGTCGTCACGACGTCAGCGCAGGAGGCTCATCAGGAGTTCGTCGTCGAGGCGAACGCCCAGCGCGATATCACCGGGTCGGCGGGCGAGCACGAACTCGGGGCTGCCGACCGTTCCCTTCTTGTCGTGCCCGAGTCCGACGTGGAGCGCCTCCGGCGTGAGCGCCTCGCGGAGTCCGTCCCGCGATCGAAGCTCGTCGAGCGAGGTCGGAAGGCCAAAACAGCGCAGCAGCTCCAGCGTTCGCGTCGTCAGCTCCGGGTCGGCGTCGAACGCTCCCTCCGTAGCACGCGCGGCGAGTGCGAGGCCGACCGCGACGGCGACGCCGTGGGGAACGCGACCGTAGCCCGCCGCGTGTTCGATGGCGTGTCCGAAGGTGTGCCCGAGGTTGAGCGCGCGCCGCGCGCCGCGCTCCTCCGGATCGGACGCGACGACTCGGGCCTTGACGCCGACGCACATGGCGACGACCTCGGCCAGCGCGTCGGCGTCGCGCGCGACGACGGCCTTGGCGAGCTCCTCCGTACGCGACAGCGCGTCGTCGCCGCCGAGGATCGCGGTCTTCGCGACCTCGCCGAGGCCGCTCGCGAAGTCCTCGTCGTCGAGAGTCGCGAGCAGATCGGCGTCGCAGAAGACGGCGCGCGGGTGGTGGAACGTGCCCGCGAGGTTCTTCCCCGCAGCGAGATTGATCGCGGTCTTGCCGCCGACGGAGGCATCGACCTGAGCGAGCAGCGTCGTCGGGACCTGGACGACGTCCAGGCCGCGCTTGAACAGCGACGCGGCGAGTCCGCCGAGGTCGCCGATCGTCCCGCCGCCGAATGCGACGAGCGTCGAGCGCCGGGAGAGTCCAGCCTCTGCGCAGAAGTCGAGCACGCGGCCCAGGGACTCCAGCGTCTTGATGCCTTCGCCGCCTTGGAGCTCGAGCGTCGGAACGCCGCTGCACGGCGTCCCGTGCAGCCCGGCGACCCGTCGGTCGACGAGCTGCGCGACCCCGTCGGCATGATCGACGGCGTCGGCTATGCGCGAGCGCGCGCCCATCCCAACGGTGACGCCGTACGCGGCACCGGGGATGTCGACGGAGATCGTCTCGAGCGTCACGGGATCCCTCTGCGGCCCCGCGGGGCCGCGACCTCGGATCACGCGGTCAGCTCCGGGGAACGGTCGCGGCGCGCACGGCGGCGCCGGATCATGTCGTCGTACAGACGCTGCGATCGCCGGCGGTCGGCCCGCAGAAGGAGGAAGATGAACCCGACGAGGAAGACCGTCAGGCCCAGGACGGCGTACCTGAAGATCGACACCGACCACGCCGGCTCGGGCGTGAAGGTCTCGATCGACTCCAGCACGAAGACCGGCGCGCGACGCGGCTCGCCGTCGCGGTTCTGGAACAGGTGGTTGCGGAAGAAGTAGCCGTTGGCTCGCACGTAGCGGTTCTCGTTCGAGAGCGAGTCGCCGCGGAGCATGTCGCGGCGCGTGAACGGACCCACCCACTTGATCGTCTTCGCCGGACCCTTCCACGTCGCGTTCCCGATCCAGCCCGTCGTGACGCGGTCGAGCCGAAGCGGGTTGTCGTCGACGCGGATCGAGTACGTGTCCATGTTGATGCTGACCGGGATTCGATACGCCTGACCGCGGTACGCGGAGCCGTCTTCGTAGATCGCGCGGAGCGTGTCGTCGTCGAGCTCCGGCACGGTCTCCCAGTCAACTTCGCTGCCGAGGAGCTTTGCCTTTCCCATCAGCTCCCAGCGGGCCATCTCGAACTCGTCGGGGTCGTGCACGTCGCCAAGCTCGTCGTCGACGACGTCTTCGAGCGTCGGAAGGAGTCTCGCAATGTCCTCCGTCTCGGCTCCGCTCGTCGTCGGCCAGCGTGCGACCGCGTCGACGCCGGAGATGACGGAGGACATTGCGAGACTCCTTCCGACGCTCGAAGACGTCGTCGACGACGAGCTTGGCGACGTGCACGACCCCGACGAGTTCGAGATGGCCCGCTGGGAGCTGATGGGAAAGGCAAAGCTCCTCGGC
>JBCCSK010000506.1:0-3422 GCA_039200205.1 Planctomycetota bacterium
GATGCTGCATCCCCAGGGCGGCTCGGTCCGGCTGTTCGGACTCGACCCCGTCGAAGAGCCGATCGAGACGAAGCGGCGGGTCGGCTACGTGTCGGAGGACCAGGCGCTGCCCCCCTACCTGCGAATCGCCGACGTGCTCGCGATGCACGCCGAGCTGTTCGAGAGCTGGGACGGGGCGATGGCGACGGAGATCCTCGAACGGTTCGAGCTCGATCGTCGGCGCAAGATCGGGAAGCTCAGCAAGGGCCAGGCGCGGCGGGTGGCCGTGCTCTGCGCGATCGCGCACCGGCCCGAGCTGCTCCTGCTCGACGAGCCGGCGGGCGGCTTCGATCCGGCGGCGCGGCGCGAGTTCCTGGAGACGGCGCTGCGCTATCTCGCCGACGAGGGGAGCGCGATCCTGTTCTCGTCGCACCACATGGCCGACGTCGAGCGGATCGCGAGCCGGGTCGCCGTGCTCGACCGCGGGCACAAGGTCATCGACGAAGAGCTCGACGATCTTCGCGAGACGACGACGCTGCTGACGCTCCCGGCGGAGGGAACGGTCGGCGTCGCAGACCTGCGGTCGCTCGACGGGTGCCTCGCGGCGCGGGAACACGGGACCGAGGTTCGGGGGCTCTTCCGCGGCACCGAGGACGAGGTCGCCGGTCGGTTCGCTGCGATCCGGAACGGCAGCGATCCGAGGTTCGGGCGGCTGACGCTCGAGGATCTGTTCATCGAGCTGATCAACGGGAGGGAGTGATGCTGCGGTTCCTCCACCTCGAACCGTGCGTGCGCTGGACACCCCTGGCCTGCCTCATGGTGTGTGTCATGACGGCGTGGCTCAGGTCCTCGGCGACGATGTTCGACTTCGGTGATCTGGAGATCGATCCGTTGACGGGAATCGCGTCGCGCCGGCCGCGGGGCATCAACCCGGAGATCGCCTACGGCCTCGTCATGTCCTTCGCGCTGCAGGCTGCGATCGTCGTCTCCCTGCGCTTCCTGCCCGTTGGACGGCGCATTCGTGAGTTCGAGCGCGCGCTCCCGGTGTCGGCGCGCGAGCTCATCTTCACCCGCTTGACCGCCACCTGGATCGCGTTCGCGGCTCCGGCAGTTGCGGGCTGCATGATCTTCGTGGATCGACCCTTCGAGTCCGGGAGCTTCGGCTCGATGCTCACTCGGGCGATCGTGACGGTCTCGCTCTGCGTCGTCGTCCTGTTCGCCTACCGGCCGCGCGCGATCTCGCTGCGGTGGTTCGAGGTCGTGGGTCTCGGGCTCGTCGCCGGGTTGATCGCGGTCGCCTCGGCCAGAGCCTGGAGCGAACGGCTCGATCTCGCGTACGGGCTGCTCACGCTCGCCGGGGTCGTGTGGATCGCACGCCGAGTCGGCCCGGCGCCCCAACCCCACTCGCCAAAGATCGCCGACGTCAGATCCGAAGCCAGCGCGGCGAGCCTCCCCGTGCGCATCTTCGGCCCGAGCCGCTGGACGCTCGTGCGCAGCACGATCCTGCGGCCCCAGGTCGCGTTTGCGCTGCTCTTCGGGGGCTACTTCATTGGTTCCTTCAGCATGAGGTCGCCCATGAACGTGTGGCTCGCCACCGTCATGGTGACGCTCGCTCTGCGCCAAGGACTGAGCGTCCTTCAGGGGGTCGATGCGCTTCCGATGAGCCGCGCGCGGACGTTCAACGTCGTAGGGATGGCGACGCTCACCGTGCTCGTCCTCAGCGTCTTCGTTTCAGCGAAGAGGGGCGACCCATTCCCGTCGTACGGCGTCTTCAGCCATGGGGTCGCGCTCGACGGTGGAAGCGACGACGCGATCGGTGCAGAGGAGGACGAGTATCGGGATCACGTGCGCGTCCCTCCGCGGCTCTGGCGAATCGCGTCGACCGCGGATCGGGCTCGTGTGACCGCTCCCTGGGGCGAGTCGACGGATCCGATGCCGCATCCGCTCTTCTTCGGTGTCTCGACCTTCGCGTACTGCCCGTACGACGTTCAGCTCGACAACACCGTTCGCTTCCTCGCATGGCAGCTGTCGCGCGCTCTCCGTGACGTCCGGGGGTTCGAGGGCACGTGGGAGGACGTCCACGCGGAGTGGTTCTCGCGCTTCGATCCGGAGCGCCGCATCGGCGCCGTTCCGCTGGGCAACGTCGACCTATCGGGCCTTGCCACGAACCCGATCGACGAGCGTCGCAACGCCGGGTGGTTCGCAGCACTGACTGCGACGCTGCTCTGGCTGGTCATCGGCGCGGTCGTCCTCCGACCGAACGTCCCGAGCCTCGACGGGAGCCTGTGGCGCCACGCGCTGCAAAGCGACGGCGCCACAATGGCGTTCGCCGTCGCAGTGACCGCTCCCATCGTTGCCGTCGAGGTCGCAGATCGTGCCGTCGTTCCGGTGCTCTACGCGAGAACGTACGCGGCGCTCGACTCCGCGCTCAGCTCGTCTCCGTGGCTCTGGGCTGCGCTGGTCATCGGCGTGATCGTCGCGAGCTGGGCGTTCCTCCAGCGCCACATGCGGAGGATCGAAGTGCCCCCGCCCATGGTCAACGGATGGACGAAGAAGCCGATGCCGATCTACTGAGAGGTCGCTCGACGATCAGCGCTTCCAGTTCGCGATCGACTCGCTGAGGTAAGTCAGCAGCTCCGCGACCTTCACCTTCTCCTGCTCCATCGAGTCGCGGTGGCGCACGGTGACAACGTCCTCGGTCAGCGTGTCCCCGTCGACCGTGACGCAGAACGGCGTTCCAACCTCGTCCTGGCGACGGTACCGGCGGCCGATCGCGGCCTTCTCGTCGTAGAACGTGCTCATGCGAGCGCGCCGCAGGGTCGCCTCGATCTCGCGCGCCTTCTCCGGCATCCCCTCCTTCTTGACGAGGGGGAACACGGCGCAGGTGATCGGCGCGATCTCGGGGTGGAAGCGGAGGACGACGCGGGTGTCCTTCTCCAGCTCCTCTTCCTCGTACGCGTCGATCAGGAACGTCAGCGCCATCCGGTTGATGCCGCCCGCGGGCTCGATCACGTAGGGCGTGTAGTGCTCCTTCGTCTGCGGATCGAAGTAGACGAGGTCGGTGCCGGACGCCTCGCTGTGGCGCTTGAGATCGAAGTCGGTCCGGCACGCGATGCCCTCCAGCTCGCCCCAGCCGAACGGGTACTCGTACTCGACGTCCGCGGTCGCGGTCGAGTAGTGCGCAAGCTCCGACGCCTCGTGCTCGCGCATCCGCAGACGGTCCTCGCGGATCCCGAGCTCCGTGTACCACTCGAAGCGCGTCTTGCGCCAGTAGTCGTACCACTGCCCCTCCTCCGCCGGCGGGACGAAGTACTCCATCTCGGCCTGCTCGAACTCGCGCGTGCGGAAGACGAAGTTCCCGGGCGTGATCTCGTTGCGGAAGCTCTTGCCGATCTGCGCGATGCCGAACGGCGGAGGAGGGGCAGTGGTACGACTACTGGCGC
>JBCCSK010000507.1:0-3393 GCA_039200205.1 Planctomycetota bacterium
CGCCGCCGTGACGCGAACGCGAACGGCTTCTTCCACGACGCCGAGGACCACGTCTGGCTCGACCGCGACGGAGACGGCGCGTGGAGTCCGATGGAGGAGCTCTACGTCGTTCAGCCGATCCTGCCCTTCGACGGCGAGCGCTACGCGCTTCGCTCCAGTCGTCTTGGCGATGGGCTGCAGTTCGAGCGCATCGACGGCTCCGCGCTCGCGCGCGTCGCGCTGCCCGATGGGAGGGGCGCCGAGCGCACCGACGTCGTCGACGCTCGACTGCTGCTCGTCGGTCGCGACGGCAGCGCCTATCTCGTGCGTGCGCCCGGGACCGCGACCGAGGTTCCCGTCGGCGACTACCGCACGACGATGGTCACGCTGCGCCTCGCGGACCCGGGCGGCCACGACCCCTGGAGCTACGTGTTCTCCGAGCGCTACGAGGCGACCGAGGAGCGCTGGCGAGCGCTCTCCAAGGACCAGGAGCTGACCCTCGATCCCATCGGCGCCCTCGACTTCGACATCGCCCAGATCGGCGACTTCGACGAGATCCACACCGGAGAGCGCCTGCGCGCGCAGCTTCGTCTGCACACGGGCGATCGCCTTCTCGTCACCACCTGCTATCGCGGGAAGAACCCCTCTTCGTTCGGATATGGATCGCTCCGGGCGAAGCTGAAGCTCGTCGGAGCGAACGGGCGCCGGCTCGGCGAGACCACGTCGGGCTTCGCCTGAGGCACCTTCTGCCCGGCCTTCGTGGAAGTGCCGATCGGAGTCGACGGAGAGGTGGTCTCGCTCGAGGCGGAGTTCGACACGGGCCCGCTGGCGGGCGTGCTGAGGACGAAGCGACCGCTGGACGTCGTCGACTGACGCCGGGGGGGGAGCCGCGGATTCTCCGGAAAGGTGACGGGGCGGATCTGCGAGCGGGATCGTACGTGCGGCGGACCCCTCGACCCGCCCGCACGATGGACTCTCCCGTACCCCGACCGATCGTCGAAGCCCTCACCGACCTGGACCTGAGCGAGCTGCTCGCGCACGACGAGTGGCTCCGCCGCCTCGCCGCGCGGCTCGCGCGCGACGGCGGCGAGGCGGACGATCTCGTGCAGCGGACCTGGCTGGCGGTGCTTCGCCGACGTCTGCCGCGCGCGACGGGCAGCGCGCTGCGCGGCTGGCTGTCGCGCGTGCTACGGAACGAGTCGCTGCAGCTGCGACGGAGCGAGGGGCGTCGACGCGAGCACGAGTCGATCGCGGTCGACGGAGCCGCTTCGGAGGCGCCGAGCCCGCAGGCTCTCACCGTCGCAGCGGAGGAGCGCCTCGCACTTCAGCGGAGTCTCCTCTGCGCGGTCGACGGGCTTTCCGAGCCGGCGCGAAGCGCTGTGCTGCAGCACTACCTGGAGGGTCGTCCGATCGCGGAGGTCGCTGCTCTCGCCGGCGTTCCTCCCAGGACCGTCGAGACGCGCCTGCGTCGCGCGCGACAGCAGCTCCGCGCACGCCTCGATACGCGCTTCGGATCACGCAGCGCGTGGCTCGCCGTCGCCTCGCCGCGTGTCGTTCCGAACCCCGCGGCCGTCGCGCGGAAGGTTCCGGCCGCGATCGGCTCACCGTCCCTTCTCCTGATCGTCATGAAGCTCGCCGCCGCGGCCGGTGCCGGCCTCGTCATCGCACTTGGCGCGCTCGCGCTCTGGCCGTTCGCGCGGAGCACCGGCTCACCGGAGCTCGCGACGCCGCGCTCTGGCGCGCCCGACGCGGCGAGTGTGACGCAGACCGAAGCGCCGCTCGCATCGCTGGAATCCTCCGAGGCGCGCGAAGCGATCGAGCCGATCGTCGCGCCCGAGGCGCCCGAGCCGGCAGCGCTCCCGGCGATGGTGGGCCGGGTGTTCGACGAAGCGGGCCAGCCCCTCGCGCACTTCGACCTCGAGCTGGTCCCACCTCTGGGGGGCACGGGCGCGATACGGTCGGACCAGGACGGCTTCGTGACGATCCCCGGCGAGCGCGGCCAGTCCAGCATGCGGCCCCGCGACGACGGCTTCGCGGTCCTCTTCTCGCGAGATGTGCGCGACTATCTGCGCGAGGCCCACCTCGGTCCGCTGCTCGCTGTCGCTCCCTCCCACAGACTGGAGGGGCACGTCGTCGATCCAGAGGGTGTGCCGATCGCCGGGGCCGCCTGGAGCCTCGAGCTTCCCGAGACCTTCCGCAGCCTCTACCCGGACGCGCTCGACTCCGTCGACGAGGAGCGCTGGTCCGGGGAAGCCGACCCACTGGGTGCGATCGTCCTCGATGGAATCCCCGCGCTTGCAGGCCTTCGGCTGACCGTGTCAGCGCCCGGCTACCTCGCAGACGTCCGCTCCGACCTGCCGCTGCCCGGGCATCCCGATGCGGCCGTCCCTCTCCAGATCGTCCTCGAGCCCGTCGACGAGGAGCTCGTCGTGCGAGGGGTCGTGCGCGCGGCGGGTGGCGAAGTCGTGGCGGGGGCCTACGTCGGCCTCGGTCTGGAGAGCGTGACAACCGGTGACGACGGCGAGTTCGCCTTCACGCTCATGGGGGACCCGGAGCAGCGCCGGGGTCCCCAGCGGCTGCTCGCCGCCGCCGGGGGCTGGCAGCCCGTGACGTTCGAGCCGACGGCGATTCCCGAGGCCAACGGCCAGGTCGTCGAGCGCGGCGGCTGGCCCGACTGGATCGAGCTTCGCTTCGACGAACGACCCCTCGAGATCTCGGGGGTCGTGCTCGGCCCCGACGGGAGTCCGCGTCCCGGCGCGCGGGTGTGGGTCGAGGACCCGACCGTGATCGGTGGTTCCGAGATGTCGCGCATGATCCTCGCGGAGTCGCTCGGGCACTGGAACGGGCACTTCTGGCGCACGTTCGAGACGGATGCGAGCGGCCGGTTCCGGATCCCGCAGCTCGCGGATCGCGAGTACGAAGTCAGCGCCCTGGACCCCGACACGCTGCACGTCTCGGACGGGAGACCCGTTTCTGCGGGATCCGACGACGCCGTCCTGCGACTCGCGCCGAGCGCCGAGGTCGTCGAACTCGACGTGCTCGTCGAAGACGCACTGGGGACGCCGATCGAAGGTGCGAGGGTCAAGCTGGAGCGCACGGTGCTCTTCGCATCCGTCGACGGCAGCAGCAGCGCTCGCTTCGAGCGCGCCGATCGCGACGGCGGCGAGACCGACGCGAGTGGCGTTTGCGCCCTCGGCGAGGTCGCGCTTCAGGAGGGCCTGGAGCTCCTCATCTACGGTCCGGGCCTGATGGCACACCGCGTCGAGGCGCGCGACCATACCGTCGAGCGCCGAGGCGACGCGCAGCTGATGCGCTGCGTCGTCCAAAGCGAGTGCGAGGCCCGGGTCGTCGACGCGTCGCCCGCCGAGGGTCGCGCCACGCACTTCAAAGTCCTCGCGCCCGCCGGCACCCCGC
>JBCCSK010000508.1:0-3390 GCA_039200205.1 Planctomycetota bacterium
GGACAGGCGGCGCGCCTCGCGGGCCGCTGCCGCCGCGTCGCCGCGGGACATCAGGACGCGAATGAGGTCGGCGCGGAGGAACGCGGGCGCGTCCGGCAGTGCGAGCCCCTCTTCGAGGACCTGGACGGCGTCGTCGATGCGGCCTGCCTGGGCCAGGAACTGCCACAGTCGATCGCGGAACTCGACGCTCGTCGGCTCGAGCGCCAGCGCGCGCTCGAGGTCCTCGATCGCGCCGGCCGAGTCGCCGCCGAAGAAGCGGTACTCGGCGCGCGCCCGCAGCACGTGCGGCGCGTCCGGAGCCACCGCGAGCGTGCTCTCGATGAGCGCTCTCGCCTCGTCGTGGCGCTCGGCGCCCTGGAGCCGCGCGAGCAGGAACACGGCGGACGGTACGTGCGATGGATCGCTGCCGAGGACCTCCGCGGCGATGCGGATCGCCTCGTCCGTCTCGCCCACGGAATGACGATGCTTGGCAGCGATCAGCCTGTGGGCCGGCAGCGCACCGCCGAACACCTCGAGCTCCGTGAGGTGGACGACGGCCGCCTCGTCGTCGCCGGCCATCAGGCTGCCCCACGCGAGCCGCAGCGTGTTCTCGACCGAGCGCACGCCAGACCGCTCGCGGACGATCCGGGCGCTGGCGAGCAGGCGCTCCGCCGACTCGCTCTCCGCCGCGGACAGCGGCTCGCGGTCCGGCTCGAACCAGCGCGTTCGCGCGGGCGCGAGCGCGCTCCAATCACCGTCGGCGCGCCAGGCGTGAACCTCGGGCACGATCCCGTACGGCACGGCGCACGCCGCGAGCCCGAGCGTCGCCAGCGCGACGACCGCGCCGGTCGCTCGGATCCGCCCGCCCTTCTTCAGCACGATCCCCGGCACCCGAACGTCCGCGCGCCGGATCAGCCTGACCGCAAGGACGGCGAGGAACGCGAAGCAGGCGGCGATGCCGAGCGACAGCAGGAAGCCGCGCTCCTGGTAGTACCCGCGGATCGCGAAGTACCCGAACGCAAACGCGAGCACGCCGGTGGCCTCCTCCACGAGAGGCAGCGGCTTGCGCGGATTCCGCGGGTCGGCGCGCTTCTTCGCGAAGAGCGCGGGTCGCCCCATCCCGTAGTAGAGAGCGTCTTCCGGGCAGACGGAGACGCAGTCCATGCACTTCATGCACCCTGGGTCGACGACCATGCCGTAGTCGTGGACCTCGCGCGACACGTCGACGTTCGACGTGCAGGTGAGCGAGCAGTGTCCGCACTGGACGCACGCGTCGGTCACGCGGATCCTGCCAGGGCTCGCGCGGTCGGCGAGGCCGAACACGGCGCCGTAGGGGCACGCGTAGGTGCAAAAGCCCTTGGCGCCGAGGAAGTAGACGGCGACGAAGCCGCAGAGGAAGAACGTGAGGATCGCGGGTCCCCAGGTCGGAAACGTGTCCCAGTACCCCTCGCGCACCATCTCGACCTCACGCACCGCGAGCGAGTCGCCGATCCACATCCGGTAGGCGAGCGGCCAGACGAACATGTAGCCGGCGGCGAGGATCGGCACGAGCGCGAGCCACCGCGAGCGGAGCGGGCGCGGCCGCAGACCGACCTTGATCAGAAGCGCGCGCGAGAGGTCCTGCAGCGCGACGAGGTGGCAGGCCCAGCCGCAGAACCAGCGCCCGAGGACGAGCGTCGACAGCGTCGTGATCGCGAAGAACACGAGCCCCGCGTTGACGATGGAGCGCTTCGAGAACTCCATCGCCTCGGACGGCTCGAGCGGCGAGACCGTTCGGCCGGTCGAGATCCAGTGCGCGACGTGGATCGCGATCAGCGCGTGCACCGCGAGGAGCGTGACGATGCGCCAGCGCGTCGCCTTCGACTTCCGCGGAGTGCGGATGGTCGTCGTGCCTCCGCCGTTCGCTCTCTCGACTGCGACCATCAGTAGTGCGGCGGGCGGTCGTCCTCCAGCCGACGCGCCTCGGCGGGCTCCCCCGCGTTCGCGGTGCGAAGGGTCGAGCGGAGCTCCTTGACCTCCTTCACGAGCGCGTCGAGCTCGAGCTGCTGCTCGGCGACGACCCGGTTCAGGCGGTCGAGCTCGTGCTCCTGGAACGCCATTCGCTCCTGGAGCTCGATGATCTTCTTCTCGGTCACGCGGTCGAGGATACGTTCGCGGCGCGCGCGAGGCGGATCGCGTCCGACGCGAAGCGCGCGGCGGTCAGGACGAGGATCCCGCCGAGCACCTTTTGTCCGATCTGCGACACGCCGGGGAGATGGACGACGTGGACGCCGATCCCCGCTCCTGCGAGCGCTCCGAGCGCGATCGGGATCGCGAGGGCGGGGCGGATCACCCGCTCCTTCGCGTAGAGCTGGATCGAACGGGTCGCAGTGACGCAGGCGACGCCGAGGGACGCGGCCCGCGCGCCGAGGCCGCCGATCTCGGGGAGCGTCAGGAGCAGCCCGGGCACGACGACGAGCCCTCCGCCGATCCCGAGGAGCGGAGAGAGGGCGCCGGCGAGGATCCCGATTCCGGCGACCGTCACGATCCGGCCGAGTCCGTACGCCTCATGGAACGGCTCGGGGTCCGCAGCGATGCCCGCGGAGAGCAGCATCCGCAGTCCGACGCCGGCCATGACGACAGCGAAGATGGACTTCAGCGTGCGCTCGGAGAGCTTTCTCGACGCGAGGTAGCCGAACTGGGCACCGACGAGCGCGCCGCCCACGAGCGGGAGCACGATGTCCCAGAGGAACGCGCTCTCGGCGTGGAAGAGCTCGAACGCCGTCGACGACAGAGCGTTCGCGAGCACGAGGCAGAGCGACGTCGCGACCGAGGCGCGCAGCGGCAGGCGAAAGCCGTAGTGCAGGAGCGGGACGGCGAACAGACCGCCGCCGATGCCGCACACGGCGCCGACGAACGCGATCGCGGCGCCCGAGGCAAAGAGCAGCGCGGAGCGAAAGGTCACGCGCCGCCGTCGCCTTCGGACTGCGCGCCGTCGCGGGCGCGCTCGAGGATGCCTGTCGTCGATCTGCCGGCCAGGAGCGGGGCGAGCACGACCTGCCCGCCGTGGGCCTCGACCCACTCGCGCCCGACGACGGGCTTGTCCTTGTAGTCCTCGCCCTTGACGAGGACATCGGGCGAGACCTGCTCGACGAGGGCCTTCGGCGTGTCCTCGTCGAACGGCACGACCGCGTCGACGGACTCGAGTGCTGCGAGCACCGTCAGTCGGTCCTCGAGCCCGTTCACCGGACGCGTCGGCCCCTTGAGCCGCGCGACGCTCGCGTCGTCGTTCACGCCCACGATGAGCACGTCCCCGCGGGAGCGAGCGAAGCGCAGGTAGTCGACGTGGCCTGCGTGGAGCACGTCGAAGCAGCCGTTCGTGAACACGACGCGCTTGCCGTCGCGGCGCCACGACTCGACGACGGAGCCGAC
>JBCCSK010000509.1:0-3354 GCA_039200205.1 Planctomycetota bacterium
ATCCCGTCGCGGGTCGTCGAGGTCAACGCGGGCGAGATCACGGAGGTGATCGTCGAGCTGGAGCGGAAGTAGGGGCCGGCGCGGGTTCCGACGCCACTGGCTGGTACTGTCCCATCCGATCGCCGCACCACACCTTCGTCCGCGCGCCCCAAGACAAGAGACCGATGAGCAACCCGATTTCGTGGACCGTCGAGGCCACCCTCAAGCCCGGACAGGCCGAGGCCTTCCGCGATCTGATGGGGGAGATGGTCGCGTCCACGCGCGACGGCGAGCCCGGCGCGCAGCGCTACGAGTGGTTCGTGTCGGACGATTCGGTCCACATCCTCGAGACCTACGCGGACTCCGAGGCCGGGATGCTCCACCTCGGCAACCTCGGCCAGAAGTTCGCGGAGCGGCTCATGGGACTCGCCGATCTGACGCGCGTTTGCGTGTATGGCGATCCGTCGGACGAGCTCCGCGGCGCCCTCGCCGGCTTCGGCGCCGAGTTCCGGGCCCCGCTCGGCGGCTTCGTGCGCTGACCGGTCGCGTCGGCGCCCGCGGAGCGACGGCCGCGACCTCGGGGTGCGACCTCGTCACGCAGCTACCAGCGCAGCGGCCGCTCCAGGTCTCGCCAGAACAGCCATCGGCGACGCTCGACGTGCGGGGCCGTTCCGATCTGGAACGGGTCGGGTCGCGCCTGGTCGAGGTCGACGACGTGGAGCATCCCTGACGAGCTGCCGATCGCCATGACCGATCGGTCCGGCGAAACAGCGATCCCGGAGACCGACGATCCGACGAGATGCTCCCACAGGAACTCGCCGTCCTCGGACATGGCGCGGGCGAATCCGAAAGCGTCGCCCAGGACGAACCGCCCAGGCAAGACGTCGATCGCATAGATCCGCATGCCTTCGTCGAGGAGCCTGCATGGAGAGGGGAGATCGTCGGAGCCCAAGTACTCCTTGGTCCTCAACCCCCGGACCGAGTCCGTCGGAACGACGAGCGTGCCGCCGTTGTAGAAGTGGCACGAGTTGACGGCCACGAGTCCTCCGTCGTGGCTGAACGCGGCGTGGTGGGGGTACTCGCTCGCCGTTCCGATCGAGGCCACCTCGACGCCCTCAGCATCGAGGATCCTGTGCTTGCTGTCCTGATCGCCGACGCACAGGAGCCCGCCGTCGGGGGAAAGCGCGGCGTGCGCCATGTCGACGTTCGGCGTCCACTCGTCGTCGCTCGGGTCTGGCTCGGGATGCACGCGTCTTGCTCCTGACGCGTCGATCAAGAAGATCCCCTCGTCCGTGACCGTCACGACCCGTTCGCCGCCGGGCATCACGAGGCATCGCTCGAGCGTTCGCAGGGGAGCGTCGTCGGACCATGTCCGCGGTAAGGGCAGGCGCGCCGACACCGGGCCCTCCCAGCCGCGACGCACCTCGATCCCGGCCGACGAGACGCGGGCCAAGTGCTCGCGGTCGAACGAAACCCCGAGGCTGCGGACGTTCTCGAGGGGCGTCAGCTGCTCGCTGCCCAGGTCGAGGACGTACCCGCGCTGGGTCGTTTACGGCGTTCCGACGACGAAGGCCAGCCGCGTGTCGTCGACCCAAACGAGTTGAGCGATGTCGGTTCCCCGCTGGGCGAGGCTCTCGATGAACGGGGTATGAGCCGGGGGGAAGTCGGCGCGGAACCGATCGACGGTGTCCGCTCGATTCGCCTCCTGCAGTAGCTCGACGACCTGCGCCGCGAGCTCTGGAGACCGACCGTCTGTCGGTTCCTCTCCCTTCCAGGCCTCCCAGCCATGGGCGCGGGCAAAGGCCAACATTTCGTTGACCGCAGTGGTGTAGCGGAGCCCCTCGGCGGTCCACTCCTTCGAAAGCGATTCTCGACTGACTTCGGTCATGGGGGACTGTCCTCGCGCCTCGCCCTCACGCGAGGGTCCATCCGAGGACCAGCGCTCGACGGGGAGCGTTCGTCGCATTGCCCCCCGATCTGTGGATGACGCGCTCGTGGTAGACGAAGCCCGTGCCGGCGCCCAGCTCGATGGCCACGCCGTCGTGCGTTCCTTCCACCGAACAGGACGGAACGCTCGATCCGGGGGCGGGAACGTGCTCTCGCACCTTGCCTTCGCCGTGCGAACGCGGACGCACGACGACGCAGCCGTTCGCTTCGTTCACGTCGTCGAGCGCGATCCAGGTCGTCAGCGTGTGCGCGCGCTGAGGGGTCCAGAAGGCGCGGTCCTGATGCCAGGGGATGCGCGCCAGCGGTGAGGCCGGTGGCTTGCAGTACCACTGGGCGAACCCCAGGCTCCAGTTCCCCGTCGCGACCGCGTCAAGGGACTCCCGTGCGTTCGCGCACGTCTCGAGGCCCTGTACCAGCTGGTGGTCGAGCGTATGCACGAGCGTGCGGAGCGAGCCGGGTGACGCGGAGAAGAGCGCGCGAAGACTCGCCTGCTCGGACTCCGGCGACAGGTCGGGCGTGATCGCGAAGCCCAGCTCGTCGAACGACGGATCGGTCGGCATGGTCGCCCTTCTCTAGCGGCCTCGCCCGGGTCCGAACATGCCTACGTCGGGGATCCTGCGGATGCGTAGGTCGCGGTAGGCGACGGTATGACCGTGGTAGTTCTGGAGCGCGATCGGGCCGGTCGGCGCGATCGCGAACTGCGGGTGGCTCTTCATCGGGCCGTCCGCGACCGCCTGGAGCCACTCGTCGCTGCGCAGCACGAACTCGGCGACGACGTGCCCGTTCAGTCGGTGGATCACGTGATCGCCGCGCACCTCGATCGTGCCGCTGTTCCACTCTCCGGCCGGGCGCGTCACGTCCGGTGACGCCGGCACGACCCCGTAGCAGGCGCCGGCCTGTTCGGTCAGCGGTCGTCCCGCCTGACCGACGTTGTCCAGGATCTGGTACTCGAGGCCGACGTGATGCACCGGATCGAGCCACTCGCCGATGCGATAGAACACGCCGCTGTTCGCGCCCTCGCTGACGCGCCAGGAGAACTCCAGCACGAAGTTGCTGTACGACGCGTTCGTGACGATCTCTCCGCGCCCGGATTGAGCGACGATCGCCCCGTCCTCGATGCGCCATGCGTCGTTCGGGAGCTCACCCCCCTGATACGAGTTCCAGCCCTGAAAGGTCTCACCGTCGAACAGCGACTCCCAGTCCGACTCCCCGGGAGTCGGACTGGGAGTCGGACTGGGAGTCGCGGCGCAGGCCGCGAGGAGCGCCGCGGAGAGAAAGAGGCCGGCTCGTGCAGTCATGGTCGTGGTCGTGGCGCGCGCGGGTTGACGCGGCATCGCCGCCGCGAGAGAGTGCGCCGCCGCATCCTACGGATGCGCTCCGCCCCGACCGGCCCTCGACCCTGATCATGCTCGCTGGATTCCGCGTACC
>JBCCSK010000510.1:0-3353 GCA_039200205.1 Planctomycetota bacterium
GCGCGCAGCCGCGCGCGGAGCGACGCCGGCAGGCCGGGCCTCGGAGGCATCGGCGGCGGGGCCGCGTCGCGCCGAAGCCGCTTGAGCCGCGAGCGGAACAGGTCGCTCGACACGTTAGAGTCCCTCGACGGCGGCACCGCGCGGGAGCGGGCCGAAGTCCCCGTCCGCGTCCGCGTCCGGCTCGACGCCCTCGGTCGGGTCGGCGTCGACGGGCGTCGCTCCCTCCGCGAGGTGATCGAGCAGCCGCAGCACCGTCTCCTTTCCGAGCGGCCCGACCTCGGCCGTCGGACCGACGCACGCGGGACAGCCGGACGGGCACGAGCAGCGCTTCACCACGTCGAGCGCGGCGCGGAGCATGTCGCGGTGCGCGGCGAACAGGAGCTCGCCGAGACCGACGCCGCCCTGGACGCGGTCGTACAGGAACAGCGTCGGCCGGCCGAAGTGCGGTGAGCGCACGTGGCTGGAGAGGCCGAGGTCCGACGGCTGGCAGCGCACGAAGAGCGGCGCGACGCGGCGCATCAGCTCCCCCAGCCCGCGCCACGCGGCGCCGCGGTTGCCGCCGACGAGGCCGAGGTCGTCCGCCGCGGCATCGGAGAGCGTCAGGACGAACGCCTCGGTGTCGAGCTCCTCGGGCGGCAGCTGGATGTCGCCCGCGCCGACGTTCTCGCGCGTGTAGAAGCGGATCTTCTTGTAGAGCGTCGCGACGGTCGTGACGTGGACCTCGCCGCGCCAGGCGGCGTAGTCCTCGTTCGCGGGGTTCGCGGGATCGGGAGACTGCGCGTCGCGGGCGCGGCGCACGCACTCCTCCAGGCGCAGCACGCGCACCTCGGTGTCGGTCTGCGCGTCGGTGTAGTAGTCGGACTCGACCTCGGTGACGTAGGCGCGGCGGTTCGCGTGGTCGAAGCGCTCGACGCGCCAGGTCACGCCCTGGACCTGGTAGATCGCGCCCTCGTGCACGGTCGTGATCGACGACTCGCGGTCGGTCTCGCCGATCGCGCGCTCGGTGCCCTGTTCGAGGATCAGGACGTTGTCGATGTCGCCGCCCGCGAGCGAGACGTCCTGGGCCGGGTACGCGTCCGCCGTCCAGTACCAGCGGTCGTCGCGGCGGTGCAGGAAGCCGGACTCGTCGGCGAGGTAGTCGAGGATCTCGGACACGTGAGGCGCGCGGGAGAACTCGGGCTCGCCGTCGAGGGTCTCGGCGCCGGTCTCGTCGGGCGGGCCGGCGCGGAACGGAAGCTCGAAGGCACCGCACTTCACGTGCTCGCTCAGGAGAACGAGGTTGTCGGGGTCGACGCCGAGCTTCTCGCGCGGCGCCTCGAACAGGTACTCGGGATGGTGGACGAGGTACTGGTCGACCGGCTCGCTGCGCGCGATCTGGACGACGAGACTCGCGCCGCCGCGGCGGCCGACGCGACCCGCGCGTTGCCAGAAGCTCGCCTGGCTGCCCGGGTAGCCGACGAGGACGGCAACGTCGAGCGCGCCGATGTCGACGCCGAGCTCCAGCGCGTTCGTCGACACCACGACCTTGATCGAGCCGTCCTTGAGGCCCGCCTCGATCTCGCGCCGCATGTCGGGCAGATAGCCGCCGCGGTAGCCGCGGATCTCGCTCGGCTTCAGGCCGAGCTGGCGCGCGCTCTCCTTGAGGTAGCGCGTCAGGACCTCGACCGCGGTGCGGCGGCCGCAGAAGAAGATCGTCTGGTGCTGGGGTCCGACGACCTCGCGCGCGAGCTTGCGGGCCTCCTCCAGGGCATTTGCGCGCAGCCCGGCGACCGGGTTGACGACCGGCGGCTCGTACACGCCGAAGATGCGCTTGCCCGACGGCGACGCGTCCTCGTCGATCACGTGGACGGGGCGGCCGAAGAGGCGCTCGGCGTGGCCGCGCGGGTCGGCGACGGTCGCGGACGAGGCGAGGAAGCGCGGCTCGGCGCCGTAGTGGCGCGCGATCCGCAGGAGCCGCCGCAGGACGTTCGCGACGCTGGAGCCGAAGACGCCGGACAGCGTGTGGACCTCGTCGACGACGACGTAGCGCAGGTCGCGGAACAGCTCGGCCCACTTCGCGTGGTTGGGCAGGATGCCCTGGTGGAGCATGTACGGGTTCGTCAGGACCATGTGCCCGCGGTCGCGCAGCGTGCGACGCACGCTCGGCGGCGTGTCGCCGTCGTAGGTGAACGCGTGCCAGTCGCGAGCGCCGCTCGACTCTCCGTGGCGCGCGACAAGCTCTTCGACGAGCGCCGTCAGGCCAACGGTCTGGTCCTGGGAGAGCGCCTTGGTCGGGTACAGGAAGAGCGCGCGCGCCGCGCCGTCCGACTCCAGCAAAGACTGGATGACGGGCGCCGTGTAGCAGACGGTCTTGCCGCTCGCGGTCGGCGTCGCGACGAGGACGTCTTCGCCCGCGAGGGCCGCCTCGATCGCGGCCGCCTGGTGGGCGTAGGGCTCGTCGACGCCGCGCGCGCGGAGCACGTCGACGAGGCGCTCGTCGAGCCGCTCGGGCCAGGGCGCGGTGAGGCCCGGGCGCGCCGGGCTCTCGCGCCAGTGCACGATCTGCGCCTTCCACGGCGGCTCGGTGCGGAGGCGCTTCGCGATTGCCTCCACCCCCAGGCGACGCGCGCGGCGCGCACCGCCCTTCTCGGCCGACGGGGTCCCCTCTCCACGTCCCAGAGCGCCCATGTTAGGTGGATGATAGGGAACGGGTGGGCGGGAAGGGAACGGGGAGTTCCGGGGGATTCGTGGCGCATTCGGGGGGCTGCCGGCACGGGCCTGAGCACAGGGGAGGCGGACGTTCAACGCTCCCCGTTCTCGCCCAACGCGCAACGCGCACGACCCCACCCTCACCCATGCAACTCCTCTACCCCATCCTCGCCATCGTCGGCGGCCTCGTCGCCGCGTCGTCCTTCGTCGTCGCCCGCCGCCCCGACGCGCGGCCGATCTTCGACCGCCTCGCCCCGTTCCAGGGCGCGATCGGCGTCGCGATGCTCGTCGCGGGCATCCTCTGGCTGCTCCGGGCGCTCCCCCACCTCGGTGGACTGATGAGCGCGGCGCCGGTAACGGGTGTCGTCACGATCGCTTCGATCGTGACGATGCTCGGCGTCGGCCTCCTGCTCGGCTACGCGCTCGTCGACCGCTACGTGCTGTCGAAGAACGCGGCGGCGAGCGCGGGCGCCGAGGCGGCCCTCCGCCGGCTCGTGAGCGTCCAGGCGCCGCTCGGGCTCGCGACGGCGGCGCTCGGCGCGGCTTCGATCGTCCTGTGCGCGACCCAACCCCGGTGTGGAGCGTCCGCGCAAGCGCCGACGCTCCAAACCGGGTTTGAGTCGCTCACTCCCCGACTCGTCATCGAGCCGCTTGCTCTTCATCCA
>JBCCSK010000511.1:0-3348 GCA_039200205.1 Planctomycetota bacterium
ATCGGGATCTACCAGCTTCCCGGCGCCAACCTGATCGAGATCTCCGATCGCGTCGCCGAGCTCATCGCAGATGTCGAGCCGACGCTGCCCGACGACCTCGCGGTCCAGATCACCTACGACGCGGCGAATGTCGTTCGCGCGTCGATCAAGGAGATCGTCACCACGCTGTTCATCGCGGCCCTGCTCGTCATCCTCGTCGTTCTCGTCTTCCTGCAGGACCTGCGGGCGACGCTGATTCCGACGGTGACGATCCCCGTGTCGCTCATCGGCACCTTCGCCGTGATGGCGGTGCTCGGCTTCTCGCTGAACACGCTGACGCTGTTCGGGATCGTGCTCGCGATCGGGATCGTGGTCGACGACGCGATCGTCGTCGTCGAGAACGTCGCGCGGAACATCGAGGACGGCCTGCCTCCGAAGGAGGCGGCCGGAAAGGCGATGGACGAGGTGACGGGGCCCGTCATCGCGACGACGCTCGTGCTCCTCGCCGTCTTCGTGCCCACGTCGTTCATGGCGGGCCTGGTCGGCGAGATGTACCGCCAGTTCGGCCTGACGATCTCGGCCGCGACCGTCTTCAGCTCGATCAACGCTCTGACGCTCAGCCCGGCGCTGTGCGGCATCCTGATGCGGCCGAGCAGCGGGAAGAAGAACTTCCTCTACCGAGCATTCGACGCCGTCATCGGCTGGTCGACGAAGATCTACACCGGGATCGTCGGGGTCGCCGTGCGGCGCGTCGCGATCGCGCTGCTCCTGTTCCTCGGGGTCTCGACGGCTGGCATCCTCGCGTTCGGCCGGCTGCCGAAGGCCTTTGTTCCACAGGAGGACATGGGCTACTTCATCGTCGCCGCCCAGCTACCTGACGCGGCGTCGAAGGAGCGATCGCGGGAGGTCGCCGCCGCGATCGACGCCGAGCTCGCAGCCACCCCCGGCGTCGCATCGCGGATCGGGATCATCGGCTACTCGCTGATCGACGGCGCGGCGCTTGCGTCGACGGTGAGCTACGTCGTCGTGCTCGACCCCTGGGAGGAGCGGACCGAGCCGGAGACGAGTCTCCGCGGCATCCTCGGCTCTCTGAACGCGCGCTTCTACGGGATCGCCGAGGCGCAGGCCTTCGCCTTCCCGGTGCCTTCGATCCCCGGAGTCGGCCTCGTCGGCGGCTTCGACATGCAGCTCCAGGATCGTGCGGGCGCCGGCTTCGGGGCGCTGGCCCAGGCGACCGAAGCCGTCGTCGGGGCGGCGAACGCGCAGCCGATGCTCTCCGGCGTCAACTCGTCGTTCCGTCCCGTCGTCCCGCGGCTCTTCGTCGACGTCGATCGCGAGAAGGTCAAGACGATGGGGATCTCGCTCCAGAGCGTCTTCGACACCCTCCAGACCTACCTCGGGTCGGCCTACGCGAACGACTTCAACCGCTTTGGCCGGACGTACCAGGTGCGCATCCAGGGAGAGGCCGAGGCGCGCGGGGCGCCTGAGGACGTGCTGCGGCTGCGCCTGCGCGACGCGAGCGGGCGAACGGTCCCGCTCGCTGCGCTCGCCGAGGTCGAGAATCGCGTCGGGCCGGCGATCCTGGTTCGCCACAACCTCTATCCGGCAGCGCCGATCAAGGGCAGCGCGACCGCCGGCGCAAGCTCGGTCGAAGCCCTCGACATCATGGAGAGGCTCACGGCCGAGACGCTCCCCGGCGGCGACTTCGGCGTTGCGTGGAACGGTCTCTCGTACCAGGAGCGGACCGCCTCGGGTGGCGCGATCACGACCTTCCTGCTCGCGATCTTCCTCGTGTTCCTGGTCCTCGCCGCTCAGTACGAGTCGTGGTCGCTGCCGATCGCGATCATCCTCGCCGTTCCGCTCGCGTTCATCGGCGCGGCGCTCGGCACGATGATCACGCCCTTCGGCAACAACGTCTACACGCAGATCGGCATCGTGCTGCTGATCGCACTCGTCTCGAAGAACGCGATCCTGATCGTCGAGTTCGCGCGGGCGAAGCGCGACGAGGGCCTCAGCGTCGTCGATGCTGCGATCGAGGCCGCGCGCCTGCGCTTCCGCCCGATCCTGATGACCGCGGTCTCGTTCGTCTTCGGCACTGCTCCGCTCGTGGTCGCGACGGGTGCCGGGGCGGCGTCGCGCGTCGCGCTGGGCGTGGCCGTCTTCTTCGGCATGATCGGCGCGACCGTACTCGGCGTGTTCATCACGCCTGCGCTCTACCGGACGGTCCAGGGGCTCGCCGAGTGGATCGGCGGCTCGTCGAAGAACGTCGAGGGCACCAGCGAGTAGTCGAGTCTCGTCAGCTCGCCAGGAACGCCTTCCGGATCGTCTCGCCGAGAGCGTCGAACTCGCCCTTGCGGGCCGAGCTCTTCCGCCAGGCGAGACCGATTCGGCGGGACGGTCCGCCCTCGTCGAAGTGGCGGAAGACCACGTTCGGGTTGCGCTGGGCCTCGAGCTCGACGGCCATCTCGGGGACGAGCGTGATGCCGAGGCCGGCGCCGACCATCTGAAGCAGCGTCCCGAGGCTCGTCGCGCGGAAGTCGGCGTACTCGGTCATGCCAGCGGACTGGCAGATGGGGAGGGCGTGCGCGCGGAGGCAGTGGCCCTCTTCGAGCAGCAGCACGGTCTCGCCCTCGAGGTCGGACTCGGCCAGGACCTCTTTCGTCGCGAGCGAGTGGCCCTCGGGGCAGGCGAGGACGAACGGGTCGCTGAAGAGCTGGAGCTCCTCGCCCCCTCGCAGGTCGACGTCGAGCGCGAGCAGGAGGACGTCGAGGTCGCCCGAGTGCAGGCGCGCAACGATCCGATCGGTCTGGTCCTCGGTGAGGAGAAGGACGAGATCCTGATGGTGCTCGCGCACGGCCTGGACCACCGTCGGGAGGATGTAGGGCGCGACCGTCGGGATCGCGCCCATGCGGAGCCGCCCGGTGAGCGGCTCGCCGGAGGCGCGCGCGAGGTCGGTGAGCTCGTCCATCGAGCCGAGGATCCGCCGCGCGCGTTCGGCGAGCTGGACCCCGGCCGTCGTGGCGACCACGCGGCGCGTGTCGCGCTCGAACAGCTGGACGCCGAGGAGAGCCTCGAGCTGCTGCAGCTGCGTGCTCAGGGCCGGCTGCGTGACGTGGCAGGACTCCGCTGCCTCGCGGAAGTTCAGGTGCTCGGCAACTGCGACGAGATACTCGAGCTGGCGGATCGAGGGGCGTTCCATGGGGAGAGGGTCAACAACGTCGCACATTGGCCGTTCGGAGGCCAGTGCGTCGTTTGGACCGACCGGGGCGAGTCCGCGCCTCACCGCGGCCTGCGGCTTGGCGCGTCGGCGTGCGGCCTGAACCCGGTTTGGAGCGTCCGCGTCCCTCCGGCGCCAAAGGCGACCGGAGG
>JBCCSK010000512.1:0-3347 GCA_039200205.1 Planctomycetota bacterium
ACGTGGCGGCGATGCTCACCCGCGGGGCTTTCGTAGCCCGACCTCGTCCCCAGAGTCGACGCCCCGTGCGTCTAAATCGTCCGCTGGCGGCGCTTTGCGCGCCGAGCCGACCTCGAGGGGGCCCGCGGCCCCGCCTCCGGTGACTCGGCGCGCAAAGCGCCGCCAGCGAACGATTTCGACGCACTGGGCGTCGACTCTGGTGACGAGGTCGGGCTACGAAAGCCCGGCGGGTGAGCATCGCCGCCACGTCCGCCAGCGAACTCCCGATCGGCCGCGAGCGCCACGAGCCATGCCCTTCTCCACCTCACGATCGATCGACGCCGGCTTCCGTCAGTCGCGCTACGAGCTGCGCGGTGAGCCGGGCTTCTCCGACCCCTCGGGCGCGAGCGGCCGCGGCGTCCATCCGAGCGAGCACCCGGCCACCGAGGCCGACGTGCTGGGTCTCGGCATGAAGCTGTTCCTCGCCTCCCTCACGATGATCTTCGGGGCGACCTTCGTTGCGTACGGGATCATCTGGTGGCGCAATCGCGCGGACTGGGAGGGCGCGATCAGCGGGGGCGAGGTCGCCGGCCTCGCGATCGCGACGATCCTGCTCGTCGTCGCGGACCTCTCCGCGAGCCGCGCGCGCAGGGCGGTCGGTGACGCTCCGCGCGCGCGGAAGCTGACGCTGTTCACGGCGGTCGCCGCAACGATCTACCTGATCGTGCAGACCATCTCGTGGGTGCCGCTCATCGCTCAGTCGGATCCGGACGGTGACGGGACGCTGAGGATGGAGGGCTTCCTCTTCCTCATGCTCACGTTCGCGCACGCTGCCCACGTGCTCGGCGGGATCGTCGCCAACGCGATCGTGTACCTCAGGAGCGGCGCGGAGCGCGGGCCGACGCGCGGGGCTCTCCAGATGCTCTTCGAGTACTGGCGCTTCCTCACGGCGATGTGGATCGCCGTCCTCGCGCTCCTCATCGCCTTCTGATCACTGCGATCGCGAAGGAGATCGGGGGTCGCGCCCCGGTCGCGCGGGGTCCGGACTACAGTCCTGTTCCCGCGACAGATCCGCGCGGACTGCAAGCCCCAACCGATTCGAACGAACAGCCATGGCCAACGACAATGAAGCCGTCGTCGACGCGCTCGAGCGTCTCCTCTCCGATAGCTACACGCTCTACCTGAAGACGCACGGCTACCACTGGAACGTCACGGGGCCGATGTTCACCACCCTGCACACGCTCTTCGAGACGCAGTACAGCGAGCTCGCGCTGGCCGTCGACGAAGTCGCCGAGCGGATCCGCGCCATCGGCGCCCCGGCCCCGGCGAGCTTCAGCCAGTTCGCCGCGCGGGCGGTCGTCAAAGAGGACACCGGGATTCCCGCCGCGACGGCGATGATCGAGAACCTGGTGGCCGACCATCAGACCGTCGCCGAGGCGGCCAAGGCCGTGATCAAGGCGGGCGAGGCCGCGGGCGACGACGTCAGCGTCGACCTCGGCGTGCGGCGCAACGACGTGCACGACAAGGCCGCCTGGATGCTCCGCTCGCACCTGGAGCCGGGCGGCTGAGATCGTCCCGCGAGCGGCGGCAACGCGCGACCTACTCGAACGTGAACACCACGCGGCCGTTCTCGTCCGGCGCCGGACAGTCGCAGATGGCCCGGTCGTAGAGCGGCTCCCCGTCGCCGCGGCGCGCTCCGACGATCTCGACCCTGGCCCAGAGTTCGGGGTCGTCCGGATGCTGCGCTTCGAGTCGCCGCGCCCCCGCGACGAGACGGTACGGACTCGCGTTCGGTCCCTGCGTCACGACGATGGGAAGCGCGAGGCGATCGTCCGCGGCGATCTCGACGTCGTGCTCGACGAGGCCCGGCTCGCTGGCGTCTCGCCGACTCGTTTCGTCCCAGCCGAGCTTGAGCTGGATGCCGTTGAGCATCGTCCACAGCGGAGGCTTCTTCGCGACGTCCATCAGGAGCGCGTCGAGCTCGGGCACGCTCAGCATCGTCTCGAAGAGCTCGAAGACTCCGGCGACGTAGGCGCCGTCGCCCGGGCGATCGCCCTCGAAGGCGAGGGCGTGGACGAGGCGTGAGTCGACGAGCCGCGTTGCAATCGGCTTCGAGGGCTCCTGCCAGACGCTGATCTCTAGCACGCCAGGCGTCAGGATCCACGTCGTGTCGGAAATGGTGATGCACCCGAGCCCGAAGAACGTGTCGTCCGTCTCGATGCGCGCAGCCGTCTCCGCGTCCAGCGCGTCCCGGCGGCCGAGGAGGCGCACCGAGACATAGCGCTCGACCGGACCCGAGCGCGTCTGCGCGACGACGTGCGCGACGATCCTGTCGCCGACCCTGGGCACCGCGTTCGGGTCGAGCGGGTCGAAGCCGAAGTCCAGCGACGCTTCGATCGCTGGCGCGGACGTCGGCGCGGGCACCGGGTGCTCCTGGGCCAGCTCGCTCGCGCAGCCGGCGAGCAGCGCCGCCGCGAAAGCGAGCTTAGAACCCCGCGCCCGCATCAGAACTCCTCGATCGGCAGCTGGAAGCGCTCGCGCAGGATCTCGGCCAGCTCGCGGAAGTCGTCGACGATGAACTCGGGCTCGGCCTTCTCGGGATCCTGTCCCTCGCGCGCCGAGCGGCGGATCCAGCACGTGTGCATCCCGATGCTCCGCGGCGGCACGACGTCGTTCTCGAGGTTGTCGCCGACGTACAGCGCCTCGCTGGGGAGGAGCCCCATCTCGCGCAGCGCGTAGAGGTACAGCTTCGGGTTCGGCTTGCTGATCCCAACCTGGTCCGAGATGAAGATGTCGCGCGGCCCGAACTGATCGACGAGCCCGAGCCGGACCAGCTTCTCGCTCTGCTTCGTCGTCCAGCCGTGCGTGATGACTCCGGTCCGCACCTTCGCGCTGCGGAGCGCTTCGAGGAACGGCACGACGTCGTCGAACGCCTTCAGGTGCTCGAACTTGGTGTCGTGGTAGGCGACGACGCCGGCGGCCACGACGAGCGCTGGGTTCACGTCCTTGCGCTGGTGGTGGGGCAGGCGCTGCAGGAGCTTGTCGTAGTGCTGGTCGTAGTTGGAGCCGAACTCCCGCAGCACCTCCTGGAGCTCGGTGAGGACCTCGTCGGGGCTCGCGTCGATCCCGCGCTCGATCATCGCGTCGACCGCGTTCCGGCGAGCCCGCTGCGCGAACTCCCTCGTCGAGAAGAGCGTGTCGTCGATGTCGAAGAGGATGGCCTTCATGGTTCCGGGGGGAGCCCTGCGTGGTGCCCGGGGGGAGCATTGTGCCTCGTCCGCTCCCCTTCGCCAGACGGCAGGAGGCCCGCCGCGCCGAAGAGCGGCGGGCCGCCGGGTGGGGGGGGGCGGGGGCCCCGAGTACACGGG
>JBCCSK010000513.1:0-3338 GCA_039200205.1 Planctomycetota bacterium
AGTTGAAGCCGTCCCAGGTCATGAACGCGACCAGGAGGTTCTTGCCGAGCGCGAGTTCGCCGCCCTGGGTCGACGCGCCGTCGGCCAGAAGCTGTCCGGCCTCGACTTCGTCGCCGACCTGAACCACCGCCCGGTGGTTCTGGGTCGTACGCTCGTTCATGCCGCGGAACTTCTGCTGGTGGTACTCGTCGTCCCCGACGATGATCACGCGGCTGTCGACGTACTCGACCGTCCCCGCCCGCTTGGCGAAGATCGGCATGTTCGAGTTCTTGGCGACGGCCTTCTCCATGCCCGTGCCGACGACCGGCACCTCGGGAATGAGGAGCGGGACCGCCTGCCGCTGCATGTTCGAGCCCATCAGCGCGCGGTTCGCGTCGTCGTGCTCGAGGAACGGGATGAGCGCAGCCGAGACGCCGATGATCTGCTTCGGCGAGACGTCGACGTAGTCGACTTCCTCCGGCGGAACCTCGACGTTGTCGCCGTCCTTCCGAGCGAGGACGCGCTTCGACAGGATCTTGTTCTTCTCGTCGAGCTGGACGTCGATCGGCGCCATGACCTTGCCGGTCTCTTCGTCCGCGCGCAGGAACTCGACGGTGTCCGAAAGGACGCCCTTCGTGACCTTGCGGAACGGCGTCGTCAGGAACCCGTACTCGTCGAGCGTCGCGTACATCGCCAGCGACGAGATGAGGCCGATGTTCGCGCCTTCCGGCGTCTCGATCGGGCAGAGGCGACCGTAGTGCGACAGGTGCACGTCGCGGACATCGAAGCCCGCGCGCTTCCGGTTGAGTCCGCCCGGACCGAGCGCCGAGAGACGCCGCTCGTGCGTGAGCTGGCTGAGCGGGTTGGCCTGGTCGACGACCTGGCTCAGTTCGGAGCGACCGAAGAAGTAGTCGACCGCGCTGGAGAACGTCTTCGAGTTGATGAGCGTCCGCGGCGAGACCGTCTCCGGGTTCTCGAGGTTCATCCGCTCCTGGGCGGTCCGGCGGAGCTTCAGGAGGCCCTTGCGGAACTCCTCGCCCGCGAGCTCGGCGATCGTGCGCACCCGGCGGTTGCCGAGGTTGTCGATGTCGTCGATCTCGCCGCGGCCCGCGCGGAGATCGAGCACGTACTTGACCGAGTTGACGATGTCCTCGGGCTTCAGGACCTGGACGTCCTCGCCGATGTCCTGGTCGAACTTCCGGTTCAGCCGGAAGCGTCCGACGCGACCGAGCCGGTAGCGCTGGACGTCGAAGAACTTCTCGTGGAACAGCTCGCGCGCCTTCTCGATCTGCGGCGGGTTGCCCGGGCGGAGACGCCCGTAGATCTTGATCAGCGCGTCCTCGTGGCTCTTCACCGCCGGCTCCTCGTGGAGCGAGTTGATGATGAGCATGTCGAGGTCCTGCGGGTCGGCGTCGACGACCTCGACCTCGGCCAGGTCACCGCCGGCGATCTCCAGTGCCGCCGTCTCGGGGATCGGCATGCCCGAGGGGACGAGCACCTCGCCCGTCTTCAGCACCACGATGTCCCCCACCGCGATGCGGTCGGTGATCTTCTTCGCGAAGGCGTTGGCCGTCTGCGACTTCGTCTTCTTGACGACCTTGGTCGGGTAGAACTGTCGCAGCAGCGCCTGGTCGGTTCCGAGGCTCTCGTCGAGGGCCCGTAGGAACGTGACGGCGCTGAACTTGCCGCTCTGGTCGATCCGGACGCTGAGCGCATCCTTCTTGGTCACGTTGAGCTCGACCCAGGATCCGCGCTCGGGAATGATCCAGCAGCTGTGGAGCTGCCGGTCCGTCGACGTGGCGTCGATCAGGAAGTCGACGCCGGGCGAGCGGTGGAGCTGGCTGACGATGACCCGCTCGGAGCCGTTGATGATGAACTCACCGCCCCCGAGCATGATCGGGATCTCGCCGAGGTAGACCTCCTCCTCGACGGGCTCCGGCTTGACCAGGCGCAGCCGCACCTTGAACGGGTACCCGTAGGACATGCGGAGCTTGCGGCACTCGTCGATGTCGTACCGCGGGCGCCCGAGCTCGTACCCGACGTACTCGAGGCACATCGTCTTGTCGTACGAGTAGATCGGGACGATCTCCCGAAGCAGCGCTTCGAGGCCCTCGACGTCGCGGGCGCCGGACGCGATGTCCGGGGCCAGGAACGCCTCGTACGCCTTCGTCTGGATCTCGACGAGGTCGGGCAGAGGGACGATCTCGGCGACGCGGCCGAAGTCACGGACCTCGGCGGACTGCAGGACCATGCGGCCGTTGCGATTGGCGATCATGTGCGGTTGCGAGTGCGAAGAGGGCGCGACACCGACGCGTGGCAATGGTCGGGTGCCGGGCGCCCGACCTAGCACGGGTGGGGAGCGCAGCTCGGGGGGTGGCGCTGATCGAGAAGAGAGCAACCCGCCAGCCCGCTGGACGTCGAACCCGTCGGTTCGTCGCACAGCGGGCGCGGGGCGCGACCCGCATTCGAGTCGCGCGGGATGAGAACGGACGTGCCCGCGAGCCGAGCGGAGCGCGTCAGCCGATTGGACGGAGGGAACGACGGAGCGGACGTGCCATTCGCCATCGAGGAGGAACGGCGCGTCGGCCCAGTACCGCGGCCGTGGAATGCGGTGCGATGTCGAGTTTCCCTACGGATCCACCGATAGGGAAAGCGGCGCGAACGAAGCGGAGACCGGACGATCAAGCGAGTGGCCAGGAGCACCCGAAAGGACACCGGGCGACCGCCCGGCGCCGCGCAAATTAGCACGCGGTCCGGGACCTTGGAAGAGCCCCGGCACCCTCTTTGCTGGATTGCCTGAAATGCGCCGCGAAACGGGATCGCTGGCGCGGCAAGAGATGAGCGAGCCCCGCCGGCCGATGCGGCCGCCGGGGTCTTCTTCACGCCGGTTGGCGGGCGCCACGATCCGCGGCGAGCCCGCCCGTCCGATCAGTCGAGCTTGACCGAGGCACCGGCCTCTTCGAGCTGCTTCTTCATCGCCTCGGCTTCGTCCTTGGCGACGCCCTCCTTGATGGGCTTCGGCGCGTTGTCGACGATCTCCTTCGCATCCTTCAGGCCCAGGCCGGTGATGGCGCGGACCTCTTTGATGACCTGGATCTTCTTGTCGCCGGCGGACTCGAGGACGACGTTGAACTCCGTCTTCTCTTCGGCGGCGTCGCCGCCGCCTCCGCCCGCGCCCGGGGCGGCCATCGCGACCGCGGCGGGAGCGGCGGCGCTGACGCCCCACTTCTCTTCGAGGGCCTTGACGAGCTTCGACGCCTGGAGGAGCGTCAGCCCGTCGAGCTGATCGGCGATGGTCTGGAGCTCGGGCTCGAGCTCGACGGTCGTGGTCTCTTCGGACATGGTTCGGTGTTGACGAG
>JBCCSK010000514.1:0-3309 GCA_039200205.1 Planctomycetota bacterium
CCGCGTGGAACGCCGCGTTCCGCGGATCGAAGGCCGCGTCCCACTTCGCGCGCTGCTCGTCCGTCATCCGCGCGAGGTTGCGGTACCCCGACGCGTCGAGCGCGCTGCCGCCCTTCGGGATCGAGCCGTCCGTCGGCGGCACGAACAGGTCGTAGAAGAGCTCCATGTGCTCGTCGATCGTCATCTGGGACGCGACGGCGCCGCTCGCGTCGTCGGCGTGGTCGTCGAAGAGCGTCGGCGGCTCGGGCAGGTCGATGTCCGCGTACAGGTCGAGGTGACGCGCGGCGGGCATCCACGTCCGGTGGGGCGCCTTGTGCTGGCACATCAGCATCCACGGCCGGTCACTGCCCTTCTGCTCCTCCAGCCACGCGACCGCGAGGTCGGTGACGACGTCCGTGCAGTGCCCCTCGACCTCACGCGGCCCCTCCGCGGTCCGCAGGCGCGGGTTGTAGTAGGCCCCCTGCCCGGGCAGCACGTCCCAGTGGTCGAACCCCTCGGGCGTGGTGCCGAGGTGCCACTTCCCCACCAGCGCCGTCGTGTAGCCGGCGCTCCGCAGCATCTTCGGGAAGGTCGGCTGCGATCCGTCGAACTTGTTTCCGTTGCGGCGGAAGCCGTTCAGGTGGCTGTGCTTGCCCGTGAGGATCACCGCCCGGCTCGGCCCGCAGATCGAGTTCGTGCAGAACGAACGACGGAACAGCATCCCCTCGGACGCGAGCCGGTCGATCCGCGGCGTGGGGTCGATCGCGGCCAGCGGGCCGCCGTACGCGCCGATCGCGTGCGTCGCGTGGTCGTCGCTGAAGACGAAGAGGATGTTCGGCCTGTCCTGCCCGCCGGGACCGGCGAGCGCGGCACAGTCGATCAAAGCGACGAGGGAGAGCGCGAGCACGGTTGCCCGTATGACGCAGGTTCTTTCGATGCGTGACATTCTGCCCAGACCCTACTCGCGAGCGCGCCGAGCGTCCAAAGTGACGCCATGACGCGCGCGTCTACCCAGAGGACGCCGGTGCTCGACTCGCACCGCGCGGTCCTCCGCAGCTCCTTCGTCGACTGGCTCGTCGACATGGAGCCTGCCGACGTGGTCGACGTCGGCACGGGTCAGGGCGACCTCGTGGCGTCCCTTCAGGAGCGGGGCGTGCGCGCGTTCGGATTCGAGTCCTCGGTGGAGCGGGTCGAGCGGGCGAAGGGTCTCGAGCGTCCGGTCGAGCACGGGAACGCGGAGGCGCTCGACATGCCGGACAACGGCGCATCGTGGGTCACGCTGCGGCACGTGCTCCATCACCTCAAGCGCCCCGAGTTCGCCGTGCGCGAGGCGCTCCGCGTCGCCCGCGACGGCGTGATGCTCGCCGAGCCGATCACGCGCACCGCGCTGCCGATGCATGCGCCCGCGGTGCGGATGGACGACGCCCTCCGCGCCCTCGACCGCGCGCGGGGCGTCCACCACGACGAGGACCTCTCGCCGGCGCGCCTCGTCGCGCTGCTCCCTCCCAGCGCTCGTATCGACGTGCGGATGATCGCGCCGATGACGCGCCTTCCCCCGGCGGAGGTACTGACCCTCATCGAGCACAGCGCCGGTGGGCTGCCGATCCAGCGTCCCGAGCAGGAGGGGCTCGCGATCGCGCTGGAGGCCGCGGAGGCGGGCTGGCTCGCGCCCGCAGGTTCGGTCATGGTCGCGTGTCGGCTGCGGTGATCGCGATCGGGGCGGGAACCCGCTAACGTCGCGCTCCATGAGCGCATCGAAGAGGGCCGCCGGGCGTCGCGCGGCCGACGTGGTGGAGACCGGCCAGCGCGTCGGGCTCGGGACGGGGTCGACGGTGTTCTTCACGCTGGAGCGGCTCGGCGAGCGCGTTCGCGAGGAGGGCCTGGAGATCGTCGGGGTTCCGACGTCCGTCGACACAGAAGCCAAGGCCCGCGACTTCGCGATCCCGCTGACGACGCTCGACGAGGTCGAGCGGCTCGACGTCACGGTCGACGGGGCGGACGAGATCGACGGCCGCTTCGCGATGATCAAGGGCGGCGGGGGCGCGCTCCTGCGCGAGAAGGTCGTCGCGTCGGTCAGCGACCACGTCGTGATCGTCGTCGGGCCGGACAAGGTCGTGGAGACCCTCGGGACGACCTTCGACCTGCCCGTCGAGGTCGCCCCCTTCGCCCGCGCGACCGTCGACCGTGCGATCCGCGGACTCGGAGGAGAGCCGGCGCTGCGGGAGCGCGAGGGTCGCCCCTACCGGACGGACAACGGGAACGAGATCCTCGACGTGCACTTCGCCGACGGGATCGTCGACGCCCCGGCGATGGAGCTCGCCTTGGATGCGATCCCCGGGGTCGTCGAGTCGGGCCTCTTCATCGGCCTCGCCCGCACGCTGGTGATCGGGCACGACGACGGCACGGCGGACGTGCGGTCGGAGGCTGGGGACTGAATGTCTCTCCTTGAGACGCGTGCGGACTCCCGGGTTTCGTGCCCACTCCCGAATTTCTTCAGAAGATCTTTCGACATGCATCCGGACGAAGCATGCGGCGAAGAGTGCGGCAACGGGCCACCCGCGACCTTCCAACCCCACCGCTACGGCCCCCTCCTTTCGATCGCCCTCTACCCATGTCTACGCAACTCTCGCGCGCCCTGACCGGCGCTCTCCTGCTCGCCGCCCCCGCGGCCGCGCAGATCACCATCGAGCCCGTCCTCGTGACGGGCGATCCCGCGCCGGTCCCCACCTTCGGACCCGCGTTCTTCAACGGCTTCGCGAATCCGAGCGACTACTCGATCAACCAGCGCGGCGACCTCGCGCTGAACGTCGGCTTCTTCCGCACCAATCCGCCCTTCGCGTTCTATCCGCTCATCTTCACCTCCGGCATCTGGGTGCGGAAGGACGGCGTCCTCTCGTACGTCGCTGCGAGCGGGGAGCTGCTCCCGAACGACCCGAGCGGCGAGGTCCTCGCGATGCGGGACAGCCGCAGCTTCAACGAGGCGGGCGACGTCGTGTTCGCCGCCGTCGAGGTCACCAACACCACCCCGGTGTCGTTCGTCGGGACCGGAGCGAGCTTCTACTTCGGCGACGAGGGCGGCCTCACGCAGCTCGCGAGCGCCGAGGACTCCTCGCTCAGCCCCGAGCTCCCTCCCGGTACGACCTACCGCGGCTGGGGCGTCCCGGGCGCGATCCCGGGCGAGGGCGACTCGCGCCTCAACGACGCGGGCGAGCTCGCGTACATCGGGCTCCTGCAGGGAACGAACGTCACCGCGAACGACGACGAGATCCTCGTGTCGGGCACGAGCGCGGGCTTCGGCGTGCTGCTCCGCGAGGGTGACGCGGCGCCCGG
>JBCCSK010000515.1:0-3308 GCA_039200205.1 Planctomycetota bacterium
GCGAGATCTGGAACCGCGCGCACGAGGGCGGGACGGTCAACACGCCGTCGATCGACGGCGACGTCGTCTACTCGCTCAACCGCGAGGGCAACCTCTTCTGCCTCGACGGCAAGACGGGCGAGGTCGTGTGGCACAACTTCCTGATGGGGGACGACAACGCGCACGAGCTGGAGATTCCCGTCTGGGGATTCAGCGCGTCGCCGCTCGTGGTCGGGGACGACCTGTTCCTCAACTGCGGCCGCATCCTGTCGATCGACAAGGAGACGGGTGACGTCCTCTGGCGCTCGGACGACTACGGGCACGGATACGGGACACCGATCGCGTTCGAGCTGGACGGCGAGAATCTGCTCGCCGCAACGAACGGGGCGAAGGTCTGCGTCGTCAACCAAGAGGACGGCAGCGAGGTCGCGTCCGTCGAGTTCGCCGGCAAGACGCGCGGGATCAACGCCGCGACGCCGGTCTTGATCGAGGAGAACACGATCTTCGTGACGTCCGGCACGCTCGGCGCCGGCGCGCGCTACGCGATCGAGGACGGCAAGCTCGTGGAGGTCTGGCAGAACCGCGAGATGATCAACTCGTTCTCGGGCTGCGTGAAGGTCGGCGACCACCTGTACGGATTCGACCGACAGATCCTCGAGTGCATGGACGTCGAGGGCAACTCGATGTGGTCCGAGCGCGGGATCGGGAATGGCGCCGTTCTCGCGGCTGGCGACCGCCTGCTGGTCATGGGCGGGACCGGCGAGCTGATCGTCGCCAAGGCGAGCCCGGAGGCGTACGAGGTCCTCTCGAAGGTGAAGCTGTTCGAGGAGGGGCGCTTCTGGACGAAGCCGATCCTCGTCAACGGCGTGATCTATTGCCGAAACAGCAAGGGCGCGCTCGTGGCGCGCGACCACCGGACCGCGGACTGACAGGCTGGGCGGAAATGCCCAGCCTCGACGCGCGTCTCCGTCAGAAGACGCGCCTGAGACGTCATCAGGGCGTGGGCAGCGCAAGCTGCAGCGATTGCTGCCCACGTTCCGAGATCGAGTGGAAGACCCGAGCGTTCGACCGCCAGATCGCCGATCTCGCGCAGACCGCATACCCTGCCGTTGCGAGAATGATGGAAATCGGAAGCGTTGGCCCGCTGGCGTCCGGTGGTCCGAAGTAGCCAGCGCGGCCTCGCGAGCGCTGGTCGTGCCACTCGGAAAGGGGCCTCTTCAGCCCGCGCATCCGCCCAGCCCAAGGGCGTCAGCGTCGCGAGCTCCAAGTGCGGCGTCGTCGCGACCCGCCCGAGCACGTCGGTGACGTAGGTTTCGGGGTCCGCGCCGTTCTGCCGGCAGCTGAGGACGAGCGAGTCCAGCCGCGCGGCAACCTCGCCGCCCAGCGAGCCGGTCAGCGTCCCCGGCGATCTGCTCGATGAGAGCCGCGCATCGCGTGCCGCCTCCTGCAGCTCGTAGAGCTGCGCCGGCGCGAGCTCCTCGTGCCCCGGATCGTCGCGACGGCGCCGCCGAAGAGCGAGAGCCCCGGGTTCCGCGTCGGACCGCACGAGGCACTCGGCGGGACCTTCGGCTACCTGCACGTGGACCTGATCTTCATCCCGGCGGGCGCCACCACGACGGAACTGCGCCGCGGGCTCCCGCTCGCGCAGGTGATCCAGGGCACCGGGCCGGGTGAGGGACACGTCACGTGGATCGACGACGAGGCGACGGTGCCGGCCCTCATCCGTCTGACCTACGCGGCGCAGTGGTGGATCCGCGACGCGCAGGCGAACGGCGGCGTCGCGAAGTCCGAGGCGGTGCTGATCTCGATCGAGTCAGAGGTCACGGACGCGTCCCAGAGCCGTGCCCGACGAACGCAGTGCTTCCCATGCGTGGGACGCTCAGCGGGGGGCGTACGGGTCCGGCTGCTGCACCCGCGTCACCGATCGCCAGCTCGCGACGCTGATCAGCGAGAAGACGGCCGCCTTGAAGGCCACGACCACGCCGACGGACACGCCGGACGGGTCGCCCTCCGCGGCGAAGTAGAGCGAGCCCCAGACGCTCAGGAACATCAGGAACCACGCGCCGCCGCAGACGAAGACCCAGAGCGCCGGCGCGGCCGGAGACCGTCGGGCCAGGAGGCGCGCGACGACCAGGGCCGCAGCCACGATCACGGCGTCGTCGACCGCCGCCGGGCTCAGGAGTTCGCCCCATCTGCGCCAGGCCTCCAGCGGGAGGACGACGGCGCTCACGAGGAAGATGAAGATGACGTCGACGCGGTACGCGTTGTCTCTCATGGCCGTGCTGTCATAGCCGCGGAGCGCGGTTCCGGAGGCCGGATTCCCGCGATCCTCAGCGCGGCAGCGCCACCGAGATCTCGAACCGATTCGCGGACGCGTCGATCGCCGCGTCCCCGTCCATCGCCTCGACGCACGACCGCACGAGCGCGAGCCCGAGGCCCGCGTGCACGCCCTGATCCGTCCGCGCGGCGTCAGCGCGCCAGAACGGCTCGAAGGCTCGTTCGGCGGCGTCCGCGGGCAGCGGCTCGCAGTCGTTCGCGACCGTCACGCGCACGCGATCGCCCGCGACGCTCGTCTCCACCTCGACCGTCGAACCCGGCGTCGCGTACGCGGCCGCGTTGCTCGCCAGGTCTGCCGCGACGCGTTCGACCAGCGCGGGGACCGCCGTCGCGATCACGCCTCCGTTCGACGACGCGTCGTGGCGGATCGACACGTGGCGCCGCTCCAGCGACCCGGCGAACGGCGCGAACGCCCGGCACATCGCCGCGTCGAGGTCCACGGGCTCGCGCGCCGCTCCGTCGGTCTCACTCCGCGCGAGGAGCAGCAGGCTCTCGGCGGATAGGCGTTCCAAGCTGCCATTCGTGACGACGGCCGCTGGAGGGGGCGAGCGGGCATCGGGATCATGGGCGCGGGCCGGCGCCGGGGAGGGGCGTGCAGACGGTATCACGGGCGCGCGAGCCGGTCGGAATGAGCCGGCGGGCGGTCGGACCGGGCGCCGGCGCTCCGCCGCAGCACGACCCCCAGCCGGCGCTCGCTCGTGGGACGTCGGCTTCGGCTCGGGCCGCTGGGGGCCTCGACCTCAGGCGAACCGCATCTGCGGCTCGGGGCGGGCGGGCGCGAGCTCTGGAGGTTCGGCGCGCAGGCCCCGAAGAGGAGATGGAGTGAAGGAGGAGCTTCCGCGCGACGATCGGGTTGGTGATGTTCGCAATTCGATGCCGACGCCCGCCGCACTTCGGACAGCGAAGCACGTCTACCGCGAAGGCCCACTCCAAGAGCTCGGCCCAGCTGCGGCGCTTCGCGCGAGCGCGGGGATCGTCGCCGTCCGTCGGCC
>JBCCSK010000516.1:0-3289 GCA_039200205.1 Planctomycetota bacterium
CGCGGACCTGCCAGTCGTCCGGCGAGAGGGCGTGCGCCCGCTCCAGCGGCGCGATCGCGTCGCGGGGGCGTTCCTGCTCGAGGCGCGCGAGACCCTGCAGGCGATGGGCGTCGAAGAAGCCGGGGACGAGCTCCACCGCCTGCGTCGCGAGGACCTCTGCCTCGGACGGTCGATCGTCGTCGACGAGGAGAACGCCTTCGTTCACGAGCGCTGCGGCGCGACCGCGCTCTGGACGAGCGGCTTCGAGCGGGACGTGGGCGATCGCGAGCGCAACTGCAGCGGCGGCCAGCGCGCGACCTCGGACGCGCGGGAGAGACGCGAGCGAGAGACCCGCGAACGGAGCGAGAGCCAGGGCCAGCGGCAGCCGATAGCGCGCGAAGACGAAGAACGCGACGAGCGCGAGCCACTGGGTGGCGGCGAGGAGCGCGGGGACGGAGAGCCGTCGCCGCTCGTCCGACGTCGCGAGCGCCGCGCCCGCAGCGGCGAGCGCCAGGAGAATGCCGAAGCCCGGGCCGATGCGGAGCGCAAATGAGGACTCGGCCGCGCGCGTGAAGTCGTCGGTGTCCGCGAGCTCGGCGGCGTTGAGAGCGAGGATCCCCTTGCGAGCGAAGCGCCCGAGCGCGGCATTCGGATCGCCGCGCATCGTCTCCACGGCACGACCGCGCCAGTGCGAGGAGACCTCGCGCGCCGTCAGCGTGCGCGTCTCGGCCGCCTCGGCGAGCCGGCGCGCGTCCTCCGCCTCGCTCCGCGCATCGCCGCGGCCGGGGACGAGCGGCGCGTACGTGCCGAGCGACCCCGGCGCATTGCCGATGTAGAGGTTCGGTCCGGACTGGGACGTGGTCAGGATCCACTCGCCCCCGGCGACCACGTTGCGCGCGAGGACCGGCGCGAGCGTGAGCGCGAGACCCGCGGCGTACGGGACGAGCGCGCGCCCGCCGCGCGTCGTGAAGACCCAGGCGGCGAGTGCGATCGCGAAGAGACGGGCCTCTCCCCGGGTCAGCGTCAAGAGCCCCACGGCGACGCCGAGGGCGATGCGGCCGCGCTGCGAATCGACGGTCGATACGGTGAGCGTGGATGCGCAAAGGAAGCCGACGAGCGCGCTCTTCTGCACGAGCCCGTCGAGCCAGATCGACGGGGCGTAGATCGCGATCAAAACACCCGCCGCGATTCCGGCGCGACGTCCGACCATGCGACTCGTCGCGAGCCCGATGAGTGTCGCCGTCAGCGCGCCGACGAGCGCCTGCGCGATCCGGAGCGCGAACAGGCTCTCACCGAACAGGCTGCGAAAGACCGCGAGCAGGTGCGGGTAGAGCGGCGCCTGGTAGAAGACCTCGCCGCTCCAGAGCCCGGCGAAGCCGCCGTCCCGGATCGCGTCCGCCCACTCGAGGTAGACGCGACCGTCACCGTGCGGCGTCCGGGCGAGCGGTGTGTCCGCGAGCAGCCAGACGTTCAGCGCGCGCAGCGCGAACGCGAGCGCGAAGATCGCGATCCAGGGCACGGTCGAAGCGTACTGGCGGAGGGGCGTGGGGTGGTGCTCCCCGATCGAGCGCCCCGTGCTAGCCTCGGGCCATGTCCACCCTCGCGCTCGCTCTCCTCGCCCTCGCACCCCAGGACTTCCCGAGCTACGGCGCCAACGGGCAGCGCAACGGACGAACCGACGTGATCGGACCGCGCGCCGCGGACGTGCTCTGGTCGTCGGTCGGCGACTCGTCGATCATCTCCTGGTTCCCCTTCGTGTCGGGCGGCGACGTGTTCGTCGTGAGGCAGTCCGGGTTCCCGACGACCGGCGGCTCGGCCGGGGACGAGATCGTCGCGCGGGACCTCGAGACCGGAGCGGTCGAGTGGTCGACGTCGCTCGCCTTCGGCGGCAACGCCGACCTCGAGTGGATCTCGTGGATCGCCGGCGTCGAGAACGGGATCGTCTACGCGTCGCGCTCGTCGAACCAGCGGCCGAACCCGATCGTCGCCCTGGACGCCGCAACGGGCGCGTTCCTGTGGTCGACCGCGTACGTCGGCGAGGCCTTCGCCTACGACGGCGTCGTGTTCACCGACGACGGCGACCTCGTCGTCGGAGACCTAGACTCCGTGGCGCGGATCGACGGCCTGGCCGGCGCGACGGAGTGGGAGACGGACCGGACCTGCCCCGTCTCGGGGAACTGCGGCGTCGCGCTCTTCGGCGACGCGGTCTACCTCGACGAGGCGGCACCCGGCGGGAACAGGGTCACGCGCTTCGACCTCGCGACGGGCGCAAGGATGTACTCCAGCGACGTCCTCGTCGGCTTCACCGATCAGAACGCGCCGTTCTGCGGACCGGACGGGACGATCTTCTTCTCGCGCTCGCAGAACAACCCGCTGACGGACTTCCTCTACGCCTTCGACGACGACGGCTCACAGATCGTCGAGCGCTGGAACGTCCCCGTGCGCTGGACGACGTCGCACGAGCACGGCGTCGGCGACGACGGGAGCGTCTACACGTTCAACCCGATGGACGAGTTCGTGCGGCTCGACGCCGCGACCGGCGCGGAGATCGGGAACGCGGGGGCGATCCTGCCGCCGTCCACGAACAACCTGTCCCCGATGACGGTCGTCGACGGGTCCGGCAAGGTGTACCTCTCGAACGGCTGGGGCAGCAGCCCGCCGAACCTCGGGCGGATGTGGTGCTTCAGCGCCGACCTGTCGACGCTGTTCTTCGACCTGACGCTGAACCGCCAGAACCGCGGCGGCCCCGCGCTCGCGGACGACGGCGTGTTGGTCGTCGCCGATCGGTCGTCGGTCAGGGCCTACCGCGAGCCGGAGCTCGGCGCGCCCCTCTGCACGATGCGCGTGCCCAACTCGACGGGGAACTTCGGGGAGACGGTCGCACGCGGCTCGGTGGACGCGGCGGACAATCGCGTCCTGCTGACGGCGCGCAACATGCCGCTGAACGCGTTCGGGTACTTCCTCGCGTCGAAGGGCTTCAACCCGGTGACGCCGCCGGGTCAGTCCAATCCGAACTTCTGCCTGTCCGGACAGATCGGCCGCTACGCGATGAACGTGCAGAGCTCCGGGCTCGAAGGCCGCTTCCAGCAGGTCGTCGATCTCACCGACGTCCCCCAGCCGATGGGCTCGGTCTCCGCGATGGCCGGCGAGACGTGGTACTTCCAGGCCTGGCACAGGGACGTGGGATTCGGCGGCATGGCGAGCTCCGACTTCACGCACGTGATCGCGGTGCCACTGCAGTAGGGCCTGAGGCGAGCGACCGCAGCCCGGCTTGGGGCGTCGGACCGTGCGACCTGAACCCGGTTTGGAG
>JBCCSK010000517.1:0-3280 GCA_039200205.1 Planctomycetota bacterium
ACGTCGCCGAGTGGGTGCCGACGAGCGGCTTCGGAGTCTTCGCGTCCATCCTCGAGGGCGGCGGCCGCGTCATGGCGCTCCGCGTCGAGGGCGGCGGCGAGGCGATCTCCCGCGGCAACGTCAAGAAGCTCGAGGAGGTCGCGAAGACCTACGGCGCCAAGGGCCTCGCCTGGTGGAAGCCCGGGGTCGAGGGCGGCGCCGGCGGATCGATCGTCAAATTCTGCCAGGGCGCGTCCGGCGAAGAGCTGCGCCGGATCACCGGCGCGACCGAGGGCGACCTCGTCCTGCTGGTCGGCGACGCCGAATCCTCGGTTTGGCGGTCGCTCGGCGCGCTCCGCTTGCACCTCGCCAAGGAGCTCGACCTCGTCCCGCCCACGGACGGCGCGGACGGCGGCGGAACCGGCCCCTGGAACTTCCTGTGGGTCACACGCTTCCCGATGTTCGAGCGCGACGAGGAGCCCGCGGACGGCGGCCCGCCGCGCTGGACCTCGCTGCACCACCCGTTCACCGCGCCCGCCGACTGGGACCTCCCGGGCGACCCCGGCGACATGGAAAGCCGCGCGTACGACCTCGTCCTGAACGGGTGGGAGCTGGGCTCGGGCTCGATCCGGATCCACCGCCAGGACACCCAGGCGAAGGTCTTCGAGCTGCTCGGGCTCGGTCCGGAGGAGCAGAAGGCCAAGTTCGGCTTCCTCCTGGAGGCGCTGTCCTACGGGCCCCCGCCGCACGGCGGCTTCGCCGTTGGACTCGACCGGATCGTCGCGCTGACCCTCGGTCAGGAGTCCATCCGCGACGTCGTTGCATTTCCGAAGACGGCGTCCGCGGCCGACCTCATGTGCGCCGCGCCGAGCTCGGTCGACCCCTCGCAGCTCGACGAGCTCCACATCCGCCACGAGGGGCTGGACGACGGGTAGTCGTCCGTTCGCACTCCTTCACGGAATCCTCTTCTGGCTGGATTCCAGATTCCGTCCTATCGTCACCGACACATCCGGGTCCGGCTCGCTCACAGGGAGCGCGCCTGACCGTCCGCGACCCAAACCCACAACGAATTGGCCGCCCAGAGCTTCCGACGCAACCGACGCATCCGCGTTCCCGAGGTCCGATTGATCGACGAGAACGGCGATCAGGCCGGAGTCGTCGCCACCAAGGATGCGCTCCAGCGAGCGCAGAACGCAGGACTCGACCTCGTCGAAGTCGCCCCGACCGCACGCCCGCCGGTGTGCAAGATCCTCGACTGGGGCAAGTTCAACTACGAGCAGTCGAAGAAGAACAAGCGGGACAAGGGCACTTCGAAGACGAAGTCCGGGCTCAAGGAGCTCCGGGTCCGCCCCGCGATCTCCGACCACGACCTCTCGTACCGCCTGGAGGACGGTCGGAAGTTCCTCGACGAGGGCCACAAGGTCCTCTGCGTCTGCATCTTCAAGGGCCGGCAGATGGCCCACCCCGAGCACGGGTACGAGGTGATGCGCCGCGTCGCGGCCGACCTCAAGGACATCTCCAAGGTCGAGATGCCGGCCCGCATGATGGGGCGCCGGATGACGATGCTGCTGAGCCCGCTCCCGCTCGCCCAGCGTCGCGCTGCGGCGAAGGAGCGCGAGCGCAAGGCCCGCGAGGCCGAGATCGCCCGCGAGCGGGGCGAGGACGCCCCCGAGTAGGTGAAACGGACGGCGGGCGCGGCCCCGGGTTGCGAACCCGGGGCGCGCGCGCTTCACTGCGATCTCCACATCGACCTGGAGGTCGCTCGATGAAGGTCCTGCTGTCCGCTCTCGTTTCGCTCGTCTTCCTCTGCGCCGCCGCGCCCCTGGCTCCCGTCCAGACCGACGGCCAGGCCGAGGAGAAGAAAGAGGCGAAGGCCGCCGAGAAGGAGGAGTGGAAGGGAGAGCCGTACCTCCTCGAAGTCTGCGCCGCTTCGGGGCGGCCCCTCGACGTCAAGAACTCGCGCACGACGCGCGTGATCGAGGGGCGCGAGCTGAAGTTCTGCTGCGAGGGCTGCGCCGACGTTGTCGAGGAGGAGCCCGAGGAGTGGATTCCGAAGGTCGACGAGAAGATCGCCGAGCGTCAGGCAGCGATCTACCCGACGGCCAAATGCGTGATCGCCGGAACGGAGCTCATCAAGGACGGTGAGGACGTCGCCGAGGCGTTCGTCGTGAAGAACCGCCTCTTCCGCACGTGCTGCCCGTCGTGCGCGAAGAAGGTGAAGGCCGACCCGGCGAAGTACGCCGAGAAGCTCGACCAGCTCGCCGCGCGCGCCCAGGCGAAGGACTACCCGCTGGAGGCCTGCCTCGTGAACGAGGACGCGGAGCTCAACGCGAAGTCGAAGAAGTTCGTCATCGGCGGACGCCTTCTGCAGACCTGCTGCGGCCGCTGCGAGGGCAAGGTGCGGAAGGACCCCGCGAAGTACGTCGCGAAGGTCGACGCCGAGCGCGCGAAGGCGATCGCGGCGAAGCGGAAGGAGAAAGCCGCCGAGCCCGCCGAGAAGAAGAAGGGCGACGGCGGACTCTGATTCAGAGCCTGGCCCCGTACTCGTTCGTCGGGTCGCGGTACATCAGGTGGAGGTGGTCCAGGGGATCGCCTCCCAGGTCCTGGCACGCGTACTCCAGGATCAGCGTCGGCCCCTGGAGCCGGAACGACACGTCGCTCTTCGGCGACGTCGGTCCGCGCCAGCTGAGGTGCATCTCCGGGAGCTCGTTCTCGAGCTCCCGGAGCCGTTTCTGCGCGATGTCCTGCGGCAGGTCGCGGACGACGGCGGTGAACAGCGCCTGGGCAAGGCGCATCTGATCCGCGCTCAGCTCCGAGCACGCGAGACCCTCGCGCTCCGGCACGAACCCGTCGCGTCCCGCTGCCGCGACGTTGCCCGCGCGCGTCGGGCCGACGACCGCTGTGGCGCGCTGGGTGTCGTCGAGCGAGCCGATCAAGGCGAAGGCTCCGCTGACTGCGTCCCCGAGCGGCTCGACGACCTCGTCGCCGCGCTCGAAGCGCGAGGGCTGCGCGCCGAGGAAGGTCGGAGACATCGTCATGCCCTCGCCGCTGAACGAGAGGTTCAGCGCGAGGTGGTGCCCGTCGAGCTGGAGACCCCACGCGCCCTTCGCATCGGGCTCGCCGAACAGCACGAGCCAGAAGTTCTCGGCGCCGAATCCGGGGCGCGAGCCGCCGGGCGGAAGGAGGCGGTCGTCCGCGAGCATGATGTCGCGCGTTCGCTCGTAGCCGGAGTGACTGAGCGCTGTCGCGAGCAGGTCCTGGACCGCACCGATCTCCTCCTCGTCGAGGTCGCCCAGCCGCA